>NZ_BAABIQ010000008.1:0-331900 GCF_039542865.1 Olivibacter ginsenosidimutans | reverse complement strand
TACTTTTGTTCATACTTTTTTGTGTCGTAACTCAAAAGTATAAATCTCGGAGCAGTTCGATTAATTTCTACTGCTCCTTTTTATTTTTCCCGGACACTAGTGATATTTTTTGAGAATTTTGGCATGTAAATAAAATATTTTTCGATAAATACGTTTATAATAATAGATACTTATTTTTGTCGGATCAAAGCAGCACCATAACGAATGAATAGACGAATAGCTTACGTTTTTCTTTTTTTGATAGCCATTAGCACACAACAAATAGAAGGTAAAGAAAAGTTCAGGCAAAAAAATGAAGCGCCAGTAGTAGCCAGTATAAGGAATGAGGAAGACAATACTAAATACATACAACATCTGATTAACCAGGCAAATTACGGAGACACTGTTCGTATACCGTTAGGGACACATTATGTACGCACTATTTATCTTAAGAATGGTGTACATATAGCCTCTAAAGGCGTGTTAAAACAGCTGAAACCAGATAGCGTAGAGAAATTTAGTTTCGCAAAACAATGCTCCAGCTCACCTTTATTTGTCGGTAAAAATATACATGACATTTCGTTAAGTTTTAAAGCCGCTGTCTCCAATGAAGCGGTTTATTTGGAAAATTGTAAGCGGGTAAAAGTGACGAATACAGCTATTCAGGGAGACTCAACTAATATATGCGCTTTTTCGGGAATTTATCTGCGTAATTGTGAACAGGTTGATATAACAAACACCGAAGTTTCCTTTTTTGGAAAAAGTAGACAAAGCCCATCTTTTTATCAGCGAGGTACCGGTATACGAGTACAATCCTCGAAAAATATAAGAATTTCGGATAATAATATTCATGATAATGGTGAAAATGGTCTTTTTTTTCATGCTTGTGCAGCGATAGTTGTCCATCATAATCGCGTATCAAACAACGGTATGAGCGGTATACAGGTGGCTTTTGGAAGCACTGGTTTGGAAAAACAATATAAGATTACCGATAACACCTTAACAGCTAATGCAGCTGATGCGATAGATATTAATAATCCCGACCCTGTACGGCAGGTTGATCTTCAGGCCGTCATCGAAGGTAACCAAAGTAAAGGAAATGGTTGGGTAATGGGTAAAAAAACGCGTGATGGTTCGGGTATCGCAACATTGGTCGGACTTAAAAATGTGCTGGTTCGAAATAATAAATCAGAAAACAGTAATCGCCCAGCTATATATATTAGGCAATGCGATGCCATCGATGTTCTTGAAAACGATGCCGATAATTTTGCAGAGATTGTTGGCGATTTAGGCCAAATACACTTATTTAAAAATACTTTTGACGGTTTGCGTGTATTAGCACATGCCAAAGCTAAGAAACTGACATTAGACTCGAACCACATCCGTTTGGTGTATCTACCCAACGATATTGCCGTTGATAGCTTGGTATTTGTTTCCAATAACTTAAGGGGCGACCTCAATATCAATATGGATGGTCGGTTGATTTGCAAGAACAATACCATATCGAGTAATTCGCCGCGAGGAGCAATTGCGCTCTGGAAGGTAAATGAAGCTGTTTTATCTGGAAATCAAATATCGGCTACAAAGAATAGTGCGCTATATATTCATGAAAAGGCGAGTAATGTGGTGGTTGAAGACAACAAGATTCACGCAACCAATACCTGTATAAAAGACAATGGCTCAAGCCACTTAAAAATAGCCCGGAATACACTGGCATCTGCAACGTATAATGCTTCGGCTCAGACGTTGGTATCGGTAAACCCAAAGGATCTTCATCTCAGCGATAACATTTATTATGTGGGTAAAGAAAGGTTGGAAAAAGATAAAACCAGACAGGCATTGGGCTTAGAAGGTAACGGTACGGTTTATATGCAGGGAGATGTCCGTGGATTATTCAAACCGTCGGCATCCTATAAAAACTAGCTGTTTTATTATGGGGTAAGTTCCCCTAAACAATACCATTACCTTCCATGTAGATGTAGATGTAGGTGGGAACGAATCTATAAGTTCATTCCCCCTGATACTTCGATACGTTGTCCGTTAATCCACCGAGCATCTTCGGTGCACAAAAAGGAAACTACGCCACCAATATCAGCTGGTAAACCAACACGACCCAAAGCAGTGATGCTCGCTATCTGTTGGTTCACGTCTTTGTTGTCTCTGACGTGACCATCTCCAAAATCAGTTTCAATGGCACCCGGTGCGACTACATTGGCACCAATTCCTTTAGGACCTAACTCTTTTGCCAAGTATCGGGTCAGCACTTCAATAGCACCTTTCATAGATCCATAGGCCGAAGAACCAGGAATGGCAAAACGCGCTAGTCCAGATGAAATGTTGATAATACGCCCACCCTCATTAATATAAGGTAATGCCTTTTGGGTTAAAAAAAATACACCTTTATAATGTATATTTAACGCTTCGTCAAATTGCTCTTCGGTTGTTTCCATAAAGGGTGCATAAAGCGCAGTTCCTGCATTGTTAATCAGGAAATCAAAATTTTCACTTCCCTTTTGTTCTTTCAAAAAGGTAGTTACTTGTTCCATGAATGCATCAAAAGTGGTGACATCTGCCGTGTTTAATGGAAATGCTTTGGCCTTTTGCCCGAATGCTTCAATTTCTGCTACTACTTTATCCGCCTCTGCTTGATGCTGTTTATAGGTTAATAAGACATCAATTCCTTTTTTCGCTAAACTGATAGCCATGTTTCTTCCTAAACCACGGCTGCCGCCAGTTACTAAAGCTGTTTTATGTGCTGTTGTGCTCATGTGTTTATTGCTTATTATTTGTTTGGTAACAAAAATCAGCAATAAGTAATGAACGTGGTTGTAAAGATCAATCCATTATTTGCGAAATTCAAATCGGCGTAGATGACCGAAATCCCAAAGGAGTTGTCGCCGTCTGTTTTTTAAAAAAGTTAGAAAAATGAGCGATTTCCTCAAACCCCAAGCTGTAAGCAATTTCTGATACGTTCCAATCGGTCTGCTTCAATAAAATTTTCGCTTCCTGTATCAATCGGCTAGCAATGATTTCGGTGGTGGTTTTACCCGTCCCTTCCTTTAATACCTTATTGAGGTGATTGACATGGATGGCTAATCTATCTGCATATTCTTTTGCTGTTCGTAGCTTGAGTTTTTGACTTGGCGATTCGATGGGAAACTGTCTTTCCAGCAATTCGATAAATAAGGAAATAATACGAGCGGAGGCGTTCTGATTGGAATGTAATGCTTGTGCCGGTTGAAGTTTCTGACCATAATGTATAAGCTCCAATACATAGGTGCGGAGTAGATCGTATTTAAAGGCATAGTCTGATGCAATCTCTTGATGCATCTTTTTAAATAACCATTCAATTTCCTCCGCTTCTACGTCGCTGATTTCAAAAACTGGATAACCACCTGCTTTAAAAAGGGGGAGCTCATCTAATAAAATGCCGCTTTTGTTTTTAATTAAAAATTCATCGGTGAATACGCAGAACGAACCCGATTGTTGTTCGTCAAGTGGTACCCAATGATAAGGAACTTTAGGTGTTGCAAACAATAAGGTATTTCCTGCTATATCGAATTCCTTGTCTGCATATTCTGCCTTGTTTCTGCCTCTGATTAGACTTATTTTATAATAAGCTCTTCGGTTATAAGGCATGATGTGTTTCCGTTTGACCTCGATTAAAGTTTGGGCAATATCAAACACATTAAAATGTCCGATTTCCTGATGAATGCCCGGAGGTAATAGTGTTTCTATGGTTTTACCCGTAAATTGCGCAGCTTGTTGGTAGAACTCATTAAGCGAGGTGCTCTTTATGCTTTTCATCGATCAATTTGATTGCAAAATCCAAAGATATTAGTTTTTAACAAATTCGTTTTTCTATTTTTATACCGACCTACTTCCCTTAAAACACTGTTTTATAGCAGGGTAGATATGAAATCGGGGTAATGATAAGGCGATCTGTAAAAAGTATCCTTTTATCAATAAAATGTATCCAAACACTACCTTCTTAAATGTGTATTTTTGCATGGTATTGAGCAATAAAAAATGGTTAAGAAGATGGTTAATATACAAGAGTTTGTGGATTATGCGAAGTTTTCGCCAATAAAAATGAAAAACTGCATATCGTAAATTTCGGAAATGAAAAGGATATTTTGCGTAAATCCCAAAAAATAACTATTGACTTCTATCTTATGGCGATAAAACCACCATTAGAAAGGAATCGAATTATTGAACAAAAGTTTGAAGATCAAGCAAATTCGTTTTTATATGTGGATTGCCCACAAAATACACTGGCTTGGGATGTGAGCGAACCCAATTCTGGTTGTGTAATTATGGCCGATGCAAAGCTGATTACAGCGTGTTGCCAAAGACTATAATTTCGTTCACTATAACAATCATGAAGCACTTTATTTCACTAAAGAGGAAGAAGTTTTACTATGGGATTTATTTAGGAATGACTACAATGAATTTGGGAAGCCGCATTATTCAAAAGATGTCATCGTATCTTACATCGCATTGATATTGTCTTACACACAGATCTATTACGACAGACAGTTTGACACTCGGAGTGCTGTATATCATCAAGTGGTTGAGGATTTTTACAATAACCTCGACGATTACTACAGTCAACAGGAAGGTGTTTCCGGAATGCCTTCTGTGGCTTATTTTGCTCAGAAGGCCAATCTGTCACCAAACTATTTTGGCGATTTGATAAAACACTTTACAGGGCAATCACCTATTGACCATATTCAGGATGTTGTATTGAAATTAGCAAAGGATAAATTGAAAAACACCTCGTTATCCATTTCGGAAATATCCTATAGTTTAGGCTTTGACTACCCAAATTATTTTGCGCGGTTTTTTCGTAAGAAAACTGGACTATCGCCGAAGATCTTTAAAAATATATAATACTTTTTATGACATCATTCAGTCAGCTAAAAACCATGCAAATAAGAACAAAATTGTGGATTGCTACTATCGGTTTGACTATTTTTTGTGCTTGGAAAACAACACAAACAAACGACATTACAGAAGCTGCATGGCTTATAGGAACGTGGGAAAACAAAACTCCAAAAGGAAGTATTTATGAAACGTGGAGCAAGTTAAATGACCACGAATATATAGGTAAAAGCTTTATCACAAAAGAAAAAGATACCATCGTTGCTGAAAACATTCGATTAGTTCAACAATAAGACGGATTATTTTACATTCCGACTGTTAAAAATCAAAACGAAGGTTTACCTATTCCGTTTGCTGCCAAAACAATTTCAGAAAACCAATTGGTTTTTGAAAATCTACAGCACGATTTTCCGCAAATCATTTCGTATACAAGAATCAGTTTAGATTCTTTGGTGGCTGAAATTTCGGGAACTAAAAATGGAAAAGAACGTAGGGAAAGTTTTTCGATGAAACGGGTGAAATAAGATCATGATATTAATATCCAAACGTCAGGTGCCGGAATTTGTTCTTTTTGTACCAGAGGGGTGTTTTTTTATAGATTAAAGCAAATACCTTTAACCAATAAAAAGATATGCCACACTATGTAGATGAAACTGCTTCGGTAATTATACCATTCTTCCAGGAGAACCTGTAGCGGATAGCTTAGCGGTACAACCTATTCCATTAAAAATGGCTGTATCAAAAGTACACTCAACGCCATGGCAGTAAGAATGACGATGACGCAATCTGGACTTTTGATACAACCTCTTCTTCGTATTAATTCATCACATTTAACACGATTCATGACGCATCGCGAAGCGCCTTGATTTTATCGTGTGCGCTTTTGATTTCATCTGCTTGCTTGCTTACTAGCTGTATGGTATCAGGAGCTAATGTATTGGATTTGAGAGCATCATTATACGCTTTTTTTATAGCGTCTTCGCCGCGTTCCGCTTCTTCAAGTATGCTCTTCCGATCGCCTCCACCGAATAAGGCTTTAACGTCAATCCATGCCCGGTGTAGTTCACCAGCCATGCTTGTTCCGGTTTCTGGATGTCCTGCATGTGCAGTGACTAGAGTGGTGAGTTCCTGACTGAACTTTCGGCTCTGGGCGGTAAATTCCTGAAACAGCACTTTTAAGTCAACATTTTCATCCTTGATATCGGCTAAAGCTTTTTCAAATCCCGCCACACGATCATTATTGATTTGTATTAAATCATTTAAAATGGTAATTGAATTTTCGTTGTTTGACATAGGTATAATTTTTTGATGTTTTCATTTAATAAACGCCTATACTATCGATCCGGTTTTAAAAAGATTAAAATTGTTTTACTAATCATCGTTTTACCCGAATGCCATCTACAGTTGGCTTATGTTTTCAATTACGCACGATTTATACGATTTACCAATAGGAATGATAACATCGTTCGAGAGGATGATGTTACGGACATCTATACGTTTGATGTGTTGTTTATTAACCAGAAATGACCGATGAGTTTGTAAAAAATGGGCATGGTTCAGCTTAGCCAAAAATCCTTTTAATGTATGGTATAACGAATAATTCCCATCAATTGTGATTAGCTTAATGTAATCTCTTGCCGATTCGATGTAAATAATATCTTCCTGATATAGCTGAACTAGAAAGCCTTGTGTTTTTATAAACAAAGGGTTTTTCTTAATAGAAGATTCGGGTTTATTGTTTTTTAATTTGGTTATGGCATGCAGAAAGCGCTCATAGGAAAAGGGTTTGAGCAGGTAATCGATTACATCCAGTTCAAATCCATCAAATGCATAGTGCTTGTAAGCGGTCGTAAATATTGTCTTTGGTGTTTTTGGCAAGGCTTTGAGAAAATGTACACCGTTGACTAACGGCATTTCGATATCCAAAAAAAGTACATCAATGTTATGCTTACGCAAATATTCAAAAGCTTCGATAGCATTGCGAAAACTTGCTGTCAAGACGAGATTGGGAGTTTTCGCAATGTAATGCGCTAACACTTGTAAAGCTAATGGCTCATCATCCAATACAACACATTTCATCGTATTTTAATTTTGAATTCAGCAATATAGTGATTTTCAGTTTGATCAACCTGGAGATGGTGTTGGTCGGGATAATAACGTTCCAGGCGCTTACGAAGATTACTTAAGCCAATACCAGATTTTTTAGTCGTTGATAGCTTTGATAATGGTAATCGCTCGTTGGCAATTCGGAATGTTAACCATCCTTCCTCGTTGAGTGCGACATTGGCTTTTATCTCCGCCTGATCTATAGCGGTTTGTTTACCGTGTTTAAAACTGTTTTCGATTAATGGAAGAAACAATAGGGGAGGTATAGTCAAGGTGTCATCTACATCGTTTATTTGAAGATGAATAGTTGCTTGTGGAAAACGTAAACGTTCGAACGCAAAGTAACTGTTCATGAAGTGAAGCTCCTCTTTCAGCGGTACTTCTTCTCTAGCGGCATCATGCAAGATATAATGCATCAATTGCGAAAGCAATAAGATAGAAGAAGAGGTGTCTTTGGGATGATTCAGACTTAAGGCATAAATGCCATTAAGCGCATTAAAGAGAAAATGGGGCTGTAGTTGTGCCTTTAAAACCTGCATTTGTAATTTTAAGTGTTCGGTTTCCATTTTCCTGCGTGATATTTCATTGCGATAAGAAAAGATGGAAATGCCCACAGCCAAAAAAGCAATGGTATCCGTAGTAATAAGGTTCCAATCCAAATAACCTTGCTGTAAAGCATGAAAATAAGCCTTTTCGGGCATGGAACTTACTAAGGAGAAAAAATAAGCCGTCAACCGATTGTTCCATGTACCCAAAATAACGATATACACAAAACTAAGCCCTAATAACCAAGTATAGCGTTTCTTCGATAATAGCTTAGGCACCAAATAGCGATAATAGAAAATGAGGTAAAGTGAAGAGCAGCAAGCATATAGACAAAGGATAGGATAGGGGAAATTTTGTCCCATTTGAGGAGGAAAATAATCATGTTCTAGGTGATAGGAATATTTGTACATCAGTACATACAATATCCATACCAATACCTCCAATATTATCGGGTAGGTTAAAATGGTGTTCTTGCGTTGCTTCATTTTTCCAAAAATCGTATTAATTGATGAATTGACAATCGATACCCGACTAACGGGTGTTTTTATACGACGAATTTTTTAACCTAGCTGCACGAAGGATGTATCAAGCCATCTGTCGTGTCGCAGCTACAAAACCTGTGTTCGCCAACTAAATTGGGTGAAAAAAGGAATATGAATAACATAACATTTGTTTGGCTATTGTTTTTTTAAGCCAGTTCATAGGAGTACGACAGAGTTTCGCTACCTCCAGTTGCTGTCAGGATTCACTTCAGGTAGTCGATATGGATTCGCTTGCAACATCGGTTGTCAACTTAATTGGTAATCAGGAAATTGTAGGACTAGGAGAGGGGACACATGGTACAGCGGAATTTAATCAAATACGAGCAGCGATAACAAGAAAGTTGATTGCTCAAAAAGGATTCAGATACATCTGTTTTGAGCACAATTTTGGTGAAACGGCTTTGTTTGCTAAGGACCTCCTGTCGACTTCCGCAACCGACCATTTGGAAATGATGGGTTTATTGAAAAAGCACTTCATCGGTATCTATCAGAATAAGGAAATCCTAGAATTTTTTTCCTGGCTCCATGCCTACAATAAAGAAACAAAAGATCCTATCTCACTTATTGGAATCGATTATGCAGAAGCCTTAGGCTCCATTCTTACGCTGGAAAGTAGTATGAAAAATGTAGACGAATGTAAACCTATCCTTAATCGATTAAAAAGCAATGCAACATATCTAGATTCATGTTGGAATAGCCAATCAATTCCTCAGGATGCGCAAATGTGGTTAGAGAAAGGGGTCGAATCCGTTGATCTCATTGATAATGTGGAGAAAATTGCGATGCTTAAAAAGAAGCGTGAACTGCCTTTTAAGATGAGTTTGCTCAATATAAAGCTTGTTTATGAAACCTTTAATCGTTATCGACTGAAGGCAACAGAAGTTTCTAGAGATAGTTTGCTCTTTCAAATGGTCAAGCAAGTCCAGGATGTTGATAAGCATGCTAAAATGATCATATGGGCGCATGATGGACATGTTGCTAAAGGGGAAGTATTTGAAAATGAAAAGCCACTGGGAAATATTTTGAAGGATTATTATCCGGGCAACTATTTTTCTGTGGGAACCATAACTTCGGGGGGAAAGTACTTGGTTACAAAAGATCGTTTTCCAACAAGATATAACACGTTTTTTCCGACAAGCCTTCAAAAACCGATAAATGGTTCTGTTGAACAGTATTTGGATGGACTTGGCCAACGTCAATGCTTGTTTTATCCGGGTAGTTTATTCGATCATGCAGCCCTCAAACATTCAACTTATATGCGCTTTGCGGGCTATAATTTTACCAAGAAGAATACTTTTCAAGAAGTGAATTTATGGTCTTGCTTTGATGTATTGGTCTATTTTCGAAAAACGAATCCGTCAAGGTTATTCCGTTAAACCGGTAATGAATGTACATGGGCCGATAATGTGCCTTGTAGCTATAGTGGCGGAAACACCGACATAACATCCGATAAATACAGCACTTCACCAATGGCCACCTTTATGACTGCGTCCTGCATGCGCTTTGCTAACATATCAAAAAATATTTTACGGAGTATCCAGTTTGTTTGTCCTATAATAAATCCTTAGTTTTATAGCTGTTATTCCATGATAAATTTAAAATTATGAACTGCCCTATTTAATCTGCCAGCTGGAGGATCTATCATACAAGAAAATGTAAATTTATGCACAGATTTTGACTGTTAATTGATGTTCATGAGCCCTTTGGGGGGTAAATACAGTAAGATCCATCTGACCAATAGGTTAAAAACCGTTTTTGCGGTTCATGAACGCCAATAGTAAAATAGAAATAGACAAATAATTATTTACGGATGAAAAGATTCCTGGTTGTTCTTATCTTTCTTTCTCATTCATTGACCACTCCTTTCGCGCAAGAAAAAGCAACTCGATACTTACCAGCAGCACTGCAAAACTCTGGTATTTATCACATTGCAGCGGTCAGGACAGTAGATACAGCTACTTTTGTAGATGTCCGTATTACTTTTATTCCGAACTGGTGGTCGATGTTTTCCAAAACCAATTTCATCAGAAAAACAGGGACTGATCAAAAGCTATTTCCTAAAGGATTAGTCGGTGGCGTATTTGGAGAAAAGCTATGGACACCAAAATCAGGCGACACACTAGTGACATTGATCTTTGATCCGATACCTAAGCACGTTAAACAGCTTGATTTTGGTGAGGACGATAAAACCTATATCTACGGTGTCCAATTAAATGGTAAAGAATTACACGCGGCTGAAAAACAGATAAATAAAGAAAAGGAAGCGCTGAAATGGATAGATGCTGAGCTTGCCAAATCCCAAAATAATGAGGTGCTACAATCCTATAACGATGAAAATTTCTTCAGGAAAGATTCAGCGCGCATCGTAGGTTATATAAGAGGTTATGATAAACGACTCGGCTTTTCAAGTGGCATTATCTATAATTCGAACGAGTTGACCAGAGAAGATTTTCCGACCACCATCAAAATTCATGACGATGGACGGTTTGAGGTGGGGTTAGCGCTCCAGCATCCAGCGATCCATTATTTGGTTATAAATGATTCCGCGATAGATCATGTTTACCTAGAACCCGGACATACATTAGGCATGGTGTTGGATTGGGAAGATTTCCTACAACGGGATAGGTATAGGAATGGGAGTTATACTGCGAAACATACACAGTACTTTGGAGTTTTGGGTGCATTTAATCAAGAACTTTTTGGTATAGATATAAACAAACCGGATTATCAACAGCTTCGAGATGCACAAAAAGTAGTAGTACCAATAGATTTTAAGCATAAGCAGATCAGGCAATGGAAGGCTGAAAAGAAACGTGTAGATTCACTTTTGCAGGCAAGAAATGCTGGAACTAAGTTATCGTCACTCGTCAAAGTCCAGGTGGATTTGGCCTATGCGAATTACCTTTTTGAATATGCAAATAATAGAGACTATTACAGCAAACAGGATACGGCTAATCAAATACTCCGGATGCCAATCTCAGAAGATTATTTTGATTTTGTACGTTCGCTGAATCTAAATGATCAAACCTATTTAGTATCGAACGATTTTTCAGGTTTCATCAACCGTTTTGAGTATTCACCGTTATTTCCATGGCAAGAATCATCTCGAGCAAAAGATAGTTATGCCTATTTCGATTCAGTGGCCGTGAAGCATTTTTCGGAAATACCGCTAATGGTACAGGTAGCAAAAATCCGCACGGTTCAATATCAAATAGCGTTTTTACAGGACAGCATTCAGCTTGATCATATTATCGGGCAGGCAACCCGAACCTTACCTTTGGATTTTTTGAAAGCGGAGGTTTTTCGGCTGAAAGTAGAAAAATTGAAAAGAGATGCCGGATATGACCTGCCGGATACCTATGGTGCTAACGTGTTTCGGAAAATTGTCGATAAGTACAAAGGGAAAGTGCTGATGGTAGATTTTTGGGCAGAATGGTGTGGTCCCTGTCGTGCAGGCATCGAAGGCCATTTGGCCGATCGAGAAAAGTATGCTAACCATGCTGATTTAGCATTTTTGTTTGTTACGGACGACAGTACCGGAGAAGACTTTTATAAGGATTATACCGAAAAGCAAAAGATGGTCAATTCATATAAAATTAGTAACGAGGATTATCTGGCATTGCGGGAATTGTTTAAATTCAATGGTATTCCGCACTATGTTTTAGTGGGAGCAGATGGAAGAATATTAGACGATAATTTTCAGATGCACAACTGGAAATACGAGCTGACGCGAAGACTACCTGAAAAGTTTCCGTTAAAAGAGTTTAGTGCTATACAGCAGTAGGTTTTTTGGCTTAGATCATTTACCAAGGTGTCTTCTTTTAGAAATTAACGAAATCATTTGCATTTATTAATCTTAATATTCATCTTTGTTTATAAAGAAAGATGAATACAAATTATTTACATATCAATTGGTGGTGGCACAAAGGCTAACTTTGTGGCAGTACCGGTTGTAATGAGGATAATAAAGCATATAACAAAGGGCTTGCCATAACGCAAGCCTTTTTTTATGGGTTTTATCAAAATATTTTTATTGAGCAAAATGTTGGCCAAATAAGCCTTTTACAAGCTTTTTACGAATTGAATTAGATGAAGAAGATATTAACACACTTATTTGAAAGCAAGACTTTTACTAAAGAGGAAGCATATGAAATATTAACCAATATAACATCCGGTAAATACAATGCTTCACAAATGGCCGCCTTTATGACTGCGTACTGCATGCGGAATATTACCGTGGATGAATTGGCTGGTTTCCGGGATGCGATGCTGGACTTATGCTTAAAAGTTGATTTTAAAGATTATCAACTGATTGATCTATGTGGTACAGGTGGCGATGGGAAAAACACCTTCAATATATCTACATTGGCATCTTTTGTGGTGGCAGGTGCTGGCTATCATGTGGCAAAACATGGTAATTATGGTGTCTCGTCAGGATGCGGATCTTCCAATGTGATGGAATACCTAGGTTATCAGTTTTCTAATGATAAAAGTGAAATTTACCGGAGCCTTGATGAGGCGGGTATCTGTTTCTTACATGCGCCCTTATTTCATCCTGCGATGAAGGCAGTAGCTCCTATACGACGTGAGTTGGGTGTTAAAACATTTTTTAATATGCTGGGGCCGTTAGTTAACCCTGCCGAACCTATCTACCAATCCGTTGGCGTATACAGCTTAGCGTTAGCCCGTCTTTATGGCTACCTCTATCAACGGACACCGAAGCAGTATAGTATTTTACATGCGTTAGATGGTTATGATGAAATATCCTTGACAGGCGATTTTAAGGTAATCAGTAATCGAGGTGAACAGTATATGGCGATTGATCGATTAGGCTTTCCTAAAGTGAAGTCGGAAGAAATAGGCGGGGGTGAAACGGTAGCAGAGGCGGCAACTATTTTTACCAATGTATTGCAGGGTGAGGGTACTTCGGCACAGCGCCAAGTGGTGTTGTGCAATGCGGCAGTTGCTATTCAGACAATTTGTCAAGATAAATCATTTGCCGATTGCTATGCAGAGGCAGAGGCGTCCCTGTTAGGAAAGAAGGCCTTAACAAGTTTTAACAATTTAGTGAAGCGGGAAAAAGCGATATATTGAGATGAATAGGTTAAAATTGAAAATCTGTGGCATGACCGATCAGGCTAACATCAACGATGTTTTATCAGTAGGGCCTGACTATTTAGGTTTTATATTCTATGCCTCTTCTAAACGTTATGTTAAAGGATTATCAGCTGATTTTGTTAGGCAATTGACGGTAGTGCAAAAGGTGGGTGTCTTTGTCGATGCTTCCTTAGACGATATAAAGCAGGCGATAATTCACTATGGTTTGGATTTCGTACAATTACACGGGCAGGAACAACCCGATTTTGTACAACAGGTAAAAGCCTTGAATGTAAGGATCATCAAGGCCTTTGGCATGGCGGCCGATTTTGATTGGCAATGTTTGCGTGCTTACCAAGAAATGGCGGATTATTTTCTTTTTGATACTAAAACGTCAAGTCATGGTGGTAGCGGAGAGGTTTTTGATTGGACTTTATTACAACAATATCCGCTGCAAGTACCGTACTTTTTGAGTGGAGGCTTGAGTCTAACGAATCTGGTAGCGGTAAATACGTTCGATGATCCGCGCTTATATGCGCTGGATGTGAATTCAAAATTTGAATCCAGTCCAGGGTTTAAAGATATTCAGCTTTTGAAACAAATTAAAAAGTAAAAAATTTAAATGGATATAAGGAGCAAGACATAAGACAAAAAAGAGGAATTGATCTTGATCTTTTTATCTTGATACTTACTACTGATATCTTATAACTTATCACGTAAAACGTAGGACTTAAAACTTAAAAATAAAAACATGAACAATTATCAGGTCAATACGAAAGGCTATTATGGTGACTTTGGTGGTGCCTATATTCCTGAAATGATGTATCCTAATATTGAAGAACTGCGTTTAAACTATCTTAGTATTATCGATTCAGCTGATTTCAAGCAGGAATTTGAGCAATTATTGAAGGATTATGTTGGCAGACCATCGCCTTTGTATTTGGCGACTAGGTTATCGGAAAGGTATGGAGCAACTATTTTTCTGAAACGGGAAGATCTGAACCATACCGGCGCCCACAAAGTGAATAATACCATTGGTCAGATTTTATTGGCAAAGCGCCTAGGGAAAAAACGGATTATAGCCGAAACTGGAGCTGGACAACATGGTGTAGCCACAGCAACCGTATGTGCACTTATGGGGCTCACTTGTGTGGTATATATGGGAGAAATAGATATTCAACGACAAGCACCTAATGTGGCTCGTATGAAGATGATGGGGGCGGAAGTACGAGCAGCTACATCGGGAAGCAAAACCCTTAAGGACGCAACAAACGAGGCCATGCGCGATTGGATTAATAATCCGGTAGATACCCATTACATTATAGGTTCAGTGGTAGGACCACATCCCTATCCGGATATGGTGGCGCGTTTTCAATCCATCATATCAGCTGAAACACGCAAACAACTATTGGAAAAAACGGGTCGGGAAACCCCAGATTATGCTATTGCTTGTGTAGGTGGAGGAAGTAACGCCATGGGTATGTTTTATCATTTTTTGGATGATGAGCAAGTACAGTTGATTGCCGCTGAGGCAGCAGGAAAGGGTGTCGACAGCGGTCATTCGGCTGCAACCTCCGTTTTAGGGAAGGAGGGTGTATTACACGGAAGCCGTACTATTTTGATGCAAACTACCGATGGACAGGTAATAGAACCTTATTCTATTTCTGCCGGATTGGATTATCCGGGCATTGGCCCTCAACACGCCTTTCTACATAAGATAGGGCGAGCAAAATACGTCAGTATCACCGATGATGAGGCCATGCAAGCGGGTTTGCTGTTAACTCGTTTGGAAGGGATTATTCCAGCCATCGAAAGTGCGCATGCCTTGGCCCAATTGGAAAAAATGTCTTTTAAACCAACAGATCAGGTGGTTGTGTGCCTCTCGGGTAGAGGGGATAAGGATTTGGATAACTATAGAAAATATTTTGATTTTTAAGTCGGCGATCATGAACAGAATCAATCAACTTTTTAACAATAAAGGAGATAAAAAATTACTTTCCATTTATTACACGGCAGGTTACCCGCAGCTTGAAGACACGGTAAGCTTGGCTGAATCATTGGAAGAAACTGGTGTTGATTTTCTGGAAATAGGGTTTCCATATTCTGATCCTGTGGCAGACGGACCAGTTATCCAGCACAGTTCAGAAGTATCCCTGAAAAATGGAATGACCCTAGAACACCTTTTTGATCAGTTAAAGGATTTACGCAAACGGGTGCACATCCCGGTTTTATTGATGGGTTATGTGAATCCCTTATTACAATATGGTGTAGAACGTTTTTGTGCATCATGTGCAGCGGTGGGTGTGGATGGCGTTATTGTTCCAGATTTGCCGATGTATGAATATGAAGAACAGTATCAGGAGGTTTTTAAAAAATACGCTATTAGCCATATCTTTTTAATTACCCCACAAACAACGGAAGAACGTATCCGGAAGATAGATGCTTTGAGTACTGGATTCATTTATATGGTTTCTTCCTATGCAACGACCGGTAAAAACCTAGCCATATCCGATCAAACAACAGATTACTTTAAACGAGTGAAAACTTTACAGCTCAAAAATCCATTGGTAGTTGGATTTGGAATTGCTGACCATAACAGCTTTGAACATGCCTTGAATTATGCCGATGCAGCTATTGTGGGAAGTGCTTTTGTACGCTTATTGGGAGAACCCGATTATCGAAGTAAGATTCCGGCTTTTATTGAAGGTATTAAGGGAGGTGTGAAAGTGTGAGTTAGAGCAACCACATTGTGCAAGCAGCTAGCCGGAAAGATAGATTGTAAAAAGATAGATCAAGCTATATAGATAACACTTCTGGTTAAAAGCACTTACTGTTGTTCACCGAAAATGCCGCATATAAAATTTACAAGGTGTACCGGGAGGCACTAACGTTCCTGTAAATTTTAAAGCGGTGAGTTTCTTTGATACTTTCTTTTCGGAAAAGAAAGTATAGAATAAAAGTTGATTTTAGCTAAGTTTGTAGCAAACACAAAAATTATGTCACACATTAAAGATTACGTAGAAGCAAACAAACAACGTTTTCTAGATGAATTGTTTGAACTGCTTCGTTTTCCTTCGGTAAGTGCTGATGCTAAGTATAAAGATGATGTGCTGAAGACGGCGGATTATATCGCAGAAAAGCTGCGGTCAGCTGGTGCCGATAACGTGGAAGTATGCGCAACAGCAGGTTACCCTATTGTATATGGCGAAAAAATCATCGATCCGACTAAGCCAACGGTGCTGGTATACGGTCATTACGATGTACAACCACCAGAACCACTGGAATTGTGGCATACACCACCTTTCGAGCCAACGGTGCGTGATGGGAAAATATTTGCCCGTGGTGCATGCGATGATAAAGGTCAAATGTACATGCATGTGAAAGCCTTTGAATTGATGCAAGAAACTGATGGACTACCATGTAACATCAAATTTATGATTGAAGGGGAGGAAGAAGTTGGATCAGCACATTTGGATACGTTTGTTAAAGCGAATAAAGAACGTCTGGCTGCCGATGTGGTGTTGATTTCTGATACTGCCATGATTAGCCTGGAACACCCATCATTGGAAACGGGTTTGCGTGGCTTATCTTATGTTGAGGTGGAAGTAACCGGACCTAATCGCGATTTACACTCTGGGGTTTATGGTGGAGCAGTGGCTAATCCGGCAACGATTTTAGCGAAAATGATCGCTTCTTTGCATGATGAAAATAATCGTATCACCATTCCAGGTTTTTATGATGACGTGGTAGAACTGTCGGCAGCAGAGCGGGAGGCATTGAATAAGGCTCCTTTCGACGAGGAGGCATATAAAGCCGATTTAGAGGTTAATGCGTTATGGGGTGAAAAGGGATATACCACCATAGAACGTACCGGCGTTCGGCCAACGCTAGAAGTAAATGGTATTTGGGGAGGCTATATTGGGGAAGGAGCAAAAACGGTGTTGCCTGCTAAAGCTCACGCTAAAATATCGATGCGTTTAGTGCCGAATCAACATTCGAATACAATTACCCAATTGTTCCAAAAGCATTTTGAGCAACTCGCTCCGGAAGGTGTGCGGGTAAAAGTTACCCCGCATCATGGAGGTGAACCAGCGGTTACCCCAACCGATAGTGTAGCGTATAAGGCAGCAGAAAGGGCAATAACCGAGGCGTTTGGCAAAGCACCTATCCCGACAAGAGGTGGGGGCAGTATTCCTATCGTAGCTCTATTTGAAGAAGAACTTGGGTTGAAAACAGTGTTGATGGGGTTTGGTTTAGATAGCGATAACTTGCATTCTCCAAATGAAAAATATGATATAGCGAATTATTATAAGGGTATTGAAACCATCCCGCTATTTCATAAATATTTTGCCGAATTGAGTCAGTAAAAAAAGATCAGCCAGCTTATCCTTCATAAATGGAATAAGCTGGCTGATCTTTTTTCTTCTTCCTGCATTACTCCCAATCAAAAATTTGTTTTAGATTGGGGTTAAGCACAATTTGTTGTTGAGGTATTGGCCGATAATAATATTTAGGAGATACAAAGATGCCCATATCTTCTATTATTTGAACATTTCCTGATGTAGCATTTTTTAAGAACAGGGATACATCCTGACCAAATGTACCCACCCGATAATACTGCAGCACTTTTCCTAAACTGTTGGTCTCTTTGTTATTCGGAATTGACTGGGAAGCAGGGAGCAGGTAAATATCTGGAATTCCATCACCGGTTAGGTCGTGTTTACCCAAAGAGGCAAAATAGATTCCTTGAGGTTCATTTTCCAGAAATTTGCCAGCTTCCCAACGCATGAGGTCATCATGGCGTTGGCCTTCAAAAGCTAACTCCACCCGGCGTTCTCTTCTGATTTCCAATATTTCAGCCCGTTGAACGGAAGTCACGTTAGGAAATTTTGCGACTTCTACCGGATCAATAGGTGGATTTAAAGTCATATGAGGCATGCCCACGCGGTCTCTCAATTGATTTACGGTTATATCGAGATCGCTTTGGGTAAGTTGCCCAATTTCGGCTTTGGCTTCGGCATAGATCAGTAGGATTTCTGCAAAACGGTACAAGGGAACATCCATATTGTTTCGGGTGTCTTGATCTGTGGAATTATAAAAACCTTTAATCTGATGATAACCCGAAAAGTTCTTAGCCAATTGCTGCACATATAGACCGGTTCCCTGTGCATAGGTACCTGAGCGGACTAACACCCAGCCCGGATAGGCATACGTTTGGTATAAGCGGGGATCTCGATCGCGAAACTCTTGCACAAATTCATTTTGTTGGTAATTCGGTTGACGGCTATAGAAAGAACCATCTTTCATTAAATATGCTTGTACTAGATTTTTCTGTGGATAGGTCTCGTAATTGCCAAATACACCTTCACCGCTGTCGCCATTCAGTACGTTAGCCTGATAAAACCGAGCAAGAATAATTTCCTTGTTGCCCGAGAGATCGGCATTGGCGAAAAGGCTGCCGTAATCTTCATTCGGTTTGTTCGTTGTATAGATCTGAAAAGACCCGTTGTCCATAATATCTTTCGCAACATCAACGGCTTTCTGCAGAAAATCGGATGCCGAATTGGAGAGCTTAAGTTCCGTATGATATTTCCGGAAGGTCCCTTCATATAGAAGAAAGCGGGCATAATCTGCTTTTACTACCCAGCGGTTCACGGCACCTGTAGGTGCAGAAACATCCACATTATTCAAGGCAAATTCATAGTCTTCCATAATATGGTTAACAACGGTTTCCCTAGGATCGCGTGCGGCAAATAGGATGTCTTCGCTATTAGCTTCCAAGGGAACGTCAATCCAGGGTACATCCGAGTAACGTTTTACTTTGTCGACATAAAAACGGGCCCTAAAGAAACGGGCTAAACCTTCAAAGTGGTTTAGGCGATCTTCAGTAATATTGGCTTTACGAAAACGGTCTAAAAAGAAATTCACATTTCTAAGTTGTCCCCATTCCCAGCCACCGGTGATAGTAGTAGAGGAAGGATTGGTGGTCACCATCGTTTTCAATTCTACGTTTCCCGTTGAAAAGGCATTATCGGTTAAATTATAAGCTTCGGAAGTGTAGATGCCGGTAGAAGGAAAATCATAGAGATTATTGGCATACAAGTTTAAATCTTGTTCGGTATTGAAAAAACTTCCAGCATCAATATCGGTTTCCGGGGTTTTCTCTAAAAAATCGTCGTTGCAAGCCGTAGCAGCTACACAAAGGATTCCTATGAACAGGATTTTTCTGATCTTATTATTTAGTGGGTTATATAAGATTGTTGGCATGTTCTTTTTTTTTAAAATATGGCATTAACTCCTATGGAATAACTTCTTTGAAAAGGATATGTCATCCCATTTCCTTGCCGTCCTATAGCTGTTGTAGGATCGGTATTGATATTAGCATTGGTACTTTCCGGATCGTAAAAATCTTTTATACCTGACCATTCAAAGATGTTTTCGCCTGAGGCGTAGATGCGAAGCCGGGTAAAGCCGATCTTCTTGGTTAGCGAAACGGGTAAGGTATAGCCAATGGTGATATTTTTGATTCGGAGGTAAGACCCATTAAGTAGATAGGCAGTTTGTGGAATTGCCAAACCCATAGCATCATCGATTCGGGTTCCTAAGTTGGCATCGGCAAGCCAGGATTGTAAAATTGGATATTTTCCGTTGGGATTAGCATCGGCAAGCCCCAGATTCAAATACGATTGGGAGTGCTGGGCTTTTTGTGCTTCGCTATCACCGGTAGGACGGTAAAAGTCGAGCAGATGTTCATACGTATTGCCATAAGGTTGTTGGTAAAAACCCCAATAAAGGTAATCGAGCGGATAATAATCCCGTTTTCCTACACCTTGTAAGAATACCCGTACATCGAAGTTTTTCCATGAAGAATTCAGGTCTATGCCAAACTGATAGCGCGGCGTAGTATTACCAATTACCGTCAAGTCTTTCGTATTATCAAGGGTATAACCTTTTTCAATCTTACCATTGCCATCACGATCGATATATTTTGGCCACCCCGGTACTATCTGTAAGGCTCCCCAAGGGATAATAGATGTTTCGTCCAGCTGGGCAATTTCATCCGTGTTTTGGAATAATCCATTGCTTTGCAAGCCCCATATTTCTCCAAGATTCATCCCCTTATAGTATTGAAGAATACTTTCGCTCGGGTTATCAAACCGGGTAATGTGGGTTTTTGAATCGGATAGTACAAGACGGGCTTGAAAAGATAAGGGGCTTCCACTTAGCTCATAGCTATCCCGATAGCCCAACGATAATTCCCAGCCTTTTGTCTGTAGATCTGCTGCATTTTCGTTCGGTTCGGCTGCTCCTAAAATACCGGGCAATTCTTTACCACCGGTAAGCATGTTCAGTGTGTTCCGTTTGTAGATGTCAACAGTCATCGTGAAACGATCCTGCAATATGCCCATGTCCAAGCCGAAGTTCAGGGTGTTCACCTTTTCCCATGTGTAGTTAGGAGAAACCAAGAGCGGCGGACTGATCATGGTTGGACGCTCACCGCCAATGAGATAACCGGATTGTGAAGTCCCCATGGAAGGGAGATAGCCGTAATTGACCACATTCTGATTTCCCAAAGAACCATAGGAAGCGCGGAGCTTCAGGTTGTTAACGGTTGATCGGATTTTTTCCATAAAGGATTCCTGGTCTAGGCGCCAAGCGGCAGATGCGGAAGGGAAGAAGCCAAAGCGTTTGTCTTTTGGAAAACGGGAAGAACCATCATAGCGTCCGTTGAATTCCACTATGTAACGATCGGCATAGGTATAATTGACCCGTCCGAAGGCCCCTCTAATGGCATAGGTTTGAATCTCTTCGCTACCACTAGTCAGTCCTGTGGCCAGCCCGGTAGTTGGGTAAGAAGACGAAATCAAGTCTTGTTTATTGAGGTAAAAATATTCGTCACGGTAATTTTCCTGATTATAGCCTATAATGGCAGACAGGTTGTGCTTGCCAAAACTTTTATTCAGAGTGCCGTACAAATTGAATACTTGGTACCCAATGGATTCGCCCCCTCGTTCGGCAGCGTTTTCACCCTCTTCCCGGATATCATCCGGGCCGTAACCAATTTTATATTTGGTATGATAGGAGTTCGTATTGATGGAAGTATTTCTGAACGTGAAATCACTGTTGATTGTTAGCAATCTATCCCAAAAGTTCATCTCCGTTGTAAAGGTAGATTGGATCATGTTTTGCTTGATCGTTGTAACGCCACCATCGACTATCTGGGCGGCAGCTCGGCCAACCGTTTCATTTGCCCAAGTACCATCTGGGTTTTTATCCCATGAGGTTGGAAATAGGGTATAGAGGTCATAGATATTAAATGGCGTATTGTAGAGATTGGATTGTGTGGAGGTGCTGGAATGGGAAGTACTATAAAAACTGGTAGGCGATGTTCGGTTCGTGAAGGTATAAAAGGTATTGTTTCCTATTTTAAGCCATTTTCTCAAGTTATAATCAATTTTAGCTCTTAAGCTATAACGGTCATTGTAATCATCCGCCAACGTAAGAGGACTGTTTTGCCGATTATATCCACCAGAAAGATAATATTGCGCTTTATTGTTTTCACTCACGCCACTGATAGCCAAATCGTGGTTTTGATTGAAATTGTAATCATCTAGAAAATAATGGCTCCAATCCCGATCCCCCATGTATTCCCATAACGTAGGATCTGAAGGATTTACACGTACACCTGGAATAGAAGGATCGTCCGATCGTTCCTTAGCATATTGGTAATATTGGTCGCTATAATTGACGTTATCCCATGGAGTATTGTCGGTCGATAGTTCCAGTAAGCGAGAAAAGATATAGGGGTCGGTTACCATTTTAGGTAGCACAGTGGGTTTGTTCAAACTAAAGTTATTAGCGTAATTGACGGTAGCCCCAGCAACAGATCCCGTTTTGGTTTTGATCAGAATGACACCAAAAGCAGCTCGCGCTCCATAAATGGCGGCAGCGGAAGCATCCTTGATGACTGACATGGTTTCGATATCCTGTGGAGCAAGCAAATTAAGTTCAGCGGGACTAACCTGCACCCCATCAACTAAAATAAGTGGGTCACCCCCATTAATGGAGGTAATTCCTCGGATGTTGATGTTGGCCGCGGCTCCAGGAGCACCGGAATTAAAACGGATGTTTAAGTTAGGCACCATCCCTTGTAGGCCTTGTGCCACATTGGCTACCGGTCGGTTTTGTAAATCTTCGGCCTTTACTTGGTCAACGGCACCCGATAAGTTGACTTTCTTCTGCGTACCATAACCAACAATCACCACTTCTGTTAAGCTTTGTTTGTCTTCTGCCAAGATAATATCATAGCGCTCCGATTGCGTTATGGTAATGTCCTTTGGTAAATAACCTACCGTAGAAACGTGTAATACATCACCCACCTTAGCCTTTAACGTAAAGGTACCGTCAATTTTAGTAGAGGTTCCTTGATGCTTTCCGGTAATGGTGATACTGACGCCGGGTAAAACTTCACCAAGAGAGTCTTTTATAGTTCCGGAAATAATCCGATCTTCCTGGAGCGCTTGTCTGGCTTGCGCAACTTGCTGCCCGATCGTGAGCAACGCAACAACCAGTAATAGTAAGAGTTGTTTCATCTGTTTGTTGTTATTCGTTTTTGTAAGTATTTAATAGTACTCATGAGCCTGCTTAGCAGGTTTTGTTTTTAGTTGTCAGATGGAGCTTTTAATGACTAACCCTCGCAGGGCTTCTGAACACAAAGGCTGGTGTTTAATTTGTTGAATAAATAATTTTCTGTCCTGTGGATTCAATGATTGTTTTGATCATGTCGGGTTCATATATTTTTACGATTAGGGATTCGGAACAAAGATGAGTTTCGAATGTTAAGGACGGATTAAAATTTCATTATTTTAATTGAATGTTCATTCAATTAAAATGGTATATTTAATAAGGGGTGAGCTAGATATGGCGTGGTATATGCACCGATATCCTTAACAATAATTTAATCGGTCATGGTACTTTTTAGATAGGTCGTCTAGCTACCTTTGTAAAGCTATGCTTTTAGTTGTGATTGATACCTTGGGATGGGCAGGTGTAATTTTTTGCCTAATGGCTTATCTGCTTATTACCTATAACTATGTAACGCTGGACCATTGGTTATACCAGTTGCTGAATATTGCTGGAGCAGCCGGTCTGATCACCAACGCCCTGTATTATCATGACAAACCCAATATATGGGTTAATACCTTATGGGTATTGATTACACTGGGTCGAATGTTCCGATGGAAATGGTTAAGCAAAATGCGTAAATAAACCTACCGTGTTAATCGCAATAGATCGTAAATTTCTTCCTTATATTGATTTAATCGCTTTTCTGCGATGGTTTTATCGTCTATTAGTGACAGATAAAAATAGGCCCCGTCTAGAAAAATGAAAATGAGATCGGCGGTATGGCTGGGATCGGCTAATTGTAATAATTGCCGTTCATTTAACTTAGTCAGTACAATAGTAAGAGTCGATCGCAAAGAATCAAGAATAGTAACGTATTTTTGACGGATTTTTTTATCACGAAAACTCTCGGCATAAAAACCATAAAATAAACTATCGTCAAATAGTCGGTTCCATTTTTTAGAGAAAAGACGGTCAATAATCTCATGAAGTTCTGCAAGACCATAATCCTTTTCATGATCTATTTTAAAAATTAAAAGATACCGTTCTAATAGATAATCAATCAGGGCATCTTTTAGGTCCTCCTTGCTCGCAAAATAATGAATAATGAGGCTAGGATTAATATTCATCACTTTAGCAACTTTGGCAATTGACGTATTGGCATAGCCTATTTTTCTGGATACCTTATAAAAGACCTTAATAATTTCTTGTTTTCGAATATCTTTTATACTTTTTCTGCCCATAGCCTTTTGATAATATACCTAACCGGATTACAAATAAATAGGTTATTATTGAATGAATGTTCAATTAATAAATAAAATAAAGATTTCTTAATCATGGCTTAATGACGAAACCTGACCTTGCTCACAAAAGTATGCATGCAATAGCTCATACAAGCTCAAGCTTCATTACCATTAAAATAATTATTTCGATGAAAAAGTTAAACATTTTATTCTTTTTATGTGTCTATGCTTGCCTCGCTTCGGCGCAACAACAGAAAAAAGTAGTTTTTATGATTGTAGACGGAATATCAGCCGATGCATTAGAACAGGTCGCTCCTCCTCACTTTAAAGAATTGATGAAAAAGGGAGGCTATTTGCGGACACATCAAGGTGGTGGATTAGGTGCTTATACTGAAACACCCACCATTTCTGCCCCGGGATATACTAATGTGTTAACAGGGGTATGGTACAATAAACATAACGTTCCGGATAATGATATCAAGAATCCGAATTACCATTATCCTACGATTTTCCGTTTATTGAAAGATGCATTCCCTGAAAAAAAGATTGGTGTTTTCTCCAGTTGGTTGGACAACCGGACGAAGTTAATCGGTGAAGGTTTGCCACAGACTAGTCAAATCAAGATGGACGAGACTTTTGACGGGCTGGAGTTAGACACCGCTCATTATCCACACGATAAAGGACGTCAATTTATGTTGGCAATTGATCAAGCGGTCACGGCAAAAGCTGCTGAATCGATCAAAGAGCGAGGATTAGACTTATCTTGGGTGTATTTGGAATATACAGACGATATGGGGCATATGTATGGTGACAGTCCACAATATACCACCGCTATTGAAAAGGTGGATGAAGAAATAGGACAGATTTTGGCTGCTATTGAGGAACGTGAAAAAAAATTTAATGAAGAATGGTTGATGATCGTGACAACTGATCACGGCCGGGCAGAGAAAGATGGTAAGGGACATGGGGGACAATCGTTCCGTCAACGCTCCACTTGGTTATTGAGTAACCGTCCGCTAAACAATACCTACAGTAAGCTACTATATCCGGCGTCAGTAGACATTGTACCTACCATCACGGCATTTATGGGAATTCCGGTTCCAGAAAGCACGTTGAGAGAATTGGATGGGGTGCCATTAATTGGGGAAGTAGCGATAGCAGAACCTAAGGCCCATCGTTTAAAAGAACATTTGGATATTTCTTGGATCCCCTTAAAACAGGAAGGCGAGGTGAAGATTTGGGTATCTACTACCAATAACAAAAAAATAGGGCATGAAGACCACTATCAACTAATGGGCACTTTTCCGCTGAACCGCAAATACGCACTTATCTCCATTAAGGATATGCCGTCTACTTTTTATAAAGTAGTATTGGAAACACCAGACAATTCAGTAAATTGCTGGGTAACCAATTAAGTCTATTGCATTTTTGCGCTGACGAATAAACTAACATCGGGATTTAAGGAAATTCTATTACCTACCATAGACGAAATACCTTAACTTTGTGCTCGTTTGAACCCTAATGGGGGGCTTAAAAATTCGTCCTTTCGACCGTAATGAAATGGAGTAAAATCGTCAGACTTTTTTAGCTATCTTCTTTGGGGCGAAACGATTACACGATTAATTATCCTAGTACATGACTAGCAGCGCAATAAGACAAGCATTTTTAGATTTTTTTAAGAATAAAGGGCATGAAATTGTTCCATCAGCACCTATTGTAGTAAAGAACGATCCAACGTTAATGTTTACCAATGCTGGTATGAACCAATTTAAGGAGCTCTTTCTGGGTGAAGCACCCATAAAATTTCCTAGAGTCGTTGATACACAACGTTGTTTGAGGGTTTCCGGTAAACATAATGACTTGGAAGAGGTAGGAATTGATACGTATCATCATACGATGTTTGAAATGCTGGGGAACTGGAGCTTTGGCGATTATTTTAAAAAGGAAGCCATTGCTTGGAGTTGGGAACTGTTGACCGAAGTATATAAAATTGATAAGGATAGGTTGTACGTAACGGTATTTGAAGGGGATGAGCAGGAGGGGCTTCCGGCCGATACGGAGGCATACGACTGTTGGAAAATGCATATCAACCCAGATCGTATTCTGAAAGGGAATAAAAAGGACAATTTTTGGGAAATGGGCGAAACCGGTCCATGTGGTCCGAGCTCTGAAATTCATATCGACTGTCGGAGCGAGGCAGAACGCCAAGCGGTTGACGGAGCCAATTTGGTCAATGCCGATCATCCACAGGTAATTGAAATTTGGAATAATGTGTTTATGCAATTTAACCGGCTCAAAGACGGTTCGTTACAACCGCTTCCAGCAAAGCATGTCGATACGGGAATGGGCTTCGAACGTTTGGTACGTGTATTGCAACACAAAACATCCAATTATGATACGGATGTTTTTCAACCTTTAATTAACGTCATTGCACAAGAAGCAAACGTTGTTTATGGAGCACAAGAATCTCAAGATATTGCGATGCGTGTAATGGCAGACCACGTACGCGCTATTGCTTTTGCTATTGCCGATGGACAATTGCCATCGAATAATAAAGCAGGTTATGTGATTCGGCGTATTCTACGTCGTGCAGTGCGTTACGCATATACTTTCCTTAATTTTAAGGAACCTTTCCTTCATAAATTGGTTCCCGTATTGGCTGCTCAATTTGAAGGTGTTTTTAACGAACTTTTTGCCCAACAGGATTTCGTTCAAAAAGTAGTTTTGGAGGAGGAAGCCTCCTTTTTACGAACATTGATTACGGGGATACAGCGATTTGAGGGGTATCATGCAGATGAAAATAAGGTAGTAAATGGTGATTTTGCTTTTGAACTTTACGACACCTATGGCTTTCCTATAGATTTAACAGCTTTGATGGCACGGGAAAAAGGTTGGGATATCGATATGAAAGGATTCGAAAAGGCACTGGATGAACAGAAGCAACGCTCTAGGGCTGCAACCACGATAGACACAGGCGATTGGGTAGTGCTAGATGAACATACAGACACCACATTCGAAGGTTACGATACGCTGCAAACCAATACCAAACTATTGAAATACCGTAAGATTTCTGTTAAAGGAAGGGATCAATATCAGTTAACGCTAGCCAATACACCGTTTTATGCGGAAGGCGGTGGACAGGTTGGTGATACGGGTACCTTAACAGATGAGCAAACAGGAGAGGTGATTGATATCCGTGATACGAAAAAGGAAAATGGATTGATTATACACTTCACCGATAAATTACCTACGCATTTGAGGGGTGTTTTCCTGGCTAAGGTTAATACGGAACGACGGGCAGCTATTGAGCGTAATCATTCGGCTACCCATCTGTTACATGCGGCGCTAAAAACAGTACTTGGAGCGCATGTAAATCAAAAAGGCTCTTTGGTAAACGATGAGGTTTTACGTTTCGATTTTTCGCATTTTGCGAAAGTTAACGAGGAAGAAATTACCCGGATAGAACATCTGGTTAACCAGAAAATCAGGGAGAACATTTTTTTACAAGAGCAACGTTCGGTTCCCTATGCAGAGGCCTTGGCTTCAGGTGTAACGGCTTTATTTGGCGAAAAATATGGTGATTATGTTCGGGTGATCACCTTTGACGATCACTTTTCAAAGGAATTATGTGGGGGAACGCATGTTGGCAATACCGGTAATATTGGTTATTTTAAGATTGTCGGAGAAAGTGCCGTGGCAGCTGGCGTACGCCGGATAGAAGCAATCACGGGAACAAAGGCTGATGATTTTATACAGGAACAGGGGAAATTGCTTCAACAATTGAAAGATATGTTGAAAAATCCAAAAGATTTATCAATTGCACTACATGCCCTGCTGCAGGAAAACCAGAAATTAAAGAAAGAAGTCGAAAAATTAACACAAGAAAAAGCGCATCAATTAAAGGATACGTTGATTAACCACGCTGAAGTGGTAAATGGCGTACGAATGATATTGGATATGGTGGAACTACCTAGTGCGGATGCTGTGAAGAGTTTAGCTTTTTCCATTAAGCAATCAGTACCAAAGGATTTATGTTTGGTATTGGCAGCCAATATTGAAGGTAAACCGCATGTAGCTGTTATGATAGCCGACAATTTAGTAAAAGAACGAAACTTAGATGCTGGAAAACTAGTTAGAGAATTAGCGAAAGAAATAAAAGGTGGGGGAGGTGGCCAGGCTTTCTTTGCTACGGCAGGTGGTAAGGATGTGAATGGCTTGCCTATTGTCTTGCAAAAAGCAAAAGCTTTGTTATCTTAGCGCATAAAAAAATATGACGGAGGAGGTGTATTGATGAGTGTTGGTGTTTTAGGTGGACTTCTAAAAAGTCATTAAAAATCAATCAAATGAAGAAATTATTAATCGCATTAAGTACGCTAGTGGCGTTAGCCGCTTGTAGCAATAAAGACCAATTTGTGCTTAATGGACAGCTTTCTAATAACGATAACGTAAAGAAAATATTTCTCTATGAAGGCGGAGAAATGGTAGATTCGGCTTTTTTGAATGATGATAATCAATTTAGATTTAGGCGTACCGCACCAATTCCACAATTTTATAATTTAAAAATTGGCGACAACAACTATTTTTTTGTGTTGTCTAACGGTGAAGAAGTAAATTTTAAGGCGAATATGAAAGATCCAAATGGTAACTACCAAGTAGAAGGATCTGAAACATCGTTAAAGATTAAAGCTTTTAGCGAAATCAATGCGCGTTACGCTGCTGTTTCAAGAGAAATTGAAGGCGAATTTCAAAAGCGCTTAAGCAAGGAACCAGGGAAAGAAAACGAGATTAGGGAAGAGCTTTTTGCAAAATACCAGAAAAATATGGATGAATTTTCGAAAGAGGTATTAGCTTTTGCCCATAAAAATGTGGATAATTTGGCTGGTTTCTATGCAATTAGTTCATTAGATCCTTCCGAGTATGAAACGGAAATGATTGCTTATGCTGATTTAATTAAAGACAAGTTTCCTAAGAACGAAACGGTAAGGGATTTTGTGACCCATATGGCAGAGTTAAAACCTTTAACAGTAGGACAGAAGGCACCTGACTTTGAGTTGTTGGATACAAAAGGCAAGACGGTAAAATTATCCGATTTTCGCGGCAAATATACGTTAGTGGATTTTTGGGCTTCATGGTGTGTCCCCTGTAGACAAGAAAATCCTAATATCGTTAAACAATACAATACGTTTAAAAACAAGAATTTTACCATTTTAGGTGTTTCATTGGACAATAACCAAGCTGCTTGGCTGAAAGCAATACAAGATGACCACTTAACGTGGACGCATGTTTCTGACTTACAGGCCTGGAATAGCAAAGCTGCTGAGTTATATAAAGTATCCAGTATACCAGCATCCTTTCTTTTAAATCCAGAGGGGATAATTGTTGCTAAGAATTTAAGAGGGGAGAAACTAGCTCAATTTTTAGAAAAAACCCTATAGCGGTTGTATAGGAAAATACTACTGGAGCATTCTCGTTATATTTAACTTTAACTAGATGTCAAGAGAAGGTTTAGGATTAACAATTTGTTAATATTGAGATAACGTTAACTTTCGATTAAGTACATAATTTAGCCAAAAATTATTCGTATGAGCAGTGCCAAATACAAGATACTCGTTGTTGATGATGAACCGGATATTGTAGAACTAATAGAATACAATTTAAAACGAGAAGGTTACACCGTTTTTACGGCCAATAATGGTCAAGAAGCGATTACTACTGCTCGGAGGGTCAGTCCGGATCTTATTATTTTGGATATCATGATGCCCAAGATGGATGGTATAGAAGCGTGTAGAATTATGCGTAGTATGCCTGAATTTAAGAATACATTTATGGTATTTTTAACTGCAAGAAGTGAAGAATATTCCGAAATTGCAGGATTCAATGTTGGTGCCGACGACTATATTGCCAAACCTATTAAACCAAGAGCCCTAGTTAGCCGGATTAATGCCATCCTCCGCAGAAATGCTAAAGGTGATGAAGTTTCGGAGAACAAAGTCGAGATTGCTGATTTAGTCATTGATAGAGAAACGTTTTTGGTCTATAAGAATAATGAAAAAATTGTTTTGGCTAAAAAGGAATTTGAGCTCTTGTATCTGCTAGCTTCAAAGCCGGGTAAAGTTTATACCCGCGAAACGATATTAAAAAGTATTTGGGAAGATTCTGTAGTCGTTACCAATAGAACCATCGATGTCCATATTCGGAAGTTAAGGGAAAAAATAGGTGATGATTACGTTTCTACAGTTAAGGGGGTTGGATATAAATTTGATCTGGTTTAGGCTATACGGAATAGTTACGTCGTTATCCTACATTTGCCTAAGGGAAAGAACAATTGTCGTTTTTTCATTTTTTTAACTCCTTAGAAAAACTGTTTATAACCTATTCTCGTTAGTAATCCTAATATACCAGTTGCTTACTCCTTAGGTTTTGAAAAGATTTTTTTAATCATTTAGGTGCTCTAACAATTATTGTATATCGTTTTATACATAATTTTTTATATATTGCCTTAATGTCAAGAAAAAATCATCTTCAAACCCGATATGGTATTCTGAAAGATAGTTCCGATTATAAATAATAGTTTTGCGGCGTAATCATTATTATTAGCTATGGGGATATATTATAAACAACTTGGGATAATTCCAGTAAACGATAACGATCGTTTAAGAAAATTATACCGGTATCATATCCTGAATACTCCACCTGAAGATAGTTTTGATAAGATTGCTAAGCTCGCAATGGATTTGTTCGAGTCGACTAGTGCCTTTATTTCATTTGTAGATCGGAAAAAGGTTTTCTTAAAATCGGATACAACAGGTCAATTTGAACGCTATACCAATAGGGAAGACAGTTTGTGCTCGTGGACAATTTTACAGGATCATGTTGTTGTTTTTAACCAAATTGAAGATGCGGCATCTATTATTATCGATCCGGATTACTTTAAATTGACGGGTGTTAATTTTTATGCCGCTACTCCTATACAAACACCTGATGGCTATAAAATTGGTGCTTTATGCGTCGTTGATCCTAACCCTAAATATCCTTCAGAAAAACAGTTGAAAATGCTGCACAGCTTGGGATCTATCATTACGGATGAGTTGGAATTTAGATTGGCTACGCGTAATGCGGTGCGTGTGCAGACTGATTTGATGAATGTTGCCGTACACGACCTAAAAAATCCGTTAACATCCATTAAATTGTATGCGCAGCTCATCCAAAGGGAAGCCAACTGTCCGAATAATTTACGAGCCATGACCGATCGAATCATTAAATCTTCTGATTTCATCCTGTCTAACTTGAATGATTTATTAAACTTATCGCAGATTGAGGATGGAGCGATGAAGCTCAAAATTGAGGCTTGTACAATGGATCCGCTATTTAAAGACCTGGTTACGGACTTTGAAATTATCGCGAATCAAAAAAAACAGCAACTTGTTTTCGAAAATCACCTCAAAAAACCTATTGCAGGAGACAAAATGCGTTTAAGGGAAATCTTTGAGAATTTGCTCAGTAATGCATTAAAGTATTCCTTTCCCGAAACCACTATAAAACTGATCGCGCAAGAGCATGACCACAAAGCGTTAATTGAAGTTCGCGATAAAGGACAAGGATTGTCGGAGCAGGATAAAACAAAATTATTTAAGAAGTTTGCCCGACTTAGTGCTGTGCCTACAGGAAAGGAAAGGAGTAATGGTTTAGGCTTATCTATTGTAAAAACATTGGTAGAGCTTCATAGTGGTAAAATTTGGGCAGAAAGCGAAGGCAAAGGAAAAGGAGCCACGTTTTTTGTTTCTTTACCTTTAGTGGAAAGTTAACATTAACCTTCCCTGATATTTACTAGGTCCTGTCGTAGCTTCAAATAGGTAAAATATTAGAATCCTTTTTTTACCTTTGTGCCCTATGGAAGAAAACGTAGTGCGTGTCAAATTCCCAAAGTTTAAGGATCTCATACTTTTTGAAGATGATCATTTAATCGTTGTCAATAAACCGGCATTTATCGCTTCGCTGGACGAAAGGCGCGGAGGAGAAGTGAATATGTTACGCCTAGCAAAACAATATCATGCTGACGCTCAGATATGCCACCGTATTGATAAGGAAACTTCCGGCTTGTTGCTCATTGCGAAAGATCCGGAAACGTATCGTGCCGTTTCTATAGCATTTGAACGACGGCAGGTGAAGAAAATTTATCATGCTATTATTGGAGGAATACACGTATTTGATGACCTCAAAGTTGATTTACCCATTTTGAATTTGGGAAATAAAAATGTTACTATTGACAGGGCGAATGGTAAATTAGCGGAAACTTGGTTCAAGTCCATAAATTACTTTAAACATTTTACGTTGGTAGAATGTAGACCTATTACGGGTAGAATGCACCAAATACGAATACATTTGGCAACGCAACACGCTGCTATTGTGGGAGACACCTTATACAAAGGTAAGCCTGTTTATCTTTCGCAGTTAAAGCGGGGGTATACTATTGGAAGAGGACAGGAAGAACAACCTATCATGAAACGCTTTGCGCTACATGCGCGTGAATTGTATTTTAGTATCCATGACAAATCCTATCATTTTGAAGCACCTTATCCAAAAGATTTTTCAACACTTTTAAAACAATTGGAGAAATTTGATTCCTAAGATAAGCATTAACCTGACTTTTTAGGTGGTAAAACGTGGTGCTACGATTAAGTCCTTGGGATCTTTCCGGTAGTCATAAAAACCAATTTCAGTCTTAATTCCCAATTGTTTGGCGGCAACCATATTAACCAATAATGGACAAGGAGCATATTTCGGATTGCCAAATCCCTCCTGCAATACCTTTAATATAGCCAAGCATACATCTAAGCCAATGAAATCAGCTAGTTGTAGCGGTCCCATTGGATGGGACATTCCTAATTTCATAACGGTGTCAATTTCATGGATGCCCGCAACACCTTCGTATAGGCTATAGATCGCTTCATTGATCATGGGCATTAAAATCCGGTTGGCAATGAAGCCTGGATAATCCTGGACCGCAACAGGAATCTTTTCTAATTGACGAGCCAGTGCCATAACGGTGTCAGTAACTTCGTCACTGCTGGCATAGCCTCGTATCACCTCTACTAATTTCATGACGGGTACCGGATTCATGAAATGCATGCCAATGACTTTGTCTGGTCTGTTGGTTACCGCAGCAAGTTTGGTAATGCTGATAGATGACGTATTGGACGCTAATATCGTCTCTGGAGGACATAATTGATCTAAGGTTTGAAAAAGGTCTAATTTAATTGGCGTTTGTTCTGTCGCTGCTTCTATTACGAAGTGTGTATGGACAACCGCTTCTTCCAATCGAGTAAAGGTCTTGATACGGCTAAGTATAGCGGTCTTTTCCTCCGCTATCAGTATGGATTTTTGTATCTGCCGATCTAAGTTCTTTTCAATGGTTGTTAATGCGTTGCTTAAGGCCTTTTCATGCAGATCTACTAGCGAGACATGGAAGCCGTACTGCGCAAAAGTATGGGCTATTCCATTACCCATAGTGCCTGAACCAATTACAGTGATGTGTTGTATCATGGATCAAATTGATTTATTCTGTTTTCATGCCACTAATGGTTTTTTGCATTTGGGCCATCATTGTGGTTAGCGTTTCCAGACTTGGCTCGCTTGTAGGTTCCGGGAAATGAGTGCTGATAAAAGCTTTTGCTTTCCAGATTTCTAATATGTCTGGTGATTCCACCCAATATGGTTCGTATACTTTATTATCGGAAAGTAATTTTAATCCCTTATCTTCTTTAAATTTGTAGGCAACACGTTTATAGACAATTCCGTCTGCCTTCGAGATGATCACATAGGTTTGCCCAGGTTTAATATCGAACCAGTTTTCAAGATATTCACCAATGACAATCGTGCCTGATTGTAGAGGAAGCATAGAGTCGCCTTTTAATTCAAAAGCCCTATAGGTACCTTGTTTAAAGAACGGCAATCTGAATTTGGGTAATTCACTAATGTAATCGGGGTCAGCATAGCCATTCAAATAGCCCGCACTAGCTTTTACAGGTACAAGCTCAATGTTTTCGCGGTCCTCTCCATCTACCGTGATACTCAATACACGAACACTGGAGGCATCGCCTTTGGGAGTCGGTTTCCATTTGTCGTCAATTTTTTCATTAACCAACTCATCCATAGTTAATTCATAATAAGATGCGAATTTTTTTAGTAATTCGTATTTAGGTTCTGCACGATCCTCTTCATAAGCGCCTACCAAAGAACGTTTAATTTCCATTAAATCAGCGAATTGCTGCTGTGTATGGCCTTTTTTCTTGCGAAGATATTTTAGATTGGATGCAATATTGCTCATTTTTAAAATAATTTTGTTTTTACTAATATTGTTAGTATTATTGTGCCAATAAAGTTAGTAAATAAAAATTAATTAGCGAAAAATTTTAGTGTATTTTGTTATGAAGCATTTTGTCTATATTTTAACGGATTGTAATCGCAAACATCTGCATGTGGGTTTAACCGATCATTTATTGGAAACCGTGGCGTTTTACAAGCAGCATAAGCAGCTATTTTTTGATGCTGCAAATAAAGTTTCCCGATTGGTTTACTTTGAGGAATTTAATGCAGAAGAACCCGCGATTTCTCGTTTTCATATATTAGCAAGCTTTACAAGGTCTCAAAAAGAACGATTGATTCGCGCATCCAATAAAGATTGGCGAGATTTGAGCTTACGTTTGGCTACAGAAAGTTTATTCGTCAATATACAACAGTCCATGCGCCTTTCTTCAATAAGTGCCTAACATGGCCGGTTTACTTACCATCCTGGTGCAAAATTAAGTCCGAAAGTGCCAAATTTAATGTCCTTTCTGTTAAATGGTATGGCGTAATAAGGTTCTAGCACAAAATAGCCGAAAAGATTGACCCGTAGGGATATACCGGCACTTAAGGCAGGAACCTTCTCATAAATATTTACTTTTGAACCATCATCGTTTGTTTGAGTTTCTATTAAATCAGGTTCTTTTTTAAAAGCAATCTTGTCACCAGCACTCCAAGCTAGCCCCGCATCAAAAAAGACATTCAGATCAGAAAAAAGCAGTCCCGATTTGATTGCGGCAAGCTTTTCAGGTCCAGTAAAAGGAAGCCGTGCCTCAAGATTAACTACTGCAATCCTTGAACCCATTAATTGGTTAACATCAAAACCACCTTGGGTCGCATTGCTATTATTGTTATAAAATGAAGCGGATTCATACCCTCTTATTAAAAACGGATAGCCTATGTATAATGGATAAAGCTGGTCTTCTCCACTGCCAACACGCATATAGGTATATGCCCTAGCTGCTAAGGTTACGGGTTTAATGCGTTGGTACTTCCGTAAATCGACTGTATAGCCCATAAAACTGAAATCGCCGAAATATTTTTCTGCAGAAAGCCGATATCGATAACCACTTAAAGGAGCAGCGACACCGAAAAAGGAGTTATCCCCTACGAAAGCGGCGTTTAATTGTTGTAATGTAAAAGAATTGAAGTTGCCGCCATATGTCGCACTTGCTTCTTCGTTAGACAGCTTCCGCTTATCACTACCATAATAGTAAAGTGTATTTGGATCATAATAATTACTATATCGATCTACGCGATAACTGTAATGGGCAAAGGCGCCTCCTAGCTCAACACGTGTTGTACGAGATATGGGATAAGCTGCAAAGGCATCAATCTGATCTTGGAATGTCCGGATAATATCCGTGTTTTCCGTGTAATAAGTGTTGCCGTTAATGGTTTCATAGCCGTAACTCATTAGACCGGACATAAAAGGAATGTGTGAAATGGATGCTCCCCAAGTGATCCTTCCTTTTTGGTTGATATAGGCAAATTGCCCACCAAAATCATAAATTTCACCATTAATGGCTAAGCCCGCAAATAGCTGATTTCTACCAAGAATATCAGAAAAAATGCCTTGGATACCACTGGCGAGCCCTGCACCATACCGACTGTTAACGGCTACACCAACACCACTTCCTTGCAGGTAGTCTAATTGGAATTTCGGTTGATAGGGTATGGGTTTTATAGTCGACTTTGCTACTCGTTGGAAAATATTATAATTCTTTAGATTGCTATTGATAACGTCTACCCCAAGTGATTGGGGAGGCGGTAATAGTGCCGCGTCAAAGTTTACGTCGTTACTAGACACTTCTACTGGACTGAAATCGGATGGTTTGGCATTATAAATGGTATATTTCTGTGCTCGATAGTAAGAATAAAGGATATCATCGTTAGCCGAAACACTTAAGGCTGGCGAATATTCGGTAATACCACTAATACCAGTGAAGTAATCGGTCATTCTTTCTATTTTTCCAGAATCAAAAGTGTACCGGTATAAGTTACGAAAACCATCTCTGTTAGAAAGGAAATAGAGTTGACTGTCATCGGCAGAAAACTGCGGATTCAAGTTATTGGCATTAGGGAAAATGTCAATCTTTTGGATTTCCTTGGTCGTCAAATCAATAATGGCTAAGCCTAAAGGTATATCGACACCTTCATAGCCACTTTCTAAACTTAAGCGATCGGTACTGAATACTAACTTTTTACCATCTCTGGAAAAACTGGGATGATAATCAGAATATTGATCATTGGTAAGTTGCGTTATCTTCTTGGTGTTCAGGTTATATAAATAAATATCACTATAACCGTTTTTTAATCCAGAAAACGCAATGGTATTTCCGTCGGGCGACCAAGCTATATTCGAAAACTCTCCAATATCACCCATAGCTTCCAAAGATAACGTCTTCCCCTTGTCAACGTCTATAATAAGCAATTTTGATTTGCCCTGGCTGAATACACTGTAAGCAAATTTTTTGCTATCGTTGGAAAAAGACCCCGCACTCTCAATATAACTAAAATCATCAATATGGGAATTACTTTGTGTGCTACCCAATTTTCGTATAATCTTACCCGTTCGAGCGTCCGCCAAAAATAAGTCAATGCTAAATAGTTCTTTCTCCGATAAAAAAGCAACGTATTTTCCATCGGGCGAAATAGTAGGGGAGACGTTCATATTGCCCCCATTTTTATTATTTATAATTACCTTTCCTTTAGGTACTTGGGCGGTGTCTGTTAGCAAGGATTTATAGGCATTTTCGATACTGGTACGCCAAAGGTTAGAAAGGGTGGCTTCATCATAGCCAAAGGTATATTTAATAGCCGTTTGATAGCCATATTTGGCTGTGTTTTTAAAAAATGGAACAATTACGGTATCACCATAAGTCGAACCAATGTAGGCCCAAAATGCTTGCCCATAGCGATAGGGGAAGTATTTATTGCTTTCGGTAAGGTCTCTTAAGCTGGGAATATCTTTGTTTAGGTAAGCATCCCGCATCCACATAGCCGTAAATGCGTCTTTTTTACCAATGGACAGGTATTCGGCCATCCCTTCGACCATCCATAGCGGAAGGTTGCCGATGTTTTCAAGTTTGGTAGAATCACCTTCAATTAAGGTATGGTATTGGAAGGCATGTACCAATTCGTGTCCTAAAACATGTCTTGTTTGGTTGTTAATGAGCATGATGGGCATAACTACCCGATTTTTAAGTGCTTCTGTGACCCCACCAGTACCTAAACTGATTTCGCCGCCGATAGCGGTAGTCTGTTGGAAATCTGGATGATTATTGTATAGAATCAGCGGATTTTTACGCAGAAAAGTATCTCGAAAAACCTGTTGATGTAATTCGTACCACAGTTCTCCTTCTTGCATGAAACGCGTAAGCAAACTATCGTTTTTGAGGTAGGTGTAAAAATCAAAGTGCGGACTTTCCTTTACTTTAAAATTTAATGCTTTATACCTCATTTTGTTTTGCCCAAAATATTGACCGAATGTTGTTGTAGCATAACATACAAAAAGCATAAGGAAAGCGAAAGAGAGCCATAATTGTCTGGTTAGGGAGGCGTGTTTCATATTTACTGAGGTACCGTTTGAATTACTAAATTAAAGCTTAAGATTCATTTACGCAACTTTATCCTGTGCATAACTTTGTTATTTTTGCTTCAGCTGATCATCGATATGATTCATTTCTTCGTCGTTATATATGGGTATCGTTGGTTTTAATTCAACAGGAAGCCTCTCATCACTTGATATACTATCCTGAGCGATGATCCGCGGACTGGGGCAATTATATTTTCGGGTAATGGGTACGGTTGGCTCAGGCAGTGGTCCATAACTATAACCGCTGTTTGGATCATGATATAATTTTTCCATAAATTTTGCAAAAATAGGTAAAGCCGTATGTGAGCCTTCGCCAGTTGCCGAATTTCTGAAATGAATGCTTCGCTCGTCATTACCCACCCAAACACCTGTTACCAGGTCTTTGGTGATACCCATATACCATCCATCAACATAATCTGAAGAGGTTCCCGTTTTGCCACCTATTTGATTACCTTTTTTCCATAAGTCCCACTCCCAAAGCGCTTGTGAGGTCCCCCCAGGCTCATCCATCGTGCCGCGTAGCATATAGGTCATAAGCCAGGCTATTTCTTCACTTAATACACGTTTGGACTTTGGTTTGAAGGTTGCCAACACATGACCATCCTGATCCGTTATTTTTTGCACTAGTATAGGGTCATTGTGAATGCCTTTATTTAGGAACGTTGCATATGCGCTAACCATTTCATATACCGTTACATCATTGGAACCTAAACTTACAGACGGAACAGACGCTAAATAGCTGGTAATACCGCATCGATGAGCGGTCTTTACCACATTATCCCATCCTACTTTTTCGGTGATTTGTGCCGTAACAGAATTCACGGATCTTCCCATCGCCCATCGAAGAGACATATTGATACCCGTGAAATTCCAATCGGCATTTTTGGGCTCCCATGTCTTCGCTTCTCCATTTTCCGTGTATTCTATTTTTACGGCTTTATCCTGAAATTTATCACAGGGAGACATACCTTGCTCTAAGGCAGTCAGATAAGCAAAAGGTTTAAACGTTGAACCAGCCTGTCGCTTTGCCTGATTAACATGGTCATATTTAAAATATTGGTGATTGATGCCACCTACCCATGCTTTTACTTCAGCCGAATAAGGATCCATAACCATCATGCCAGTATTTAAAAGTTTAGCATAATGAGCGAGTGAATCTAGCGTAGAGTAGGATACCTCTTTCATCCCATCCCAAGTAAACACGTTCATCTCCTTGGGTTGGTTCAGGTAAAAATCAATGCTGTCGGTATTTCCTTTATATTTTGTTTTCAAAAAAGTGTATAAAGGCAATTTTTTAGCAAGGTTTTCTAAAAAATTTTCAATTACCGTTCCTTTTGAATCGCGCCAAGGCAATTCATTTCCCCAAACACTCGCTAGCCTTTTTTGCAAAACAGCCATTTGTTCGTAAGCTGCTTCTTCGGCATATCGTTGCAATCGCGAATCTATGGTGGTATATACTTTTAATCCATCCTCATATAAGTCGTAATCATTCTCCTCACACCATTTTTCAATAAAACGCTCCGCTGCACCCCGAAGATAAGAATCTTCTTTGCCTTCTTCGTCTACGCTACCTAAGCTGAGATCTAGAGAAGATTTCGTGTAAACCTTGTATTGATCGAGACTAAGAAAGCCCGCCTTTTGCATTTGGCTAAGCACTATATTTCTTCTTTCGGTTGAACGTGCAGGATTCCGTACCGGATTGTATAACGTGGTGGCTTTTAACATGCCTATCAGTAAGGCTGCTTGAGGCGCGGTAACCGCATTTGTGTTTTGATTAAAATAACGTTTAGCTGCCGTTTTAATGCCGTAAGTGTTGTTTCCAAACGATACCGTGTTTAGATACATGGTCAAAATATCCTCTTTGCTATATCGGCGCTCTAATTTTATAGCAGTGAACCACTCTTTTATTTTAATAATAACCATGCGAAGCCCTGGAACCTTGCCTAATAAGCCCGCGGACTGATTATAACGTGTTCTAAAAAGGTTTTTAGCCAGCTGCTGGGTAATCGTGCTACCCCCACGTTTGTCTCCTTGTGCTGTAGAAACTAAACTGGAAATTACGGCACGGAAATCGACTCCATGGTGTTGGAAAAAACGAATATCTTCAGTTGCAACCAACGCGTGTACGATGTTTTTTGATATACTATCGTAAACGACCGGCGAGCGGTTTTCCCGAAAATAACGGCCAATTAATTTACCATCGGCGGTGTAAAGTTCGGAAGCAATGTTCAATGTTGGAGCCTGAATATCTTTAGCGGTAGGTGAGTAACCAAAAAGTCCTAAAAAGTTGAGTTCAATCGCACATAAAAATATAATGACGAAATATATGGTAATAACCAGGTAACGAAGAAACTTGTTTTTAATTCTTCTGAACATATGGTAAATATCTAAAATGAATGCTAAAAATAAATGTAAAAAAATGTTAAAAGGTTATTTCTGTCTGGATTATACGCTGTAAGTACACATTGGCCTTAAACAAATCTCGAAAAAAAAATTAGTAATCTACTACTACAGCTAATATTAAAGTAAACTGATAGACGGTCAACATATGGAGATGATGAATATTACAACGAAGGGAAAGCGATGATGTGTGCAGGGAGAATCATTTAAATCTGATCGATTCTAATCCAATCCATACCCGCAGCTTCAGCAGCGGCAACCCCGGGATTTCCATCTTCAAATACGATGCATTCTTTCGGCTCAATACCTAACTTTTCGGCTGCGGCCAAAAAAGGATCCGGAAATGGCTTACCTTTTGGCGTTTCACCAGCACAAATTAGCACATCTATATAATCCGTTAATCCTAATACAGCTAATGTCTTCTGTACTGTAGTTCGTGTTCCTCCAGATACGACACCGATACACGCATTTGGGGCATTTTCTTTTAAATGTTCTGTAACGTAAGCGATAGGCTGTGTTTTTTCGATATATTTTTCAAAAAATATGGCGGTTTTTTCTGCTGAAAACGTATCGGGTAAGGCTACATGATATCGTTTGCTAATTTCATCCGCTACCAGCTTTGTTGGCCATCCCGCCAATTCATCGATAATATTTGTATCTAGATCAATACCATAGTTAGCAGCAGTTTCTTTATATGCTAATTTATGAGCCATCATATTATCGGCTAACGTTCCGTCGCAATCATACAATAAAGCTTTATATTTTCCTTGGGTTTTCTTGTTGAGTATGGCTAATTTATCTAATGTGTCTGTATTCATGGATGTAAAATTCGAATCCCAAAAGTAAAAATTAAAAATTCAAAAGTAAAAAGTAAAAACTCCGTCTGCTGGCAGACTCATGGTGCCATAAAAAAACAAACAACAATCAATAACTCAAAAGTAAAAAAGCAGAACGCTACTTGTCGCTGCGACCGCTACTAAAAGTCTTGATACTGATGTCCTGGCACTAACAACCAATAAACCAATAACTAACAACCAATAACTACGAATAACCGTACTATCCTTTATATTTGAACCATTTAATCAACTCACGATAACTCGCTTTTTTACCATACATCAGAATACCTACTCGATATACGCGGGCAGCTATATAGGTCGTGAGTAAGAATCCGATAATCAGGAGTGCGATGGATAACATGAGCTGCCAGGCGGGAACTCCAAAAGGAATACGTACTAACATACCAATTGGTGAAGTAAATGGAATCATGCTTAACCAAAACGCTAGTGAGCCGTGAGGGTTATTAACCAACACGGAAAAAGACAGCATATAGGTAAAAAGTAAAGGCATAATGATGGGCAACATAAATTGTTGGGTTTCCGTTTCGCTATCGACAGCAGAGCCAACCATGGCAAATAAAGCACTATAAAGTAAATAGCCTCCAATAAAATAAATTAAGAAACAACTGACGATCTGTCCATAGTCAATTGTCTTGATACTTTCGATAATACGCTGCATTTTAGACTGGCTTTCGGATGTGTGGCCGGAAGAAGTGTCCTCTTCTTGGCTATCGGTGCTATGTTGCTGGATTGTGGAGATGCTTTCCTTCGTCTGGTTAAGTAAAAGAGAAGACGCTGCTCCCATGAGTCCGACGGATAATATAATCCATAATACAAACTGCGTAACACCAACTAATCCGATGCCAATAATCTTTCCCATCATTAATTGAAACGGTTTTACTGAAGAGATCACCACTTCTATAATACGGTTACTTTTTTCCTCAATAACGCCGCGCATCACTTGATTGCCATATAAGAAAAGCGATAGGTATATTAAAATCGATAAACCAAAACTTATCCCAATGGCAGCGCCTACACTGCTGTCTTTTTCTCCCTCTACGGTTAATTGTTTCGATTTAATAGTTACATCTGCTTTGATGCTGTTTAAAACGTGCATGTCAATTCCAGCCTCTTTAAGTGCTCTTGACTTCAGAATATTATTTAATTTATCCTCTATCGTATTTAGGGTATTGATACCTTTTTTCTCCGTGTCGTAAAGTTCAACCGTTTGCGAGTGGACAATATCTGCAGGAATAATTAATAATACAGTATGTTCTTCACCCTGTTCCATGGTTTTTTTTAGATGCTCAACAGGTTCTGTTGCGGGAATAAATAGCAGGTGATCAGTATTGGTTAATTGATCGGCAATAAAACCAGATTGATCAATGACACGGACCGTGGTAACGGGTTCTTGATTGTTTAGTGCAACATAAAAGATAATAGCGTACATGCCAATGAAAAGTAGCGGCACTAAAAAAGTGGTTATCAAGAATGATTTCTTTTTAACCCTGGTGAGGTATTCACGGTGTATAATGAGCAGTATTTTATTCATTATTTTTGATTTGCATCTATAGCGGTAACTTCCTTAATAAAAATATCATGTATGGAAGGGATAAGTTCTTCGACATGTAAGATTTCGACCAACGGAATAAGATAGGTAAGTACCTGATTGATGGTGTTTTCTGTTGCTATTTTAATTCGTAGGGTAGTAGTAGCTTCACTTATTTGACGATCTTCAATGGCAAACAAATCATTTGAAGCAATCTCCCGCAGGCCTTGATAACTTATCCGAAATGTATTTTCACGATAATTGTTTTTAATCCCTTTAACCGAACCATCCAATATTTTTTTTGATCGATTAATTAGGGCTATATGATGGCATAATTCTTCAACAGATTCCATTCGATGTGTCGAAAAAATAATGGTCGTACCATTGGAATTCAATTCCAAGATTTCTTGCTTAATCAGATCGGCATTTACTGGGTCAAAACCAGAAAAAGGTTCGTCTAAGATTAATAGATCTGGTTGATGGAGTACCGTTGCTACAAACTGTACTTTTTGTTGCATTCCCTTGCTTAGATCTTCCACCTTTTTATTCCACCACGATTGCATTTCCATTTTTTCAAACCAATGTTTAATGCGTTGCTTAGCGTCATCTTTTGATAAGCCCTTAAGTTGGGCCAAATAAAGTAATTGGTCACCAATTTTCATTTTTTTGTATAGACCACGTTCTTCAGGCAGGTATCCAATTTTGGGGATATGTTTGGATTGTAGGGGTTCGCCGTCAAATAAAATTTCTCCACTATCTGGAGCGGTAATTTGATTAATAATCCGGATTAATGATGTTTTTCCGGCTCCGTTAGGGCCTAGCAAGCCAAAAATTGTTCCCTTATCAACAGTTAACGATACATGATCTAACGCGCAATGAGCCGCATATTGTTTGACAATATTGTTAATTTTTAGCATGTAGGTTATTCTTTCACATTAGATGGTCTTTGAAATGTTTTGTTACATCTGATTTAAGATTATCCCATAAAAAAGAAAGGCCCGCCAATTCGGCAGGCCTTTCTTATAAAATAGATATGGATAAATTTTAGAAATAAAACTGAACACCAAGTTGGGGTGCGAAGAAATCGCTAGCCAACCCGAAAGAATTCGTAATGACTTTATGGCCAGTAGCTTCATCTTTTACGCGGTCATTTCCATAGTATAGACCACGAACACTAAGTTCAATTCCTACATTTCTGTGTGGGAAGAAAGCTAATCCGGGAGATAATTGTACCCCATAATGGGCTACTGATTGTGTTTTCGTTCCATCTTCTTTTTCACTGCTCCAGGCCATAGGTACAGAGAGCTGTCCGAAGAATTTAAATAGTTCGTTGCCTTTATACGCACGGGCGAAAGGAGATACAACAAAAGCATTATCTTTTATCTTAACATCAGATCCGGTATAGTGTTGGCTATATTGATAACCTATGCCTGTACCAATCGCTACGTTATCACTTATAAAATAACCAATATTAGGTACTACATTGAAGCTTTGGGCAGCATGATCGGTACCATTCACTTTTTCATAGTTGTATCCTACGGAACCTCCTAAAAATAATCGTCCTTGTTCAGTTTGGGCTTGTGCGGCAAAGGTTAAGGCTAGGGCTGCGGTAAGGGTTAAAAATAATTTTTTCATGTTTAATAGTGTAATAAAGTTAACATTTTTCTGTCAGTTATGATGCTGACTTTTTTAACTATTTAGTCAATATATGTGCCGTTGTTGATCAAGTGGCAATTAAAAAGAGTAAAAACCAATCAATATGGAATTTGCATGACATTTAAAAAATAAAGGATATTGTGCTTTAAATGGTATAAAATGTAACAATTTAAGTAGATGAGTGAAATAGATTCTTGATGACCGAGGTTTAGGTTTATTAGTATGCTGACTATTTGTCTAATAATGTCAGTTTTAGACAAATAGTCATGACGAAAAAAAGCATCGATACCCTATAGGTCGATGCTTTTTATCTATTGCTATCGTTTTTTATGTTATTCAAAAAATTCCTTTACACGTTCAAAGAAACTTTTTTCATGTTTGCCGGGTTGCGGTTTAAAATTAGGAGATTCTCGCAATGCTTCTAATTGATCCCTTTCTGTTTGTGAAACAGCTTTTGGAGTCCATACATTGACATAAACCAATTGATCTCCCTTGTGGTAAGAATTAATTTCAGGGATACCCTTTCCTTTCAAACGGAGGATTTTTCCACCTTGTGTTCCAGGATCTATTTTGATTTTGGCTTTACCATCAATGGTAGGCACTTCGATACTGGCACCTAAAACAGCGTCGATAAAGCTTATGTATAAATCATATATAACATTATTTCCATCGCGCTTTAATACTTCATGGGGGAGTTCTTCAACGAGAATAATTAGATCGCCGGGAACGCCACCCCTAGGTGCGGCATTTCCTTTGCCACTCATTGAAAGTTGCATCCCTTCGCTCACGCCAGCAGGAATGTTGATGCTAATGGTTTCTTCACCACGTACTAATCCTTCTCCATGGCATGTAGTACACTTAGCCGTAATTTCAACACCTTCACCGTTACAAGTAGGGCAAGTACTCGTCGTTTGCATTTGTCCTAATATCGTATTGGTAACCCGCCTTACACTTCCCGTTCCGCCACAGGTGCGGCAAGTAGATGTCGAAGAGCGATCTTTAGCCCCGGTACCGTCGCAGGTTTTACAAATGACTTGTTTATTGACCTTTATCTTTTTCTCTGTACCGTTGGCTATTTCATCTAGGGTTAATTTTACCTTGATCCTTAAGTTTGTGCCTTTAGATTGGCGCCTTCCACCTCTGGATTGACCACCTCCGCCAAAGAAACTTTCAAAGGGATTCCCTCCTCCAAAGATATCACCAAAGTTGCTGAAGATGTCTTCCATATTCATGCCACCGCCAAAACCGCCGCCGGCACTGTTACCCGCATGGCCGAATCGGTCATAACGTTGGCGTTTTTCCGGATTACTCAATATCTCATAAGCTTCGGCTGCTTCTTTAAATTTTTCTTCCGCTTCTTTATTATTCGGATTTTTATCCGGGTGATATTTAATCGCAAGCTTCCGGTAAGCAGATTTAATTTCTACCTGTTCCGCATTTCTTGATACACCTAATATATCGTAATAATCTCTTTTTGCCATTTTTATACAGATTCGCTTCCTACAACTACTTTTGCATAACGCAATACTTTGTCATGCAGAAAATAACCCTTTTCCACTTCATCAATAACTTTTCCTGCAAGTTCTGGCGTAGGTGCCGGAATACGGGTGATCGCTTCATGTAAATCCGGATTAAAATCTTGCCCAATAGATTCCATTTCTTTTAAACCTTTTTTAGAAAGGATAGATTTTAGTTTTTGATAAACGAGCTCTATACCTTCTTTTATAGAAGCGACATCTTGCGTATTTTCCATAGCCTTGCGCGCACGCTCAAAATCATCGAGAACGGTTAATAAATCGCTGATCACTTCTTTTCCAGCCGTTTGTAAAAATTCTACACGTTCTTTCGATGTGCGACGTTTATAATTATCGAACTCAGCATACAAACGAAGATATTTATTATTGGCTTCGGTTAATTCTTGCTGTAATTTTTCCTCTGCCGTGGCTGTTTCATCAACAGCCGTTTCATCTGCATCATCGCTTAAACCGGTCTTGTTATGTATGCGCGCTTCATTTACAGATTCAAGCTCTTCCGCGATATCCTTGTTTTCCAAATTTTGGTTTTCTTCGGTATTTTCGTTCTTGTGTTGTTCTTCCATAACTCTAAAAGCAATTCAAAATAATCATGCCACCTCAAATTTTTTGCCAAGGCATAATTAACGCCACTATGTCAGTGTTTATCAGAAACGACTAACATAATGACGGTTCAATAGTTGCTTTGTCAGAAAACGAGACTTCCTTCTTAAGCAATAGTTACATTATCATGTAGAATGCCTGATTCGGTTTTTACGATCCGGGAAGGCATATTGCGGATAATTTGATAATCGTGCGTAGCCATTAATACGGCTGTGCCTGCACGGCTAATTTCTTTCAGCAATAAGACAATTTCTTCTGAAGTATTTGGATCAAGGTTTCCGGTTGGCTCATCAGCTAAAATAACTTCTGGATCGTTTAATAAGGCCCTGGCAATAACAACACGTTGTTGTTCGCCTCCAGACAATTCATGGGGCATTTTTTTTAGTTTAGATCGCAATCCCACTTTATCTAATACGTCAAACATTCGTTCTCTAATCAGGCTCTTATCCTTCCAACCCGTTGCACGCATAACAAACTCTAGGTTTTTCTCAACCGTACGGTCTGTCAGCAGATGAAAATCTTGAAAAACAATGCCTAACTTTCTGCGCAAATAAGGGATATCCCGATCGTGTAGTTTCTTTAGGTCAAAACCAGCAACCAACCCATCGCCTGTGGCAATAGGCAAATCTCCATAAATGACTTTTAATAAACTACTTTTTCCTGAACCTGTTTGGCCAATCATAAAAACAAATTCTCCCGAATCGATCTGTAAATTTACATTAGAAAGTACGAGATGTTTTTGTTGATAGATGTCTATATTCTTAAGTTTAATGACGGTACTTGCAATCATGTTAAATGCTTATTTTTTTTATTTGTCCAAACGGTAGCTCATTTACGATACCCATAATATGTTCTTGTAGGTGGCCTAGCCCAATTTTCTCTAAAGATTTATCCGGTCTATCCACTCTAAAATAGGCCAATAGCGTAAAGTTTTCATCACGCAATTGTACGTAATCTGGAATTTTAGCTACGCCCTTAACCTTTATAATGTACATATATGCCAAAGTTAGTACATTCTGCGAAATATTATCTTTTTCAACGTAGATTTTCCCGTTATCGTATGTTATATCGTTTATTGCGTTTCCCCTTTCTTTGTAAATAGTAGTCAATCGATAGTTTTCCTGCACCGCTAAAAAATAGGGAAAGAGATGAAGCTAACATAAAGAGGGCAGGGAAGGTGTTCGCATATACGTCTCCTATATGTACAAATAAAATGGCAAAAATAAAATTGATGATCATTAAGAGGGCGGCAATCCGCTGATAATAGCCTGCTATAAATAAACAGCCGCAGATAAACTGTGTATATACAGATAGATAAGCTAAAGTAGGATAAGGCAGTTGATGCTCACGTAAAAATGAAATAAATTCTTGCATATGGAGCCGATAGAGGATGTTATCCATTACCCCTTGTATGAGATGGTAACCGGCAACAAGTCTTATAAAAAGAGGGCCCCACTGCCCGTATTTTTTTGAGAAGATATTAGGTCTATTCTCGAACATAATCATTATGTTGCTAGTGGTAACAAGAACCAAACATACTGAAAATTATGCTTTTATGAAAACGAACGCAGCAAACCCTTTGCCTTCATCTGTTGTCAGGAGAAGTTCGGACCCCTGGCCGCGCTTCGGTTCTCATCCCTTCTAAAAAAAGAAAAACCTTTCGAAAGAAAGGTTTATTTGTTCACCCGAAGGGATTGTTGGCGTCCCACTTACCACTTACACCAAGCTGCCAAGAAAAAGTTCGAACCCCTGGCCGCGCTTCGGTTCTCATCCCTTCTAAAAAAAGAAAAACCTTTCGAAAGAAAGGTTTATTTGTTCACCCGAAGGGATTCGAACCCCCATCATCAGAACCGGAATCTGACATTCTATCCATTGAACTACGGGTGAGAAATCTTCGGCAAAGATAACATTAATATTCGCCTTAGCAATACCTAAACGTTAAATCTGAAATGCATGATGTCCCCATCTTCCACCAGATAGGTTTTACCCTCGACGTTTAATTTGCCTGCCTCTTTGCATGCATTTTCCGATCCATACGTAATGAAGTCTTGGTATTTGATGACTTCCGCCCGTATAAACCCTTTTTCAAAATCGGTATGTATTACCCCGGCTGCTTGTGGAGCAGTGAAACCCTTATTGATTGTCCATGCCCTTACCTCTTGCACACCCGCTGTAAAATAGGTGGCCAGGTTAAGTAATTTATAGGCAGCACGGATCAATTTGTGTACCCCTGATTCAGTAAGACCCAAATCCTCTAAAAATAACTGCCGTTCTTCATAGCGCTCTAGTTGACTGATTTCGGATTCAATTTGTGCAGAAATAACCAGCACTTCTGCATTTTCATCTTTAACAGCATCCTTTACGCGAGCTACATAATCATTGCCATTTATGACAGATGCCTCGTCAACATTGCATACATATAAAACAGGTTTTACGGTGAGTAGACTTAAGTCACTGATATACTGAAAGTCTTCCTCTGATATTGGGGCGGTTCGTGCGGATTTGCCGGATTCGAGATGATTTTTTACAATAGATAACAGATCAAAAGTTTTTTTGGCATCCTTATCTCCTCCTGTTTTCGCCATCTTTTCAACCTTTTGGATACGCTTGGTTACTGTATCTAAATCTTTTAGTTGTAATTCCGTGTCGATGATTTCCTTATCCCGTATAGGATCAACGGAGCCATCTACATGGATGACATTTCCGTTATCAAAACATCGAAGTACATGGATAATAGCGTTGGTGGTACGAATATTACCTAAAAATTGATTACCTAAGCCCTCACCTTTACTTGCTCCTTTTACTAGCCCCGCTATATCAACGATTTCAATGGTGTTGGGTACCACTCGTTGCGGTTTTACCAACTCTGCTAATTTATTCAACCGTTCGTCGGGTACTGAAATAACACCCACATTGGGTTCAATCGTACAGAAAGGAAAGTTAGCCGCTTGTGCTTTGGCATTTGATAAACAGTTAAATAAGGTAGATTTTCCTACGTTGGGTAAACCAACGATCCCACATTGAAGTGCCATTAATTTTGTTTTATTCGTTTTGTTACAATTGCCGCAAAGATAGGAAATAAAAAGATTTTGTAGTACACGAGTTTTTATTACTGAAAAAGCTTTTGTCGAGTAAAAAATAAAAAATATTTCAAAACTTTTTAAAAAAATATAATAAGTATATTGATTTTATTAAAATAGTTTTTATGTTTGCTCAAATAGTCTAAATTATTGTGGAAGAAAAACCTAATAAGCAAAACTTGCTCCAACTGGATGTTTTGAGGTATCTCTATTATAAGGAAGCGCTTTCCATTAATGAGCTCAGTAAGCTTACGGGTAAAAGTTTACCATTAGTTACTTCAGTTATCAATAATTTGAAAGAGGCATCTATCATTGTAAGCAATCATCTTGCACCTTCTACCGGAGGGCGAAGAGCACTCGAATATCAATTAAATAAAGCATCGGAGCGTTATATTATTGCTGTTGCGGTTGATCAACTGGTTACTCGAATAGTTGCCTTTAATTTGGCAAACGAACCAATTTTACAGCCTGAAGAACGGACTATTGACCTGACAAAGGGTATGATAGCCTTAGACCAATTAATAGATTTCATTAGCAGTTACTTATGCAATCCTATACTACCCGTAATGGGAGTTATAGGTATCGGAATTGCCATGCCTGGCTTTGTGAACGCTGAAAAAGGAATGAATAGAACCTATTTTGGAAATCAACATATCGCACAGTATATCAAATCAAAGTTAGATTATGACGTATTCATTGACAACGATTCCAGCACCATAGCATTGGCTGAATTAAATTTTGGCGCTGCTAAGGGTATGGAAGATGTAATGGTTGTCAATGTGGGATGGGGTATTGGTTTGGGAATGATCGTAAATGGTAAGCTGTTTAGGGGGCATAATGGTTACGCAGGAGAATTTAGCCATATTCCTTTAGCGGATAGCAATAACCTTTGTTCCTGTGGGAAAAGAGGATGTCTGGAAGTAGATGCATCTTTATTAGTACTTACTCAGAAAGCGCAGTGTGAAATGAAAAATGGTTTTGCTTCTAAAATGACTGAAATGCTTTCGGATGACGGTGCTCTTTCAAGTGAAGCGATGCTAGATGCCGCTAATATGGGTGATCAATTAGCCATTAATCAACTATCGAAAGCGGGCTTCTTAATTGGGAAAGGGATTGCAACCCTCATTCATATCATGAACCCGCAGGGAGTGGTCATCAGTGGAAGGGGCGCTATTGCATCTAAAATATTGATGGCGCCAATACAGCAGGCTGTCAACGAGTTCAGCATCCCAATGCTGGCCGAACAATGTGTCATTTTACCTTCTGAATTAAATAAGGATGCCGAATTACTGGGTGCGGCAACCTTAGTTATGGAGCGGACACAGAAATTCTTTTGAGCAGATGAAATTATGTTTAACCTAAATTGTTCGCCTATGAAGTAAAGAAAATAACGAAAACGAACAGATACTAAATCTCAAATCGAATCAATTCAAACAACTTAGTAAATTTTATTAAACCAAACTAATCATGAAAGAAATGTATTCACGGGCATTAGCTGTGCTGTTATTTTGCATGATAACCATCAGCAGCTTTGCTCAAAAGACGGTTTCTGGAGTTATTTCCGATGCGAAAGGACCATTACCAGGAGTCAGCATCTTAATTAAGGGAAGTAACCGAGGGACGACCACGGATGTCCAGGGGAGATTTTCTATTGCTGCGGCATCATCCGATGTGTTGGTGTTTTCTATGATCGGCTATACAGCACAAGAGATACCAGTAGGTGATCAAGCAACGATAAAAATTACGTTGCAAGAAGACGCGGCTCAGTTGGATGAAGTTGTGGTAACTTCCTTTGGTATTCAAAGACAACAACGTTCGTTGGGTTATGCGTCAAGTACCGTTACCGCGAAAGAAATTACCCAAGCTGGTGCAACCAATTTTGCTTCTGCTTTGTATGGAAAGGCTGCAGGTGTTAAAATTACGACCGCACCAGGCGGTGCAACCAGTGCCGTAAATGTGCAAATACGTGGTATCAACTCCATTAACTATCAGTCCCAACCCCTTTACGTTGTTGATGGGGTAATTATCAGAAACAACGGTGAGGCTGGCGCTACAGGAGCAAATAATGATGGCTTTTGGAGTGATCAGCGTATCCGTGGAAATGGTATCTTGGATATCAACCCATCAGACATTGAAAGTCTAACGGTTTTGAAAGGAGCTAGCGCAACCGCTCTTTATGGTTCAGATGCAGCAAGTGGTGCTATTGTCATTACTACCAAAAAAGGTTCGAAAGCAAAGGGTTTAGGGGTAGATTTCAATTATGTTGGAACGATTGAAAACGTAGCCTTTACGCCCAAATTTCAAAATGTATACGGTCCTGGATATGATCGGGAAACAAATTTATCTGTAGGAGCTACTGGCGAGGGTTGGATTCCCGACGAAAATTCACCAAGCGGATATCGCCCCAATTTCCGCGCTTATGCAAACTTTGGACCAAGAATGGACGGACAACAAGTGCGATGGTGGGATGGCTCTATCCGCTCTTTTGTCGCACAACCCGATAACTATAAAACAATTTTTCGCACCGGTTTGAGTTCCAATGCCAACGTTGCTATTTCGAATCAGACAGAAAAAGTAAATTACCGTCTATCCTATACTCGATTAGATTATAATGGCATCCAACGTGGTAGTAATCTGCAGAAGAACACCTTTAATCTGAACAGTTCGGTGAAATTAAATGATAAGGTTAGTACGGATATCGTAGTTAACTATATTAACACCAAAACAAAAAATAGACCCTATCAGATGAATCGTATTTTATCGGGCTATGATGGCTTTTTTAGCAGAGCAGAGGATATGAATCTTATCTTGGACAAGTATGAGACAAGTGAAGGGTTCAAATGGGTGCCTTATGATCAAACTGTGAGAAATCCTGACGAAGCACTTGTTTATAATGTGCGACCTGACTTACTCAATTACTTTTGGAGCACCATAAAAAATCAGGAATTGGAAAACGAGAATCGTTTAATCACTAGCGCATCACTAAACTGGGATATCGTTAAAAATCTTAAATTTAAAGGGCGATTCGGAAACGATTTGACATCCAGAAATGTCGACGGTATGGAATATAGTGAATACCCAGTCGAATTTAACGGACAAACAAGTACGGGCGGATATCGAACAAGTAAAGGAATTTATGCTATTGTTTATGGGGATGCCTTATTAAGTTATAGTAATACGATAGGAGAAGACTTCGGTTTGACATTAAGTGGCGGATTTACCGGTCGCTCTGAAAACTATAAAGATCAATCAACCAGCACTTTTCAAGGCCTCGTTAGTGAGAATTGGTTCTCTTTGAATAATTCTTATGGCACATTAACCGCTTCGGCAACTCGTAAAGAGTTATTAAAATATGGTTTTATGGGGATTTTAAATCTCTCCTATAAAGATTATCTGTTTTTAGAAGGGACAGCCCGTCAGGAATATGCATCGTCATTACCTCCTAAAAATAACAGCTATTTTTATCCATCGGTTAATACGAGTTTCGTGTTTTCGGAATTGATGGCTAATAAACCTGCTTTTTTTGATTTCGGGAAATTGAGGGCTTCTTATGGTGTTGTAGGGAATGCACCCCCAGCATATGAAGCCAATATTCTTTATGCACAAAAATCCTTACAGGCCATTACGGGATCGGTTCCTGCATTATCGATTGGAAGTAAGTATGGTAATCTTGAGCTGAAACCAGAGATGAAATACGAAATGGAATTTGGTCTTGAAGCCCGATTTTTGAATGGTCGTTTAGGTTTTGATGCTAGCTATTATAATAATCGCATCGAAAACGTTATCTTAAATCTTGACGTCGCTCCATCCAATGGCGCTGTTAACCAAATCATGAATATCGGTGAATTGAGAAATACGGGCTTTGAACTGGCTTTAGATGGAACACCGGTAGTAGGGGCATTTAGGTGGGATGCACGTGTTAATTTTGCAATAAATCGGTCTAAACTGGAAAGTCTTAGTACAGGTTCACCTCAGCTTACTTTCTATAATGGTGAAGCAAGTGCCATCCGGCTCACTGCCGAACCTGGAGAAAGCTTAGGTAATATCTATATCTACGACCGCCAAAAAGATGAAAATGGTAATTTTTTGGTGAACGATGATGGTTATTATATTATCGATAAGACTCAGTATGTAAAAGCGGGTAACATACTTCCTAAAATAATAGGCGGATTGTCCAATACATTCTCTTATAAAAATTTCTCATTGGATGTGTTAACTGATTTTCGGTTTGGCGGACAGTTGGTGTCAACGCCTTTGAAATATGGAATTGGCGCCGGTTTGTACGAAAGTACCATGCAATACCGCGATGCAGAGCATGGAGGTTTAACCTATCAGGTAGGTGACGTCACTTATCATGATGGTGTGATTCTCCCTGGTGTTAATGTAAACACAGGTGAAGCAAACGATAAAATTTTATCTGCAGGTGCTTATTATTTTAACAGCTATCAATGGGGTGCTGATGCGTTGAATGGAAAAGATGCAGCAATTTTTGACAATAGCTATATTAAAGTAAGGGAAGTAGCTTTAAGCTACCGTATTCCAGATTCATTTACCAAACGTCTGAAATTGAACAATTTACGTTTGGGCATCGTCGGAAGAAACTTATTTTACATTTGGAGAACGTTAGAAAATCTGGATCCGGAAGCTCCTGTTGGTGCGATGTGGTACCGTCAAGGCATCGATGAAGGTACTTCGGCCGCCACCAGAAGTTTTGGTTTTTCCCTAAATGCTAATTTTTAATCTTCGTTTAGTGATGGATATGAAAAGAAAATATGTATATATTACACTGACGATCTGCAGTGTAATTTTTGCTTCCTGTAAAAAAGAACTGGAAGAAAAGTTTAATAATCCTGAAAACACCAGTGAAACAAGTATTGCTGGTTTTTTTACCTCCATGTTGAATAATGAAAAAGTAAGACCATCTTATTACAATGTCCGTACTTTTTTGTTACAAGAACCCGGTAAGTTTAGCCAGACGAACTTCTTTTATAATGCAAATGATATATATCGACATGATGATGGCTATATAGGAACGTATTGGAAAGAATTCTATCATACATCTTATGACAATGACAGACAAATTACCTTAAATGGCGTAATGGCTCTTTACAGATTGATGGAAAAGGCTTATCGTGAAACGAGTGAAGCTGATCAAGCCAAATACGATCTATTTATGCAAGCCGGCCGTATTATTCTGATTTATCATGCTTCTCAATTGGTTGATTTATGGGGTGACATTCCTTATTCGGAAACGGGTAGCTTGGAAACGAGTAGTACCGTAAATAACGCCAAATTTGACGATCAGAAGGAGCTTTATATGGAGTTTATAAGTGATCTTACCGCCGCGGCAACTTATTTTTCGGACGCTACGGCTACAGCTCAATTTAATAGTTACGATATCATGTTGGGTGGAGATACACATAAATGGAGAAAATTTGCTAATGCACTAAAATTACGTCTATTGATGCGGATATCTTTTTATGATGAAAGTTCTGCGAAGCAAAGTGTTATGGAGATGTTGAGTAACGCAGCACAATATCCTCTGGTTGATGGAGATAATGTAGGTAGTTACAATCCGCAAACTGAAGATATTATCATTCAGCCATTGACAGACTATACCGGCAATTTAAATAATGCCATTATGGAAGGTGGTACTTATGCTGCACCCGACTATCTATTAAATAAGGTATTATTGCCCGTAAATGATCCCAGAATTCCTGTATTGTTCGATCGTTATGGCAAAACGGAAAATGGCGTGTTTAAACCTAATAAAGAATATAAAGCGCTTGCAGTGAACGCTACTGTCAATGATCAGGAAACAAATTGGAGCTCTTATTCTACTTGGGATTCGGTTACATTTCTGGTGAATTCAAAATTACCTGGAATTATGATAACGGCCTCTGAGGTTAATTTTTTAAAGGCAGAAGCAGAACAACGCTGGGGTAACGAATCAAATGCAAAAACCGATTATGAAACGGCATTGAGGCAATCCATTGTTTTTTATTATTATCTGAATAGTACCAATACTGCTTATGCAAACAGAAGAGAGACAGTACCTACCGATGCTGCCATTACGGCGTTTATCCGTAATGAACAAGTTGCTTATACAGGTTCTTCTAATGATAAATTGGCTAAAATTTGGACTCAAAAATGGGCTCACTTCGGTTTTCTTCAATCACCACAAGCGTGGGCAGAATACCGTAGAACCAAATATCCTCTATTGAATTTCCCGACGGAAGGTAAGCTGCAAGGATATCGTACACCTCCTAATCGCTTGGTATATCCGAGCTCCGAAACAGGCTATAACCCGAATTATCAAGCCGTTCAGAGTAAAGATACTCGAGATAACAAGATCTTTTGGGATGTGAAATAAGTTGATTGTAATCAAGAGCAAATTAAAAGGCGACCGATTGCCCCCGATTTGATCATTTCGGGGGCAATTTAGGTGCTAATGAATAGGATGATAGTCTTTCTGAAGAACGACTTCACTATGGAGCTGTATATGATCTGAAGAGGATCCAACGAGAATACTAAATTTACCTTTTTCGGTCAGCCATTTCATGTTTGCATCCATCAGCTTGAGGTCGCTTGCACGGAGCACAAAGTTGACCGTGGTCTCTTCATCCTTCTTCAAATGAACACGCCGAAAATCTTTTAACTGTTTAATAGGAGTAACCACGCTGGATACTTCATCTCGTACGTAAAGTTGTACAACTTCATCACCGGCATAGGCGCCGGTATTTTTGATTTTAAAGCTGACTGTTAGCTTGAAATCCTCTGCCTCTTCGTTTAATTGAATATTTAGATCGGCATAAGCAAAAGTGGTATAACTTAATCCGTAACCAAAAGGATAGAGGGGTTTGGCATCCACTTCGACATAATCGTGCTTAGTAGGATTTTTATAATTGTAGTAAACTGGAAGTTGCCCAATAGCCTTAGGTACGGACACGGTTAATCGACCTGCGGGATTATAATCGCCAAATAATACGTCTGCAATAGCATTTCCGCCTTCTTGCCCTGGATACCAGGCATCGACGATAGCGTCTATATGCGCTTGTGCCCAGTTGAGATCGAGCGGCCTACCTTTGATGGCGACAAGCACAATTGGTTTGCCCGTTTGTTGTATTGCTTTTAATAGTTCCAGCTGTTTGCCAAGCATGTTTAGTGTAGAACGATCAAACCCTTCCCCACTTTCCATATCACTGACAACGCCCTCAGCAGCTTTTACTTCGGCCGCACCGGTTTCTTGATAGGACGTTTTGAAATCGCGGGCACTGGATCCACCAAGCACTACAATAACGGCTTCCGCTTTTTCGGCAGCAGCTACTGCACCTTTGATATCGGCATTGCTGGTGTCACGTATAGCACAACCTTTTACATAATGAATATTGCTGGAAGTGCCTAACTTAGCCTTTATTCCCTCTAAAACGGTGACAATATTGTCTTCCGACTGTGGAGCGGTATAATCTCCTAATTGGTTGTATAGGTTATCTGCATTCGGACCGATCACAGCAATATTTTTTAAAGATTTGGAAAGGGGAAGAAGCTGGTTCTGATTTTTTAGCAGTATAATAGATTCTTGGGCCACTTTACGTGCTAGCGCAATGTGTGTTGGTGTCCGTACGATGCTTTTTATTTTTTTTTCATCAACATAAGGATTTTCAAATAAACCTAATGCAAATTTTTGATACAAAACTCTGCTAACAGCCGTGTCTATCGTTGATTCGGTTACCCATCCGTCTTTTAGCGCCTTCAATAGGGAAGGTCCGTAACCATAACCACTTAAATCTGCATCTAACCCTGCATGAATTGCTTGGGCAGCGGCTTGAACAGCCGTTTCGGCAGTATGGTGACTATCCTTTAAACCAGAAATGCTGCCTAGATCGGACACAACGAACCCTTTAAAATGCCACTGATTTCGAAGAATTTCTTTTAATAATAAGGGATTGGCAGAACATGGAATGCCATCAATAGAATTATAGGCAGTCATTACGGATAGCGCTCCGGCTTGAATCGCTGCCTGAAATGGTGGGAGATAAGATTGGTATAATTCTCTTAAACCAATGCTTACACTGCTACCATTATGCCCTCCTTCCGGCATACCATAAGCAGTAAAATGTTTTAAGGTGGATAGAATATTTTTTCCACTCTTCAAATCCGTTCCTTGAAAGCCTCTTACCATGGCAGCTCCCATTTTGGCGCTGAGCACAGGATCTTCGCCGTAGGTTTCTTCGAGTCGCGACCAACGGGGTTCCCGCGCGAGGTCTAAAATGGGACCATAACCGATATGGCCTCCTACGGCACGAGTTTCTAAGGCTATTGTTTGTGCCATTTGCTGAATAAGCATAGGATTCCAAGTGCTCGACTGACCAATGGCAGTGGGAAATACCGTAGTACCAATAGCCATATGACCATGAGGACACTCTTCAGCAAGTAGTAAAGGAATGCCCAAGCGCGTACTATCCAACATATACCGTTGCAAAGCATTGGTGGCTTTTGCTGCTTCTTCAGGTGATAGCCCTGTTTCGAGTGTTTTCTTTGTCCAAGGATCGGCTCTTAAGGTAGCCCACAACATACCGATATGTCCGGTTTTTACAGCGTTTTTAAAACGATCGCTGGCGGTAATGTGTCCCGATTCTTTCGCATACATCTCCCAGCCTAATAACGTAGAGAGTTGCCCAACCTTCTCTTCAATGGTCATTCTACTTAACAAGTCTCTTACACGTTTATCGATAGGTTGTTTAGGGTTTTTGTAAAGTGGCGGGAAGTATGAAGGGTTAAAAGCGAATAGGAGAGAGGTGATAAATAATCCTAAAATATGGTAGAAAAAGTAACGCATAAGCTTGAATAGAAGAATCTTTTATAATGGATTAAAGATACTAAAATGTGTTTAAAAGTGTTCATATGACTTTTATAAATAGCAAGCATAAAAAATGCCGCCCTTTAGGGGGGCGGCACGCTAATTATTTAAGAAAGAAAGAGGGCTATTATTTAGATTTCTTCGCGCCTTCTTCGCCTTCCATTTGCTCTTTTAATTGAGCTAATACATCTAAATCTCCTAAAGTAGATTTTTCAACAGAATCTTTCACTTTCTTCACCGCATTGGAAGCTGCTTTAGCTTCTTTTTTACGGTTATTGAATTCTTCAACCCGTGCTTCTGCCCGTTGGTCTTCCCAAATGCGAGAATGTGAAATAACGATGCGTTTAGCCTCTTTGTTAAATTCAATGATTTTGAATTCTGCAGATTCTTCTGCTTTTAATGGTTTACCATCTTCCTTAATACTGTGTTTGCTAGGGCAGAAGCCTTCAACACCGTAAGGAAGGGCGACGATATCACCTTTATCGGTTACTTTTAGCACCGTACCATCATGAATAGAATCAACCGTGAAAATGGTTTCGAAAGTATCCCATGGATTTTCTTCTAATTGTTTGTGACCTAAGCTTAATTTGCGATTCTCTTCGTCAAGCTCTAAAACAACCACATCTAATTCTTCACCAACTTTAGTAAATTCATTTGGATGATTGATTTTCTTAGACCAAGATAAATCAGAAATGTGGATTAAGCCGTCAACGCCTTCTTCAATTTCAACAAACACACCAAAGTTGGTCATATTTTTAACAATGGCTTTGTGTTTACTTCCGATCGGATAGCGCTCAGCAATATTTTTCCATGGATCTGGAGTCAATTGTTTGATACCCAAGCTCATTTTACGCTCATCGCGATCCAAGGTTAATACTTCAGCCTCAATTTCATCACCCACTTTCAAGAATTCCTGAGGGCTACGTAAATTTTGAGACCAAGACATTTCCGATACGTGAATCAAACCTTCTACACCAGGTGTAATTTCTAAGAACGCACCATAATCAGCAACGGTTACGATCTTACCTTTTACTTTAGAACCAACCGCTAAGTTCGGATCTAATGATTCCCATGGATGAGGAGTTAATTGTTTCAAGCCCAATGCAATCCGTTTTTTCTCATCATCAAAATCAAGAACAACAACATTGATCTTTTCATCTAGTGACAATACTTCTTTTGGATGCTCAATGCGGCCCCATGAAATATCGGTAATGTGTAATAAACCGTCAACGCCACCAAGATCGATAAATACACCAAAATCGGTGATGTTTTTAACCGTACCTTCAAGTACCTGACCTTTTTCAAGCTTGGCAACGATTTCTGATTTTTGGTTTTCTAAGTCGTCTTCGATTAATACTTTATGGGAAACAACTACATTCTTGAATTCATGGTTGATTTTAACCACCTTAAATTCCATTGTTTTGCCCACATAAATATCGTAATCACGAATAGGTTTGATGTCAATTTGTGAACCAGGTAAGAAAGCTTCAACTCCTTTAATGTCAACGATTAAACCACCTTTAGTACGGCTCTTGACAAAACCATTTATGATCGTGTCGTTTTCTAGCGCTTCATTGATAGCTTCCCATGATTTTTGGGTTTTGGCACGTTTACGGGAAAGAACCAATTGTCCGTTCTCGTCTTCACGTGACTCAACAAATACGTCTACCTTATCGCCTACTTTCAAGTCGGGTAGATCGCGGAATTCAGAAAGAGATACCAAGCCATCTGATTTAAAACCGATGTTAAGTACCACATCTTTGTTGTTGATAGAAACAACCGTTCCTTCAACGATTTCTCCTTTGTTAACGGAGTTAAACGTACCAGCGTACTGCTCTTCTAATTTAGCACGCTCGTCTGCGCTGTAGTTTCCGAAACCTTTATCATCTTGGTCCCAATCAAAGTCACCTTCGGGAGTGATCCAAGTGTTCGATTTGATTTCGTCAATAAACTTCGAATCAGCTTCTGATTCTATGTTTTCTTTTTCCTTAACCGATTTGATATCAGTGTCTTGGATTTCAGCTTGCTTAGCTTTTAATTCTTTTTCTGCTTCTTGTTTTTTTGCCATTAATTAATTTGTCTCCTTTGTCCTGAAATTTATCAGGACTGCAAAGGTGCAAAAATTATTTTTAAATAAAGCAAGAAAGGCTAGTTTTTTGATAAAAAGTGGTGATTATCAGGTGTAAAGGCAATAAGGTGTAAGGTATGAGGTGTGAGGTTTAAGGGGTAAGTTGTGCGTTATGAGTTGCGGGTTGTGAGTATGCACTGTAAAGTGTCGTGCATAAGTTTTGAGCGTGGTGATATACGTTTGTTAAGGAAGTAACAATCATCCTATTCGGTTGTTAGTTGTCGGTTATAGCTTATAGCATACAGCTTATAGCATACAGCTTATAGCATACAGCTTATAGCATACAGCTTATAGCATACAGCTTATAGCATACAGCTTATAGCATACAGCTTATAGCATACAGCTTATAGCATACAGCTTATAGCATACAGCTTATAGCATACAGCTTATAGCATACAGCTTATAGCATACAGCCTTTACCGTCTACCTTTTCCACTTTAGCCAGTACAAAATTTAGCTGTTCTGCCTCATTCATTTCGGTGTTATCTAAGATAATGGCATCTTCGGCTCTTACCAACGGACTTTCTTTCCGAGTGGTGTCTTGGTAATCACGATGAGCAATGTTTTCGAAAACTTCTTCTAGGGTGATGTTTTGTCCCTTATTTGTTAATTCCAAATAACGACGCTCAGCACGAACCTTTGGGTCGGCCGTCATAAATATTTTTACCGCTGCTTCCGGAAACACCGCTGTACCAATATCACGTCCATCCATGACAAGGTTTTTACGTTCGCCCATTTTCTGCTGTTGGGCCACCATGGCCTGTCTAACAGCTTTCAGTGCACTTACGGCACTTACCTGCTCTGATACAGGCATTTGTCGGATTTCCTCCGAAACATCTTCATCATTGAGCAATACTCTAGTACTTCCCTGTTCTTTGTGAAAATCAATATAGATATGTTTTAACGCCTCATTAACCGCCTGTTCGTCATCTAAACGGATTCCATTTCTTAAAAAATAAAGGGTTACAGCTCTATACATTGCCCCACTATCTACATATACATAATGCAATTGATTGGCTAAGGCTTTGGCTACCGTACTCTTTCCGCAGGAAGAATATCCGTCAATGGCAACAATAATATTTTTCTTTGTCATGAAGGTACAAACATAGCGAAACAATCCCATTCCCACAATTTCATGCCCTCCTTATCCCTGTGTCGCTATTGTCGGCTACCTTCTTATTACCAAAACATATCCTAAATCTTATGTGATTCTATACTACTTCTACATTTGATCGTCTTTTTATCGTCTTATGACCGTCTTTTCATCGTCTTTAAGACGATGAAAAGACAACTAAATGACTAATAAATGATCTTAAAAGCTAATGTTAAATAATAATTAAATAAAACTTTTGTAAATTTTAAGAGATAAATTGATACCTTGCAGGTGATAAGCAGGTATAGCGCGATGGCCTTCACTTATAAACGAATAACCATATGGGTACATTTAAAAAAGGAATAAACGGATCGTTCAGTGGCAAAACGGGAAGTATAATTGGTAGCAAATGGAAGAGCATTCCTTATATGAAGGGCTTACCCCGTTTAAAAAAACATGCAACATTTTCCGAAGCCCAGTTGAAACAGCAGGAAAAGTTCAAATTACTGCTCGATTTTTTAATGCCCATCCATCGCCTTTTAGCGATAGGGTTCCGGCAATACCTGAATCGGCAAACCCAGCTGAATGCTGCCATGAAAGGCAACTATGATCTGGCGCTGTATGAGGAAGAGGGAAAAACCTATGTCAACTTTCGCAAAGTGCAATTCAGTCAAGGAGTGCTTTTTACGCCAGGTAATGAGCAAGCCAAATATACCCCCGAAGGGATAGAAGTGAGCTGGCATACCAAGACTTATGGTGTTCGAGGGGATAATGATGATCAGGTATATATCGTTTTTTATCAGGAGGATGAGGCACGTCTCTACATGCCTGGGTCTGCTATACGTAGTGATGGTCATTACCTGATCAAGATTGACAAGCAATGGGGACCGATACAGCATGTATGGCTTTTTTTATGCAGTACCCGTGGAAAAGAGGTTTCGCGAACGGTCTATGTGCCGATAACAGATAGCAGACAGTAAAAAGGAATAACGATATGGAATATTTTTACGACGGAACGAAACCTAAAAAGAAAGAAAAATCGCATGGCAAACTGGTTGTCCAGCAGCGCATGCGGCTGGCAATGGGCTTTTTGCATCCTTTACGACCCATCATCGCCGAAACCTGGTTGCTGCAGGGCGATGGAAATAAAAGTAAAGCTTTTGGGCGGGCGCTGAAGAAGCTGATGCAAGATGGTATTGAAGGGCAGTACCCTGAACAATACATTCTGCCCGATCGGGTTGCCATCAGCTTAGGGCTTTTACCCGGAGTGACTATTGAAGAGGTGGCTATATCCGAGCAGCTGGTTGAGGTTTATTTTTCGAGCAATGAGAATCCCTTAAGCCGAAATACGGATGAAGTTGTGCTCATTGCCTATAGTCCGGAACTGCAAATGGCCGGTAAGAATGAGCGGACCTATTACCGTAAGGAAGAGTATCTGGCGATGGAACTGCCGGTTCATTTTGCGGATGGCTTTTTTCATCTTTACCTCTATGTGCGAAGCGCTAAAGGAAATCAATATAGTAAAAGCATTTACTTAGGAGGTTTTGAAGGGTATCGGGGGAGTAATAGGCAATAGGCAATAGGCAGTAAGCTATATGCGTTAAGCTGAATTTTTACTTTTTACTTTTGAATTTGAAATGTATAACATAGACGACTTAAAACCTTTTATTCATTATAAGACATCACGTAGCGGAGGTAGCGGCGGACAACATGTCAATAAAGTTGCCACGAAAGTGGAGTTATTGTTTGATATTTCTGCCAGCACGCTAAATGAACAGGAAAAACAACTGGTGAAAACTCGTTTGACTAAACGCATACAACGCGATGGAGCATTACAAATTATCTGCCAGCAAGATCGATCCCAATTGAAAAATAAGGAATTAGCGCAACAAAAATTATTATCATTAATTAATCAGGCATTAAAAATCCCTAAAATACGTAGGAAAACGAAACCAAGTAAAAAATCTAATGAAAAACGGTTGGCAGATAAAAGACACCAAGCACTTTTGAAAATAGGAAGAAGCGTATCTGAATAATTAATTAGAATGTTTCTTAATAATAAGTGTCGCTTGTATTTTACATCGCGACTGTACAGTATTTTGTATTTTTGTACCAAATTTATAAAAAATTGCCTTTTATATGCATTATAATCTGGTTACATATAAAAGCATTTTATCGGTTTCTCCTCTGCCATTGAAAATTTATTTTATAGAGGAACCGCCCATGTTTAAAATTTCATTTTAGTCGCATGAGGCAATGTAAATTTTAAAGCATGATAAGCTCCATCCGGCCAATAGAAAAATTATTTACGGATGAAATGTATTAAACTTATGGTGCCAGGGGTTTTACTTGGTAACCACTATCGAGGAGATAAAACGTATTATAGATGAAGAAGGGAGCTATACTGGGTATCATTATTATCGCCATAGCGATCGCCATGATTATCAGTATCTATACAGATTCAAGTACCTATGCTACATTTACGGACGCGCAAAAGACGACCGCTGAAATCCATGTAGTGGGTGAGTTGAATAAAACGAAGGCGCTCTACTATAAACCTACCGAGAACGCAAATTACTTTGCGTTTTATATGATTGATAAAGAGGGTAAAGAATGTAAGGTTGTCTTCAGTGGCTCAAAACCGCAGGATTTTGAGCGTTCTGAACAAATTGTACTAACTGGTAAAATGATAGGAAAGGAATTCCACGCTTCTAAAATATTAATGAAATGTCCTTCAAAATACAATAAGGATCAAGTAGAAGTAACAGAAACAAAGGCTACCTAGGGATGAGTTTAAACCCCCAAGCTTCATCATAAATTTTAGAAAATCTAATGGAGATTCAATTTCAAGGCGAACATCTTCTTCCGGGCCAGCTTGGTCAATTTTTTATCATTCTATCTTTCGGTACTGCTTTGTTGGCTTGCATCAGCTATTTTTTTGCCACCAAACATAAAGAAGATACTTCTTGGCATAAACTAGCGCGAATCAGCTTCTTCCTGAATATCATTGCGGTAATCGGCATTGGTAGTAGCCTTTTCTATATTATATATAATCATTTATTCGAATACCATTACGCATGGTCGCATTCATCACGTACCTTGCCAGTCTATTATATTATTTCTAGTTTTTGGGAAGGACAAGAAGGAAGCTTTTGGTTATGGATGTTTTGGCAAGCCATGTTATCCATTGTTGTTGTTTGGCGAAGTAAAAATTGGGAAAATCCAGTAATGACATCTATTATGCTTTGTCAAACTGTTTTGGCTTCCATGTTATTGGGTATAGAGGTTTTGGGTGAGCGTGTAGGAAGTTCTCCTTTTATTCTTCTTCGGCAAGCACTAGAGGCCCCCATTTTTTCTAATCCCAATTACCTCAGCATGATCGCCGACGGTAATGGATTAAATCCTTTATTGCAGAATTATTGGATGGTTATTCATCCGCCTACTTTGTTCTTAGGCTTTGCATCGATGGTTGTACCATTTGCGTATGGGATAGCCGGTTTATGGCAACGCCGATACCAAGAATGGTTACGGCCTGCACTTCCATGGTCGCTTTTTGCAGTGATGGTTTTAGGTGCTGGGATTATAATGGGTTCCTTTTGGGCTTATGAGGCCTTGAATTTTGGTGGTTTCTGGGCCTGGGATCCGGTAGAAAATGCATCCATTATTCCATGGTTTACTTTGATTGCTGCGGTACATGTGATCATTGCCTATAAAAATTCTGGGCACTCCTATTTTACGGCTACTTTCTTAGTATTGATCAGTTTTGTATTGGTTATTTATGCTTCTTTCTTAACACGAAGCGGGGTCTTAGGAGAAACATCTGTCCATGCTTTTACCGATTTAGGGATGTACTGGCAGTTGGTGGCTTTTAATGTCTTGTTTCTAGTGATGATGATTTACTTTTTGGCTTCTCGCTGGAAAGAACTTCCGATAACTAAAAAAGATGAAGACACCTATTCCAGAGAGTTTTGGCTGTTTATAGGTGCATTGATTTTAGTGGTGGCCTGTGTGCAGATTATTGCTACGACATCTATTCCCGTATTTAATGCCTTGTTTGGAACGAAAGTAGCTCCTCCTGTGGATGTAATAGCACATTACAATAAATGGCAGGCAGCCTTTGCTATCGTTGTATTAGTTCTTTCAGCTATCGCGCAGTTTTTAAAATATAAGAAAACGACTCCAAAAGTATTTTATGCTAATTTATTGGTTTCCTTCATACTTTCCATTGTGCTAACAGCGGTTTTGGTTTATGTTACGAAAGTGTATACCCAAGTGATGTTTATTGTTTTGTCTTTTGCCGCTATTTTTTCGTTGGTGGCAAATGCTAGGGTTCTTGGAGACGCACTTAAAGGCAAATGGAAATTGGCGGGGTCGTCCATCGCACATATCGGATTTGCTTTGTTGATTATTGGTGCTTTAGTGGCAGCAGCTACGAATAAAGTGGTATCCTTAAATGCCGGAGGCTCTATTCCGATTGCAGGTTTTGAAGAACAGGAAAAGCCTGGTGAAAACTTATTCCTTTATATGAATCAACCCGTAGAAATGGGAGGCTATACCATAACTTATGTGGGAGATAGTATGGTAAGTCCGAATATTTACTATAAGGTAAATTACGAGAAAAAAGACAATACCGGAAAAATAACAGAACGTTTTCAACTCCAGCCAAATGCGCAACAAAACCCTAAGATGGGCCTTATTGGTACGCCAAGTACTCGGCATTATCTGACTAAAGATATTTACACCATCGTCACATCAGCTCCTAAAATGGATGATCCGATGGGGGAAGAACATACTCATGAAGGCGGTGACACAGCTGATGGCTATGAAGAACCTACCACTCAATTGGTTAATATCGGCGATACACTTCGTTATAAAAATGGATTCATCGTGGTTAAAGGAGTTGATCGGAATGCAAAGCTTCAAAATATCCCACTGGCCAATGGCGATTTGTTATTTGCCCTGCAATTGGAAGTCCATGCGGTTACGGGCGAAGTGTTTACAGCTGATCCGAAATATTTAATTAAGAATGGTAATAGTTTTGACTTTGCCAAAGATGTTGAAGAGCAGGGCTTACGCATGCGTTTTACACGGATTGTTCCTAATGAAGGGATGGAGCTCATGCTTTATCAGAAACCGTTGCCAGAAAAGAAATGGATTGTAATGAAGGCTATTGAATTTCCATATATTAATTTCTTTTGGTGTGGAACAATCATTATGACGATTGGCTTCCTGTTGTCTATCTTCAGAAGGAATAAAGACCTTAAAAGGAGAGTCACTTAAACTTTTTCGTCCTTTTATTGTTAATTTTACAGCACGGGGCTATGGTGCTCACCATTAGTTTCCGTGTTTTTTTATGAATTTATGAATATTGTACTATTAGGAAGCGGAAATGTAGCTACACATCTAGCCTATGCTTTAAAGAAAGCAGGTTATCATATCAAACAGGTATTTAGCCGGAATATAGCCCATGCTAAGCATTTAGCGGAGGGAATAGGAGCAGAGCCTATTGATAATTTATTTTATATTACGACCGAAGCTGATGTTTATATTATTGCGGTAAAAGATGAGGCAATAGAGGAAGTGGCCGGCGCGCTGCGGTTGAGAAACAAGATTTTACTCCACACGTCAGGCAGTACGGATATTGCTGTTTTACAGCCTTATTCTACCGCTTATGGAGTGATTTATCCCTTACAGACCATTTCCAAAGAAGTGGCTTTAGACTTTTCAAAGGTTCCATTAATTTTGGAGTTTTCCGATGCCCAGACGAAAGCCGAAATCTTAAATCTAGCATTTAAATTATCACCGTTGATTCATGAATATAATTCTGAACAGCGTAAATGTCTGCATCTAGGAGCAGTATTAGCTTGTAACTTCAGTAATTACCTATATGCGGTTGCCCATGATTTTTTACAAGAAAAGAAGGTCGATTTTGGCTTATTAAAACCGTTAATTGCTGAAACAGCCAACAAAATACAAACGCATAATCCAAATGATGTGCAAACTGGCCCGGCAATTCGCAATGACGGCGTTATTCTGGACAGGCATCTTGCTTTACTGGATGCTCACCCCGATTGGCAACAAGTGTATCGCATATTAAGCGAGGGTATTGCCCGTCGCCATCTGGAAAATGGAAAGAAGATGTAAAACAAAATGACCAAAGAGTGTTATTAGAAAAGTTGAAAGCGGTAAAAGCATTTGCATTTGATGTAGATGGGGTGCTTACCAACGGAACGGTAATGGTTACCGAAGAAGGGCATCAATTGCGGACGTTTAACATTAAAGATGGTTATGCCATTCAATTAGCCATTAAAAAAGGTTACCCTATGATCGTATTGACGGGCGGCAAATCACAAGGGGTGCAACGGCGGATGGAAGGTTTGGGGGTAAAAGCTGTTCATTTAGGTGTTCAAGATAAGTTAAGTGTTTTTAATCGTTGGTTAGAGAACTTGGGTATAACAGCTAAAGAGGTGCTATATATGGGCGATGATATTCCAGATTTGGCTATCATGCAAAGGGTTGGAATGCCCGTATGTCCAGCGGATGCCGTTGAAGAAATTAAAGCCATTGCCGCCTATATCAGTCCGAAAAAAGGAGGCGATGGTGCGGTAAGGGATGTATTGGAGAAGGTGTTAAAATTGCAACAGGTGTGGGATAATGATACGAGCGTTAGGAGTGGTTAGTGGTTATTAGGTATCAAGACATCAGTATCAAGTATAAAGTATAAAGATATTCTTAGAGGCTCTTGGTTTTAGCTTTTCGCTTAAGGTCTTGTGTCTTGTTACTTGTTTCTTATGTCGTGTTTAGGTTGATGGTTAATTGGGAATAAGCTATAAGCTATAAGCCATAAAGACAACTAAGAACGCACAACTAACAACCAACAACTAAGAACTCGCAACGCGTAACCGGTAACGCACAACTTATTTATAATGTCATGGAAAATTTAGCAAATAAAAACATCATTCTTGCTTCTCAGTCGCCAAGGCGAAAAGAATTGCTGGCTTCATTGGGCTTAAATTTTAAAGTGGAAGTGAAAGAAGTTGATGAAAGCTATCCGGTTTCTATGCGGGGAGCTGCCGTAGCCCTATATATTGCTACAAAAAAGGCCGAAGCATTTCCTATTCATGCTGATAATGATTTGGTTATTACTGCAGATACCGTGGTTAGCATTGATGATATGATTTTAGGAAAGCCAGCAGACTATGAGGAAGCATTTAAGATGTTAAAGCAATTGTCTGATAAACGGCATGAAGTCATAACAGGTGTAGCTTTAAAAACTAAAGATAAGGTGCGGTCTTTTTACGAAGTTACAGCGGTTTATTTTAATAAGTTGAATGATGAGCAAATTGCTTATTACTTGAATACCTATAAACCTTTTGATAAAGCTGGCGCTTATGGAATCCAAGAGTGGATAGGCGCTGTTGCGGTAGACCATATTGAGGGATCTTATACAAATGTGATGGGCTTGCCTACCGCTAAACTCTATAAGGAACTTATCAAACTTTAATTACTATAATCCGCTAATCAAATGAAAATTGGCCTCCTTGCCGATACCCATGGTTATTTAGATCAGTCAATATTTAAACATTTTGCCGCATGTGACGAGATTTGGCATGCCGGAGATTTTGGAACATTGGAACTGGTTAATGAGCTGTCAGCGTTTAAACCGCTACGTGGGGTTTATGGAAATATTGACGACCAGCATATTCGAGCACTTTATCCGGAAGATTTGAGGTTCACTTGCGAATCAGTCGATGTTTGGATGACTCATATCGGTGGATATCCTGGAAAATATGCACCACGCATACGCCAACAACTTTATGCTGCTCCACCTAAGCTTTTCATTTCAGGTCATTCGCATATATTGAAGGTGATGTATGATAAAAAAATCAATTGTTTGCACCTTAATCCTGGAGCAGCGGGTAAACAAGGGTGGCATAAGGTAAGGACGCTTATGCGACTGGAAATTAACGGAACGGAAATTAAAAATTTAGAAGTCATTGAGTTACTTGGGAGGGGCTAATATCGCATAGGAAATTTGCTGTTGGCAGGTTGATGCACTACCTTGATAGCGAAGTTCCAAGTGATGAGCCTTTGGTTAATTTTTCATAATAGGTTTGTTTTTAAAGGTGTTCAAGCTAATTGCGGTCTGCGGAAAAAAGTAACATAAAAATTTACACTTAAAACTAATTTTGTTTCATTTTTAAATTTGCTAAATTGTTTTAATTCAGTATTATATAAAAATATTTGTGTGCGTTTTACACAATTGTATTTTTTGTTACTTTACACTAAGTATGTTTTTTATGTTATCTTTGCCGCCATCTAAACGAAATGGCTGTGAATGAACAAACCGATTTAAAAACAAAAAACATGCAAGCTGTAAAAACCCTTGGTCAATTTATTATTGAGAAGCAGGCTGATTTTCCTTATGCAAAGGGAGAGTTAAGCAGATTATTACGAGATATTGGCATTGCCGCTAAGATTGTTAACCGGGAAGTTAACAAAGCAGGACTTGTGGACATTCTAGGTGATGCCGGTACGATAAACATACAAGGTGAAGGGCAGAAGAAGTTGGATGTTTATGCAAATGAGCAATTTATTTCTGCACTAAGAAGTGGTGGGGAATGTTGTGTAGTGGCTTCTGAAGAACATGATGAATGTGTGTACATACAATCCGAAATTTCTAAAAACGCAAAATATATTGTGGCGATTGATCCATTAGATGGCTCCTCTAATATTGATGTTAACGTTGCGATTGGTACTATCTTTTCTATTTACCGTAGGCAAAGCTTGGAAGGCAAACCATTAATTGGCGATGTTTTGCAACGGGGGCGTTATCAGGTAGCAGCTGGATATGTTATTTATGGTTCGTCTACCATGTTAGTTTATACGACCGGTAAAGGAGTTAATGGTTTTACACTCGACCCTTCCATTGGCGAATTTTGTCTCTCACATCCGGATATGCGCATTCCTAAAGAGGGAAATATCTATTCCATCAACGAAGGTAATTATGTCCATTTCCCACAAGGTGTTAAAGACTACATCAAGTACTGTCAAGCAGAAGACTCTAATACTAACCGACCCTATACATCACGGTATATTGGATCCATGGTAGCAGACATCCATCGAAATTTAATTAAAGGTGGTATTTTTCTTTATCCGGTATCTGCTGCCTATCCTCAAGGAAAATTGAGGCTCGTATATGAATGCAATCCAATGGCCTTTATTTTGGAGCAGGCTGGCGGCGTCGCTACTAACGGTACCGATCGGATCTTAGATATCGTTCCAAGCCATTTACATCAGCGATCGGCAATTTTCCTGGGTTCAGAAAATATGGTTCATACATTAGTAGAATTTCTAAACCTAACGGGGAATCAAACGACTGCTGAACAGGCGACTATAAGCGTTCCTTAACTTCTATTAAAAATTGCTTCAGTCTTTCAAGAGAATCAATCACCCGTTGGTTCTCTTTCGCTTGGTTTTTATTGGCTTTTAAATAATCACGTGCTCCTTGTAAGGTATAACCTTTATCTTTTACTAAATTGAAAATGATTTTCAGATGCTCGATATCCTCAGGGGTAAATAGTCGATTTCCCTTTTTGTTTTTCTTGGGTTGAATGATATCAAATTCACGCTCATAAAATCTGATCTGAGAGGCATTTACGCCAAACATTTCCGTAACTTCACCCATGGTGTAGTAAAGCTTATTTATTTCTCGTTCTTTATACGGCATGTTTTTAGCTATTTGGATGTTAGCATTGTGGCCATTATATCCTTCAAAACTAACAGAAATACCTGATATGTTCAATAGTTAATTCTTTTTTTCATGAAGTGTTTGTTTTATAGGCATTCAAGCTATCTCGTAGTTGCCAAAGAAAGTTTAATTTTTAATGCGTGTTTTCAGGAAAAAAACTATATTTAGGATCATTCGTTTATTGATAGATTTCCTCTATAAAATAGCCCTTGATGGCTGAGGGGAATTGAATTTATCTAAGTTTGCGGTAAAGATATTTTATGAATAAAAGTTTTTTTGAACATATAGCCCACGCTTTTGATACTCCTTTAACTAATGCTGTACTGATCTTTTCGCTGATATTATTTATCATTCTACTTGCACCCATGCTATTGCGGAAAATAAAAATTCCCGGAATTATTGGTTTAATACTTTCTGGGGTACTTATTGGTCCGCATGGATTAAATATTCTAGCACAGAGCGATGCGGTAAAGTTATTTTCTACCATTGGCTTGCTATATATCATGTTCATTGCTGGTCTAGAATTGGATATGAACGAGTTTAGAAAAACCCGTCATAAAAGCATTGTATTTGGTATATATACATTTTTGGTCCCCATCATGATTGGGTATCCCGTGTGTTATTACCTCTTGGGCTTTGATGTTTGGGCAAGTATTTTGGTTTCCAGTATGTTTGCCACCCATACCTTAGTTGCCTATCCCGTAGTAAACAGCTATGGGATTTCCAAAAATCAAGCCGTTGCCATTACCATTGGTGGTACAATCTTAACCGATACAGCAGTATTGATTATTTTGGCGGTGATTGTTGGATCTTCCCAAGGGCATTTAGATCAGCAATTTTGGATGAGATTGGCTCTTTCATTTGCTATATTTTTAGGTATCATGTTCGGTATTGTTCCGAGGATTGCCAAGTGGTTTTTTCAGAAGGTGGAAAGTGAAAAAACGTCGCACTACATTTTCGTATTATTAATTGTGTTTTTCGCAGCCTTCATGGCAGAAATTGCTGGATTGGAGCCTATTATTGGAGCTTTTGTGGCCGGGTTAGCACTGAATAAATTTATTCCCCATTCGTCTGCCTTGATGAATAGGATCGAATTTATCGGTAATGCCATTTTTATTCCCTTCTTTTTAATCAGTGTAGGGATGATTGTGGATATAAACGTGTTATTTAAGGGGCCTGAAGCGCTCATTGTTGCAGGTACATTGACATTGGTAGCCGTTTGTGGAAAATGGATCGCCGCTTGGTTTACACAGCATACCTTTAAATATAGTACCGCACAAAGGCAGGTCATTTTTGGCCTTAGTAGCGCACATGCTGCAGCAACCCTAGCTATTGTGATGGTCGGTTACGAAAATGAAATAATAGATGAGGCCGTATTAAATGGAACGATTCTGCTGATCTTGGTTACCTGCATTATAGCTTCTATAGCCACGGAGAATGCTTCAAAGAAAGTGGTTTTGTCGGGAGAACAGGACGTGATTGTTGAAGAAAAAGATGTCATTCGTGATGAACATTTGCTGGTACCTATAGCCAATTTAAACAATATGGAAATGTTGTTGGATTTTGCCACAATGATCAAAAACAAAAAGTCGCCCCATCCGGTTACTATATTGTCTGTTGTGCCAAATAACGAATTGGCGGAGGCCAATTTAAAGAAGGCACGGAAAAATCTTGATTCCACGGCAAAATATGCGTCGGGTAGTGAAATTGAAGTGAATATGATGGCTACAATTGACTATAACATTGCAGGCGGCATTAGTCGGGCATCCAGGGAAGTATTGGCCGATAGCATCTTGTTGGGTTGGCCAAGTCAAACGGGTATCATCGAAAAAATGGTGGGCGAAAAGACGGAAAGTATATTGAATAGAACAGACATCAATATTTTCATGTGCCACTTTGGCAAACCTTTTATTAGTGATAATCGCATTACACTGATTTGCCCACCTATGGCGGAAGACGAGAAAGGTTTTTCTTATTGGTTGAATAAGGTTGGGCAGCTGGCAGTAGAGCTTACCTTACCTATACAGGGGATCGCCAATCACCGTTCTATGGAAGCGATTAAAAACTACCTGAAAAAGAACAAGATCAATTGCACCATTAAATTCGTCGAATGGAACGATTGGGATGAATTGGCGAATTTAACTGCTTATGTTAAAGATAATGATTTGTTAATCTTTATTTCAGCTAGGGTAGGAGAGGTCTCTTATCATCGAGCATTTAATGGCATTCCGAAAAAGTTAGCACGCCAATATACGCGTAACAATCGGATACTCATTTATCCAAGCAGGCGACCTACCAGTGTTTTTGATAATTATGATGAGGTAAGCGCGATGTCTGCCAATGGCGGATACACCCGTTTACAAAGAGTAGGGAAGAGCCTGGGAAGCGTGTTAACCATGAAGAATAAAAAATTTTCTAACGTAAAAAGGGAAAAATAGTTATGGCAGATAAAATAAGAACGAATGCAGCAGGTGGACTCCTTGTTCCTGATCAACCGATCATTCCTTTTATTATTGGGGATGGTATTGGACCAGACATATGGCATGCCGCTGTCAGGGTTTTTGATGAAGCGATCCGTAATGCTTACCATGGGAAAAGAGCCATTGTTTGGAAGGAAATTTTAGCGGGACAAAAGGCTTTTGATGAGGTTGGCGAATGGTTACCACAAGAAAGTATTGATGCCATGCGGGATTATATCGTTTCGATTAAAGGGCCCCTTACTACACCTGTTGGCGGAGGTATTCGTTCGTTGAATGTGACCATCCGACAAACACTTGATCTCTTTGTCTGCCAACGCCCACTTTCATGGATCGAAGGGGTACCATCACCGGTTAAACGCCCGGCAGATGTTGATATGGTTATCTTTCGGGAAAACACGGAAGATATCTATGCCGGAATTGAGTTTGAAGCCAACAGTGAGGCGGCACAATCCCTAAAACGCATTCTTGTTGATCAATTTCAGGTAGATTATCCTTTTCGGGAATTAACGGCCCTAGGAATTAAACCGGTATCAAAGGAAGGGTCGGTTCGATTAATTCGGGCAGCTATCCAATATGCGTTGGATCACAAGCGACCATCCGTTAGTCTGGTACACAAGGGGAATATTATGAAGTTTACAGAAGGCGCCTTTAAGAATTGGGGCTATGCCTTGGCAGAAACCGAATTTGCTGATCAGGTATTTACGTGGAATCAATGGGAGAAATGGAAGGCTGATCATAGCGAAGAAGAAGCAAATAGACAATTAAAGCAAGCGCAAGATGCCGGGAAAGTCATTATTAAAGACGTTATTGCAGATAATTTTCTGCAACAGATTCTTCTTAATCCTAAAGATTACTCGGTAATAGCAACATTGAATCTAAATGGTGATTATATTTCAGACGCACTAGCAGCAATCGTTGGCGGTATCGGTATAGCACCAGGTGCAAATATTAATTATCATACCGGGCACGCTGTCTTTGAAGCAACGCACGGTACTGCTCCACGTTTTGCTAATACCGACACGATGAACCCATCTTCGGTCATCTTGAGCGGCGTAATGCTATTCGATTATATTGGATGGCATGAAGTGTCGGCAATGATAACGAAGGCTTTGCAAAAGACCATCGCATCGAAAAGGGTAACCATAGATTTTTATAATCAAATGGAAAACGCCACCTTATTGAAAACAAGTGCATTTGGCGATGCGATTATCGGGTATATGGCAGATTAAAATGGCTAGTAAATAGTGAAGTCGCAAAGCGGATAGTCAATCTCCGCCAGAAAAATACTATTTTTGTAGACTAAAGAATATCGTATTCCAAAATAGCATGTCTATTTTGGAGGATAAAGAAAGATAATATATGGCTAAGATACTGCTTGTAGAAGATGATACTACGTTTTCCGCTATTCTAGAAGGTTTTTTAAAAAAGAATGGTCATGAGGTTGAAGTGCGTTATAACGTAAAGAGTAGTATCAAATCGCTAGACGACTCTATTCAGTTGATTTTATTAGATTATCGTTTAGGGGATGGCACCGGATTGGACGTGCTCCAAGAGGTACGTATAAGAGATTTACACATGCCGGTGATTATCATGACTAGTTTTAATGATGTACGTACCGCAGTTAAGGCCATGCGTTTGGGGGTATTTGATTATATCACCAAACCAGTGAATCCGGATGAGTTGCTCATGATTTTAAAGGATGCGCTCAGCGGCGATAAACAGGAAGTGGCAACTACTGGTAAAATAAAGAAAACAAATAAAAACGAAACGGTAGCCTTTGTTAAAGGCACAAGCCAGCCTTCCAAGAAATTACACGAATATATTGATTTGGTGGCACCAACCGATATGTCGGTGTTGGTTAGGGGAGAAAGTGGAACAGGTAAAGAATATGTGGCGCGGTCAATCCACTTGAAAAGTAAAAGGGCAGATAAACCTTTCGTTTCGATTGATTGTGGCACCTTGTCAAAGGAATTAGCCGCAAGTGAGCTTTTCGGCCATATTAAAGGTTCTTTTACGGGTGCTTTAACCGATAAGAAAGGCCAATTTGAAGAAGCTGATGGTGGTACGTTGTTTTTGGATGAGATTGGTAACCTATCTTATGATGTACAGATAAAATTGCTACGGGCATTACAGGAACGTGTAATACAACCTATTGGAGCTAATAAGTTGATTAAAGTGGATGTTCGGGTTATTGCTGCTACAAACGATGACTTACTGGGAAGTTTCTCGTCAGGAAATTTTAGGGAAGATTTATACCACCGTATCAATGAGTTTGAAATTATTGTACCAGCCTTGAGGGATCGTGGAAGTGATATGGATACCTTTGTTGATTTCTTCGTTAAACAAGCAAATCAAGAGTTAAACCGTAATGTAACCCATTTATCCGATGAAGTCAGAGCTATTTTTAAAGCCTATGATTGGCCGGGTAATTTGCGTGAACTGAAAAATGTAATCAAACGAATGGTTTTATTGACAGCTGGAGACACTGCCGAAGCTACTGCTTTGCCGGATGAAATGGTGCTAGCTATCAATCAGCATAAAAAGCATAAGCAAGCGCCAGGTGATGCCTTAGCACCAGATCTGAAGTCACAAAGTGAAGCCCATGAACGCCAACTTATTTTAGATGTATTGCAACAGGTAAAATATAATAAAAGTAAGGCTGCACAAGTATTGAATATCGACCGAAAAACCCTTTACAATAAGCTAGATAAATACGGCATTTCATAACCTTGCCATTATGGCATCTTTTTATACGATTGCACAGCTTTTGCTAATGTACCTGATGAGTAAAAGATAATACGTATGACAGTTCAGGTAACACAGGATAACAAATTGAAAAAGCTTATTGTGGTTGGTGATCGGGTATTGGTAAAACCTTCAACACCTAACGAAAGAACAGCAAGTGGCCTTTACCTTCCACTTGGTGTACAGGAAAAAGAAAAAGTGCAACAGGGTTATGTGATTAAGACCGGCCCTGGTTACGCGATCCCCTTGGTAACTGACGAAGATGATGCTTGGAAGTCAAAAGAAGAAAAGATTAAATATATTCCACTTCAAGCCCAAGAAGGAGACTTGGCTCTTTTTTTAGTGAGCGGATCTACTGAAATTGCTTATCAAGGCGAAAAGTATTTTATTGTTCCACAAGGAGCGATATTGATGCTGGAGCGGGAAGAGGAACTATAAGGCCTAGCCCTAACTAGGCTAAGGAGCTGCTGACAAATGATTTGGTATGCAGCTCTTCTTTTAAGTAATCCAATAGGCGATATAGCTGATCAATAACACCTTGAATTTCTAAAATATCAAATTCGTTGTTACGAATGTCTATTTCTAATTTTCTCAGTTTTGTAGCGATCTTTTGTCCGCCAATTTGAGAGGTCCTTCCAGCGAGTTTATGACAAATAAGGGCCAATTCTTCCCGTTCATTGCCCTGTAGGGCATTACGTAACTTGATAAGATCTTTAGCGGTATCTTTTAAAAAGATATGTAGAATTTTTATAATTTGCGTATTGTCGTTAAACGCTAACTTTTTAAGATTTGAAAAGTCGAAATCTTTTAAATCATTTCTGTTTTTGATCGTTAAAGTCTCTTCCAGATTTTTCTTTAATCCGAGAAGGTGCAATAAATCAATCTCTTTAAATGGCTTTAACAATAGGCCATCAAAGCCTTGCGAAAGAATTTGTTCCCGCTCTTCTGGGAGGGCTTGGGCCGTAAAGGCATAGACCTTTACTTCTTTCCCAATAATCGGTTTCAATTCATGGTTGAGCTCGACACCCGTTTTTCCAGGCATACGCATATCCATTAGTAAAATGCTAACCGATGGATCCCACGGCGTTTGCAAGAGCTCTTCCGGTGTGGAGAATGTACGATGGCGAATGTGGTATTTATTAAAGATATTATGGCACAGTTCAAGAATGAATTGATCGTCATCAATCACCCATATCGTACCCTGAAAATCTTTAATCGGAATCAGATTGGTGTCTTCCTGATTTTCTGCAACAAAGGTAGATGTTTTAAGGGGTATCGTTACGTCAAATACAGACCCTTTATTCAATTGACTTTGTATTTCAATGTGGCCACCCATGGCTTCACATAGGGTTTTTACGATGCTTAGTCCTAAGCCACTACCAAAATGGATGCCTGAATTAGAGTTTTCTGCTTGCTCAAACTCATTAAAAATGCGGTGAACATCACTTTCCGGAATCCCTTTTCCGGTATCTTGAACCTTTATTTGCAATAAAACGATTTCGTCATCAGTCGTTGTTTTTACCGTAAGATTAACTGAGCCTTTGTCCGTGAATTTGATGGCATTACTTAACAAATTGTAAAGTATTTGTTTAATACGGAAAGGATCTCCAAAAACGTATCCACTGTCCGCAATAGCAGTAATCAAATTTAAAGCCAGTGCCTTCTCTTCAGCCTGTAACTGCATGGCAGCGACCACCTCATCAATAAGTTGTGCGAGATAGAAATCTTGGTTGTTAAAGTGGAATTTTCCGGAATTAATGCGGTTATAGTCTAATACCTCATTTACAATTTGCAATAAATGTTCCGAAGATTGATAAATGATATTTACCTTGCGGCTATCTTCTGGATGTTCCTCTCGTAGTTGTTCTGCGTAACCAATAATCGATTGTAGGGGAGTACGCAGTTCATGGCTCATATTGGACAAGAATCGTTGTTTCGCAGCACTATGGTATTCTGCCTCTTCTTTGGCTACCTCCAGTTCTCGCCGATATCGATTACTTTTCCGGATATCTGCCAGGATCAAGGCAACCAAAACAGCAGTAATGCCAAAAAAACCTAATATGACTAAATTTATCCTGCTTAGACTATGGTTCATGACAAAACGGGCAACGGCATTTTCAGTTTCCATTTGCAACATCCCTTCTTTCTCCACTTCATTCAGGATGCTCAGCATTTTACTAACTAATAAATTCCCTGCGTAGGTTAATTCGACTTCCCGATCAATAAAGGAATCACTTTGCGCACGTTGTGTCTCTTCAATAACATGCAGGACGCTGTCTATAAGCCTAATGGCGCTGTCTTGTCTTGAGGTACTGATAGTGTCGATTAGTAATTCATCTAATTTCTCCTTCACTTTCCGGCTAGGTTGATTAATGGCTGCATTGATGGGAGATGTATTTTTTCGCTTCGAGCCAAACAATCTACCAAAGAAGGAACGGTCGTCTTTGCCTGAATCGATGGAAGCGATACTATCAGGTTCCGTAGTCGTGGTTTCCGTAATCTTTCTTTTCGTCACTACCGTCGTATCGGCAGCCGGAGTATTCTGTAAAATATCACCGATAGTTTGGAGCTGTTGGGAAAACTCGTGGCTATCGACCATCTTTCCCCGAACTTGAACATAGGCTTTGAAGAGCTTATCCCGTTCCTTCAGTAATATTTTAATGGAATCAATACGGACAATCTGGCTGCTATCTTCTGCATAGAGGTCTTTTAGGGAATCCAGAGCAGAAGAAACAAGCTTTGACTCTTTTAGAAAGCTTTCATAGGTACTATTGTCTGCAGTTAACACCTGTGCTCTTTGAAGTTGATCCAGCTGCATAATATCTCTGGAAACTTGACTAACCAAATGCATTTTTTTATTTGGCTTAGCAATGTTGTCTACGGCGGTAATAACTTGGTTAAACGCATCCTTACTAATTGTCCAAGCTAAACCTAGCGCGATGCAACAGCAGATGAAAACGAATATTACCTTTCGCCTAACACTCTTGTTCGATAGCTTTTTCTGATCAGACATTACGTAAAGTTACAAAATTTGTTACTTTCTTTTTACCGAAAAAGAAAGGTAACCAAAGAAAACTCGCCACTTCAAAATTTACAGGAACAGTAGTGCATCCCAGTGCAACATGTAAATTTTGGATGTGGCTATTTCGGTGAACAACAGTTGTTGCTTTAAACCAGGCGTGTTAAGCTAAATAAAAAATGCCGAATGGTTTAGATTCGGCATTTTTATAGCTATATAGATGATTAATTTTCATCCTGATTTTGCAGGAACACAAATTTATGATCAAACATATCCAATTTAATCTTGCTATCCTTGTCAATTTTACCGGAAAGGATTTCCTTGGATAATTCATTAAGGATTTTCTTTTGAATCACCCGTTTTAATGGCCGTGCACCAAACTGCGGGTCGTAACCTAATTGGGCTAACCAATCCAAGGCCTCTTCTGACGCTTCGATGGTGATGCCCATTTCTGCCAGTTGTTGCTGTACCCCATTAAATTGTAAGCGTACAATATCACTGATCTCATCCCGACTTAATGGCGTAAACATAATCACCTCGTCAATACGGTTCAAGAATTCAGGTCTGATGGATTTTTTTAGTAATTCGAATACCTCATTTTTTGTTTTGGCAATGATCTCCTCTTTATTGGTCTCATTAAGCTGACTGAAGTTTTCCTGAATCAGTGGAGAACCAATATTGGATGTCATAATAATGATGGTATTTTTAAAGTTTACGACACGACCTTTATTGTCTGTTAAATGCCCGTCGTCCAATACCTGTAATAATATATTGAATACATCTGGATGGGCTTTCTCTATCTCATCCAAGAGTACAACAGAGTAGGGCCTACGTCTAATGGCCTCGGTTAACTGGCCACCTTCATCATAACCTACATATCCAGGAGGAGCACCTATTAATCTGGATACGGCATGACGTTCTTGGTATTCACTCATATCAATACGGACCATAGCATGCTCGTCATTGAATAGATATTCAGCCAAAGCTTTTGCCAGCTCCGTTTTACCAACACCAGTAGTACCTAGGAAGATAAAGGATCCAATAGGCCTTCTTTTATCACTTAACCCAGCCCTTGAACGGCGAATAGCATCTGAAATAGCTTCAATAGCCTCATTTTGTCCGGCTACACGCTTATGTAATTCTTCTTCCAGATGGAGCAATTTCTCTCGTTCACTTTGTACCATCTTACTAACCGGAATGCCTGTCCAACGGGCTACTACATCGGCTATATCTTCTGCTGTAACTTCTTCCTTGAGCATTCGGGCTGGCCCTTGCTTGGCTTCCAGTTCTTTTTTGAGTTGATCTAATTCATCTTGGGCCTGTTTAATGCGACCGTAACGGATTTCGGCAACCTTTCCATAATCGCCAGCACGTTCAGCTTGCTCGGCTTCTAACTTAAAATCTTCAATCTGCTGTACATGATGGTTAAGATTATCGACCAAAGATTTTTCACTCTGCCAAGCGGCCCGCAGCGAATCTCGTTCGGTAGCAAGATTGGCAATTTCGCGACTTAGTTCTTCTACCTTTTGTTTATCATTTTCGCGTTTAATAGCCTCACGCTCAATTTCTAATTGCATGATTTTACGTTCAATCTCATCTACCGCTTCGGGTACAGAGTCCATTTCTAAACGGAGCTTCGAAGCCGCTTCATCCATCAAGTCGATGGCTTTATCGGGTAAGAAACGATCAGCAATGTAACGTTGGGAAAGTTCAACGGCTGCAATGATCGCTTCATCCTTAATCCTAACTTTATGGTGCGTTTCATACCGTTCTTTGATTCCGCGTAAAATCGAAATGGCATCCTGGGTGTCGGGTTCATCAACCATAACTTTTTGGAAGCGGCGCTCTAGCGCTTTATCTTTTTCAAAATACTTTTGAAATTCATTCAGCGTAGTTGCTCCAATGGCCCTAAGTTCCCCACGGGCTAGGGCCGGTTTCAAAATATTGGCTGCATCCATAGCCCCTTCACCACCGCCTGCACCAACTAGCGTATGAATCTCATCAATAAAGAGAATGATTTCCCCATCACTATCCGTAACTTCTTTTACAACGGCTTTTAGCCGCTCTTCAAACTCACCTTTATACTTTGCCCCAGCAACCAATGCGCCCATATCCAAGGAAAATACGGTTTTGCTTTTCAAGTTTTCCGGAACATCTCCTTTGATAATCCGATGTGCTATACCTTCAGCTATTGCTGTTTTACCGACACCGGGCTCACCCACAAGAATAGGATTGTTCTTCGTGCGCCTAGACAAAATTTGGATCACCCGTCGGATTTCTTCATCGCGTCCAATGACGGGATCGAGTTTGCCCGATTCGGCAAATTCGTTGAGATTACGGGCGTATTTATTTAATGCATTATAGGTGGCTTCTGCATTTTGATCGGTAACACGTGTGTTGCCTCTTAAGTCGATAATGGCCTTCTTTAAGTCTTTCTCCGTAACACCCTGATCTTTTAATAAGGCAGCGGTTTTATCACCCGCATTTAAGATGCCTAAAAGTAGATGCTCAACAGATACGAATTCGTCTTTAAAATCTTTCAGGTAGCTTTGTGCCTTTTGCAAAGCGGTATTCGTTGAAGAAGATAAATAAATATCGCTTCCGCTTACTTTTGGAAAACTGTTGATTTGCTGATCTAACGATTCATTTAGTCGATTAATGTTGACGTTTAATTTTTTTAATAGGTGGCTAACAACATTTTCATCTACTAAAAGTAAGGCCTTGAGTAAGTGTGCGTTCTCAATAGCCTGCTGTTGATTGCCTCCAGCTATTTCAGAAGCTTTTTGTATAGCTTCCTGCGCTTTAATGGTAAAATTATTTAAATTCATTTTGATGCAATTATATTGAATAGGTTATGCTTAAAAATAAAGCATTTGCAACTATAACATCAAAACGAATACCAGTACGATAGGTTTTAGGAAAATGGACATTTTGTCGTACTAATAATGGTTGGTATGACTAACTGTCTGTTTTTTAGTGAATTATACTGAAAAAATGACGGATTTTGTAATTGTGAGTTGTGTTATTACTTACAACTTAAATGCGTTCCAGTTCTTCTTTTAGTTTAGTTGTCTGGAAATCAGCTAATTTCTTTAAGGGCCCACTGGCTAACATTTTCATCATCATGTTTAAATCAGCCGCTATGGTAAAAAAGGCTTCAGTGGCCAATTCGTTTACGGCTTGTAGTTTCCAAGATAGCTTCAGTTCAAAGGGGGCACTTTCGGCGGGAACAATGATGATTTCCTGATCGGGTATTCGTGTTTGTATTTTTAGGACTAACTTTCCCATATTGGGTATGGTGAAGCTAGATTCATCAGCGTTAGAAGACCAGTTCGTGATATTTTCTGGCATTAATTTTTCGTGGTTATTATAATCAGCCAAGAAAGCATACACGCGTTCTAGTGGCTGATTAACGGTAGACTTGCTTTCTATAATCGTCATACGATAACCGTTTTAAACCGTTTTGGGTTCCCAGTTGGCCGGATCTCTTCTCCATTCGCGTAGCAATTCTTCATCTTCGTGGTGGATGAAACCATTTTCCGCTGCATACTTAATTAAGGCATTGTAATTGGAAAGCGTTGTATATCGGCATTTGGCTGCCTTAAAATTTTCATCTGCTACGTCGAAGCCATAACTAAAGATCGCTACCAAGCCTACTACATCGCAACCAGCTTCGCGTAATGCTTCAACAGCTTTTAAGCTACTTTTTCCAGTAGAAATTAGGTCTTCAATAACCACTACTCGTTGGCCGTCGATAATTTCGCCTTCAATCATATTTTGTCTACCGTGTTCCTTAGCACTGGAACGTACATATGAAAAGGGTAAACCAAGATCTTGAGCAACCAACACACCCTGTGGAATGCCCGCTGTAGCCACGCCGGCAATCATACCAATAGATCCAAATTCTTCCTGAATGACCTCTGAAAGTTTTTGGCGGATATACGTTCTAACTGTTGGATGGGATAGCGATATACGATTATCGCAATAAATTGGAGACTTCCAACCAGATGCCCATGTAAAAGGTTTGGAAGGTTGTAATTTAATTGCTTTAATTTGTAATAAAAATTCAGCAACTTTTTGTTCAATCTCACTCTTGTGATTCATGACGCAAATTTATAAAATTTATATGAACGAATCGGCCCTAATTTTGGCTGATTTTACCCCAGATGGGTTAACAGAATTTCAACAAATTGATTTACAGACTTTTGATTTGGAGAAACTTTTTAAGAAAAGTATGTCAACAACCCAATCGGCCATTTATCTGCTAACAGTAGCTGATCCAAAAGCGACACTGAAGCAGATCAAGAAGTCGGTTAAATGCATTGGGGCGGCTGGTGGACTAGTTAAGAATGGAAATGGGCAGCTCCTGTTTATCCATCGCTTAGGAAAATGGGATTTACCTAAAGGAAAAATAGATCCAGGTGAAAAGCCCAAAAAAACGGCTATTAGGGAGGTTGAAGAGGAGTGTGGGATAAAAGTGGATTACTTGGGCCCCAAAATATTATCCTCCTATCATGTTTATGAAATGAAGGGAGAAATGGTACTAAAAAAAACAAATTGGTACGAAATGGGAGTTAACAAGCGCCCAAAGTTAATTCCTCAAACAGCCGAAAACATTACGGAAGCTAAATGGATTGATCCGGAACAACTGGAAGAAGTTTTAAAAAACACCTATGGACTTATTAAAGACGTATTGGCAAAAAATGCCTATATATGATCCAAAACCTCTTTCGGTACTAAATGTGCTATCGATCCATTGTTTTTGAGGATATCCCGAACAATGGTAGAGCTGATGTGACTGTAGCTCGGACTGCTGAAAAAAAGCACTGTCTCAACGGATGGGGCTAGCTGTAAATTGTTTTGGGCTATGGCATTTTCAAAATCGAAATCGGTTCCATTACGTAAGCCTCTTAGAATATAATGAGCTTGTATTTTTTTACAGTAATCAACGGTCAAGCCTTCATAGGTGCCCACCTTAATTTGGTGGTTTGCGTGGAAAATTTCCTGTAATATGGTCAGGCGTTGTTGCAGGGTCAGGAGTGGTGTTTTGGCACTGTTCATACCTATAGCAATATGGATCTCATCAAAAAGGGATAGGGCCCTTGTAATAACATCGACATGAGCGTTAGTTATGGGATCAAAAGACCCTGGAAATAATGCTATTTTTTTTTTCATTTATCGTACAACTTGACTAATCTCAAAACTATTCAAAATTAAGTGTATACACAAGGGTACAAGGAGACTTAACGCTGAAAGATACTAAAAGAAGAATACCCGTATTGCCGCTGTTCTACCAAATTTGGGTGTGAACTGATTTTCCTTGTTGATGGGTGTTCGAGTACGAAAATGCCTGCTGGTTTGAGCAAATCCCGTTCCCATATGGTGTTTGGCAATAAAGGTAGTTGTGGTAAATCATAAGGAGGATCTGCAAAAATAAAATCAAACTGTTGTTTGCAAGAGGCGAGAAACTTAAAAACGTTTGCCTTAACCACTTTAAGTTGATCTATATGGAGTTTTTCTTGCTGCTGCTTAATATAGGCACAGCACTTAACATGCTGATCAACCGCAATAATGGCTTTAGCGCCCCGCGAAGCAGATTCAAAGGCAATATTTCCGGTACCACTAAATAAATCCAATACCTCGGTTTCTTCCCATAATATGCGGTACTCCAAAATCGTAAATAAAGCTTCCTTTGCGAGATCTGTCGTAGGTCTTACCGGCAGATTTGCCGGGGGCGAAAGTCTGATTCCCTTCAATGCTCCACCTATGATACGCATAATAATCCAAACAAAGGTAACTGTTGGTGCATACGTTGATGCACATCATCATGGCTACAGGTAATTAGATTTGAAAGCGCTAATGTCTGTACGTGTTTACTGTATTTTGTAAGTCGGTCATAATAAGGATGTCCTTCCTGTGCCGTTCCGGAGACGAAAATGGGCGTATTGCTAAAATCAAAGGCAAGCTCTTCTGCAATGGCCAACAGAAAATAATTAAATTCATCCGCATGTTCGCTTGGTTGTGTTTGGTGATAGCGTAGTTTCCCTTCGGTAATATAAGTGAAGTCGGTAAATCCAGCGTCGCTACTATTCACAGACAGATAGGTGCTCGATGGTTCCAATTTTTGTAAAGCACTTAAAATGCTGGTGTTCCGCGATAGGAAATGAAATTCCGGAAAATTTTGATTGATTGTTGTCGAATCCTTCTTTGCCAATGGATAGACGTTGTAAATCGCTAAATCAGCTAAACTATCGGTTAACAATATATGGTCATCTTGATCCAAGGCGAGCATATTGAAGTAATGCGATTCTTGAGAAGAATCATATAAGTCGCTAGGAATAAGTATGATATTTTTATTATCTATTGCTATTTTTTTGGATTGATACGTTAATCCCAATAATTGATTAACACGTGCTTCGTTGGCACCTTTTTTCCAAGAAAGTAATAATAATAACTGATTATCCGCGGTAACAATAGCCATTTGATGCCTTAACCTTTCCTCACTGATCAATAGTTGATAGTTATTACTGTTATCAACCGAGAAGTTATCATCAATAAATGCAATCTGTAATAATTCACTCATGGATAGCAAAAATACCCTTTACAACCGATATTGCAAAAAGCATTTTTTTTATTAGGTTTGGGCGTGGAAGTCATACAGTTATTTAAACGCTATTTTCCTGCTATTCCGACCCCGCAACAGCAAGAAGCCTTCAACACGATTTCCGTTTTTCTAACACGGGCACAGCCAGAGAGCTGTTTTGTGCTGAAGGGCTACGCAGGTACGGGAAAAACGACTATTTTAAGTACCTTGGTTCATATTTTACCGATGCTCCACCAACGTGCTGTTTTGCTGGCACCAACGGGAAGGGCAGCCAAAGTAATGGCCGCTTATTCCGGAAAACCCGCCTCAACCATTCACAAAAAGATTTATAGAAAAAATGTAGCTGGAACACCAGAACTCGCTTTTACACTGTCGGATAACTTACACAAAAATACGCTTTTTATTATAGATGAGGCCTCTATGATTTCAAATGAGCGGGTAGGGTTTGGAGGAAAAAGTTTGTTGGAAGATTTGGTCAATTATGTGATGGCTGGCGATCATTGTCGTTTATTGTTTGTTGGTGATGTGGCGCAATTACCTCCTATTGGTTTGGAAGAGAGTCCGGCCTTAAATAAGGCATATTTGCGAACTCATTTTAATGTTGAGGTAATGACTTACGAGTTAACGGATGTCGTGCGACAAGAAAGTAACTCAGGTATTTTAGTTAATGCTACACGCATTCGTGAACAATTGAGGTTAGACAAGAAACCCTTGGTACAGGTGAAATTTCCAAAATTAGTCGTCAAAGGATTTCCAGATATTTTCCGAATGACGGGAGAACATTTAATGGAAGGTTTACATTATGCCTATGATAAATTTGGCTTGGAAAATACGTTAGTGATTTGTCGGTCGAATAAAAGTGCTAATTTATATAACCAACATATTCGTCATCAAATCTTATATCGCGAAGAAGAATTAACAGGAGGGGATCAAGTCATGGTGGTGCGTAACAATTATTATTGGACTACGGAGGAAGGGCAGGACCAACGCTTTATTGCCAACGGTGATATGGCAGTAGTAAAGCGGGTACGGAATGTACACGAGCAGTATGGTTTTCGCTTTGCCGACGTAACGTTGAGCTTTATCGACCAAATGGACGCAGAACCCCTTTCTTGTCGAATATTATTGGATGTCTTGCATGCAGATGCGCCTCATTTGCCTTTGGCTGATCAAAGACGGTTATTTGAAGCAGTTATGGAAGATTATCAGGATTTACCCACAAAAAGGGCTAGGCTAGAGGCCATAAAAAAAGATGCTTATTATAACGCGTTGCAAATTAAGTTTTCTATGGCAGTGACTTGCCATAAAGCGCAGGGCGGCCAGTGGGATGCCGTATTTGTTGACCAAGGTTTTTTAACGGAAGAAATGCTGACAACAGACTTTTTACGTTGGTTATATACCGCGTGTACAAGGGCTACTCAAGAGCTTTTCCTGGTAAATTTCAATCCTAAGTTTTTTGTTGGCTAATCGTTGCTAACGCAATTACATGTTTGTAAATTAATTTGCAGTTTGCAAGTTGATACATTACCCTTGTAGCAAAGTTCCAAGCGATGAGTTTACTCACATTGTGTTTGTCTTTTAAGGTGTTGGTGAGCTTCCTATGGTCGGTTCTTTGAATACTCTTTTCTTTGCGGAAAAGAAAGTATTATCTATCACACCAGCTCCAATTGCATCGCTTGGACGTGGGCTCCATAAAAAAGTGCTGCTTTTTCATCGAAATTTTCCGGTTTCTCGGTGGTAAAAAATTGAGTTGTTCCATTAGTAGTGCACAGCGCTTCCATTTCTGGATGTCTGTGTAGATAGTCTGCTAAACTTTTGGCGACAATTGGGCCTTGGGACACAACTTGAATATGGGAAGGGATACGTGCTTTGATTAAGGGCAATAGTAAGGGGTAATGGGTACAGGCTAAAATCAGCGTATCAATCGCAGGAGCTCGCGTCAACAGCCGTTGAATAGATTGTTGAACAAAGTATCGCGCTCCTTCCGAATCTATTTCATTATTTTCTACTAGCGGCACCCACATCGGACAAGCTTCCTGGTAAACTTCAATTGTGGGAAAGAATTTATGGATTTCGATGCTGTACGATTGCGAATTTACGGTACCTGATGTGGCTAATATACCGACCTGTTTGCTGACGGTAAATTGATCAATGATTTCTGTTGTTGGCCGAATAACACCCAGTACTCTCCTGAGGTCAGGATACAAGGGTAAATCCCGTTGTTGTATGGTACGTAACGCTTTAGCAGAAGCCGTATTGCAAGCCAATATGACTAAGCGACAGCCTTTATCAAAAAGGTGATGAACACATTCCAACGTGTAGTGATATACGGTTTCGTACGATCGGGTTCCATAGGGTACACGTGCATTGTCGCCCAGATAAATATAATCATACTGTGGCAGGAGTGCTTTTATCTCTTTAAAAACAGTTAATCCACCGAATCCGGAATCAAAAATGCCTATTGGTCCCATACGTTGTTAAGTAAAAACACCGCCAGTTGGCGGATCTATTGATCCGTTTAAAAAACGAACAAAATATCAATATTCAAAAGTAAAAATTAAAAAAATCAGAATGGATATCTCCATCTACTGTTAAATCTCACTAGTTAGTCATCGGTTTTCTTGCCCATTCCAATTCTTCCCAATTTAGATTGTTGAAATTCGGTGAAAACGAGGAGGGGTCGCTAATCGTCATGAGTAATTCAAACTGTTTAGCATAGGGTTTTTTCAATAATGATCCCTTGGGAATATAAGGATAACTATCCAAATAAGTTAAAATCCTATCGGGAGAAATCCTACGATGAATGTATACGCGGTGGATATCATCAGGATGTTTAATTCCTGCTGCTGCCATCAGTTCAGCTGCACTTTTTAAGGTTTGCTTATGGTAATTCGCAACACGTGTTTTTTTGTCTTCTACAACGAGTCCGCGCACTAAATTTGGATCTTGCGTAGCAACCCCTGTTGGACATCTATTGGTGTTGCATTCAAGCGCTTGGATACAGCCCAAGGCCATCATCATCCCACGGGCACTATTACATAAGTCGGCTCCCAAAGCAAAATTTTTGACTAGATCGAAACCGGTGGCAATTTTGCCGGAAGCGATAATCTTAATGTATTGTTTTAAATCAAATCCGGTTAGTGCATCATAAACAAAAGCTAATGCATCTCGCAAAGGCATACCTACATGGTTGGAAAATTCGAGCGGAGCGGCGCCAGTGCCTCCTTCACCACCATCGACGGTGACAAAATCTGGGTAAATTTTTGTTTGGACCATCGCCTTACAAATGGCAATAAACTCACTTCTGTGACCTATACATAGCTTAAAACCAACGGGTTTACCATTAGATAATTCACGTAGCTGTTTAATAAAAGTTAATAACGTTAATGGCGTGTCAAATGCACGATGATAGGGAGGAGATGCGACATCTTGACCTAACTCTACTAAACGAATACGGGCAATCTCTTCCGTTACTTTGGCTGCCGGCAATATACCACCATGCCCCGGTTTTGCTCCTTGCGAAAGTTTAATTTCAATCATTTTCACTTGGGGAAGATTTGCTTTTTTCTGAAAAGATTCCGGGTCAAAGTTTCCGTCTAAGGTACGACAACCAAAATAGCCAGTTCCAATTTGCCAGATGATATCACCGCCACCATTTAAGTGATAATCACTTAAGCCACCTTCACCAGTATTATGGGCAAAATTGCCTATTTTAGCGCCTTGATTTAGAGCAAGAATGGCATTTTTACTTAAAGCTCCATAACTCATAGCCGAGATATTTAATACACTGGCAGAATAAGGTTGGCTGCATGCCGGTCCGCCTATGACAACCCTCGGGTCGTAATTGGCCGCATTGAAGGGTAAGGCATTAATGCTGTGGTTTAGCCATTCATAATCGTTGTCGTATACATTAAGTTGAGTACCAAAAGGTGTGGTGTCTTCTTCTTTCTTGGCCCGTTGGTAAATGACATTACGATGGATTCTACTAAAGGGCCGGCCATCAGTGTCACTTTCAATAAAGTACTGTTGTATCTTCGGTCTTAAGTCTTCCATGATATACCGCAAGCGTCCAAAAAGCGGGAAATTGCGGCGAATAGCACGTTTGGATTGGTAAACGTCAAATAAGCCAAGTAGAAAGAGTGGTAAAAGAAGAATAAGTGACCAGTAAATTGGAGGCCACCAAATGCCGGTCAGTACTACTCCTGCAAACAGTAAAGCGGAAATAACAAAAAAAAGGGTTTTCATAGGTGAACTATTTTATCGCGAATTCGGTATCTTTGTGTGCCCAACAGCAACAAAATTCCAAATTAAAACAAAATATTGAATTAATGAAGCTTTTAATCATTAACGGACCTAATTTAAATTTATTAGGAATAAGGGAGCCTTCTATTTATGGTGATCAAGGGTTTGATCGTTATTTTAATGAGCTGGTTGCACAGTTTCCTACTGTTGAATTGACGTATTTTCAAAGTAATCACGAAGGAGAGCTTATTGATAAGCTACATGAAATGGGGTTTACCTACGATGGGATTATTTTAAACGCGGGGGCATATACGCACACATCACTTGCACTAGCAGATGCTATCGCTTCTATCACAACACCAGTTATTGAAGTGCATATTTCCAACGTGCATGCCCGGGAAGCCTTTAGACACCATTCTTATTTAGCTAAAAACTGCAAAGGGGTTATTGCTGGCCTGGGTTTGGATAGTTATCGTTTGGCGGTTTTACATTTGTTGGGTGTCACTACCCATTCAACTTAATCCAAATTTCATAGATGGGATCACCTTTGGAACTTAATCCGCTATGATGCCATTGACCGTTTTCTACCTTTCCCTCAAAGCTTAACTGCGTACCAACACGTTTATTATCCCTGGAAAAAAATTCAATATTTTCGGTGTATGTATTGTTTGAGAAGGTGTATGTTCCACCACCGGTGCCCGAAAATTCACCGGTTTTGATGTTTATGGCGACCCACTGAAACCTCGTGCCCGAAAGGATTTTTAATGTACGACGATCACCTAAGGGCATGTCATTGAATTTGTCGTCTACTTTTCTACCGCTGATTCGCCAAACACCTACTAGTGGACCTTGGTTGTGATCCAGATTATTCCAAGTTGCCTTTTTCCCAGAAATGGCCGTTACCAATGCTTTTCCCATTGCTATGGTAAACGTACGCTGTTGCTGTACCTCTTTCGGTTGTTCGGCATTAAATTGTATGTCGATTTTAACCTGTTTACCATCAAAGGTATAGGGACCACCCCACGTATTGATAAACTGTTTATGATCGAGATCAAAGGTACTATAGACCAGGTAATGGTCTACCATGACTAACGTATGTTGAATCGTTCCTTCCTGAAAACGCCAAGCACCTTCTATGGAAGGATTTTGCCCATAGATAGGTGTGAAAAAGATGATGGATAAACACCAAAGCGTGAACAATCTTTTCTTGAGTATCATCAGTAGGTTTTTTAAGCGTTAAAGAATACGTATCATCAGCATCTAATAAATCATAAACATTCGAAAAGGATTTTTGGTTTAAATTTTCTGGTTTAACTGAATTTTTTAGGGTTCAATTGGGTGAATTTTTTTCTGCCTAACACAAAATAAGCCCAAATAATACTGGCTTTGTAAACGCCTGTAATATTGGTTTGTTGCTTGATCAATTTTCGTTTCTTCATCGTCTTGCCGAAATTTCTGAAAAAACTGATATGTGCCTTGCTGATTGCCAGTGCATCTTTTCTTTTTCCACTCAGTAGAAAGCGCAAGAGTGCTATAAAATCTAACCAAAAGCGGATAAATATCACGCACACTGCTTTACCAAAAGGCAGATTTTTTTGGAGCATAAATAGATTATTCCTGAAATTAAGGTAGGTTTTAAAAGGATTTTCTTTCTGAAGCGTACCACCTCCAATGTGGTAAACACACGACGCTGCACAATAAACTATTTTATAACCTCTTTGTTTCAAGCGCCAGCATAAATCGATCTCTTCCATATGTGCGAAGAAATCGGGATCGAAACCACCTGCTTCCTCCCAAGCCTTTCTTTTAATAAATAACGCTGCACCACTAGCCCAGAAAATCTCTTTATCGTGCTGGTATTGCTGCTGATCAGTTTCTACCTGGTCTAAAATCCGTCCGGCACAAAATGGATAGCCCAGCCAATCAATATAACCACCAGCAGCACCGGCATGCTCAAATATATGCCTTTGTTGGTAAGCTAAGATTTTGGGTTGTGCTGCAGCAATTGTTGGTTCGCTTTCCATTACTTGTATAATAGGCTCAATCCACCGGCTGCTCACTTCAACATCTGAATTTAACAGCACAAAATAATCTGCTTTTACCTGTTGAAGCGTCCGGTTATAGCCTTCGGCGAAACCGTAATTCACTTTATGCTCAATGAGCGTTACCTGTGGAAAATGTGTTCGGATGAAGGCAACAGAAGTGTCTGTAGAAGCATTGTCCCCAACGATGATCGTGATGTTTGGATAGGTGCTTGCACAAACTAAAGGAAGGAATTGCTCTAAGTAAGCCCTACCATTCCAATTTAATATCACAACAGCTACTTGTTTGTTCATGAGGCGGGCTTGTGTTTCCATCGGCGATGAGACCATAACCAAAGTTCGGGTTTGGCATTAATGTGCTGTTCTAAAATTTTATGATAGGTTAACGTGATTTCGAGTTTCTCTGTAAGCTGTGGTTTTTCAAATAAGGTGCTGAATGTACAGCTATAATAACCACGCTTTATACGGTCAATATGACAATACACTACGGGAAATCCAGTGCTTCTTGCAATCTTTTCCATTCCTAAAAAAACCAAGGTCGGCTGTCCCATAAAGGGTATAAAACAATCCGCTTCTGATCTTACGGGCGTCTGATCGGATAAAAACATACTAATATGCGGTTCGTTTTTATGCGTTAATATTTGTCGTATAGTCTGTCGCATTGGAATCATTTTGGCATGAAATCGGGATCGTATGGTGTTATATATTTTTTCAAAACCTTTATTGTTTAGTGGTTTATAAATGATAAGCACCGGATTTTCTGTCATGAGTGATAAACGATGAATACCTAATTCCCAATTACCATAATGTGCGGTAGTGCCAATGACTGGACTCCCTTGGTTAAAATGGCGTTGAACTTCATCTTCATTGGTTAATACGATGCGTTTTTTTACCTCCTTTGCGCTAATACTTCTCATTTTGATGGTTTCGACCAGCATATCGGTTAAAAAGACATAAAATTTTTTGGCTATTTTCTTTTTCTCGGCTATGGTTTTTTCAGGAAAAGCGATATCGAGATTGGAGTAAACCACTTTTTTTCGATAGCCAATGAGGTAATATAGCACCAAAAACATGAGGTCGCTAATGGCATACAATACCCAAAAAGGGAGCAATGAAGCTAACAGAATCAGGAACGAGAGGATGCGATTACCTATGCTTAACTTCATACGCGCAAACTTAGATAAAATGCCCCTTATATACAACGTTCCTTTTCCAATACCCAAGCGTTTGGCAGAAGACAGTCAACGTTCTCCTCACTCCATCCACATACGATCTATTTACCTGCATTCCGTATGACCTAAGCCCTAAAGGAAAAATGGAAATACGGAGGAAAGGAGAAGGACAATAAAAGGATAGGTGGATATGACGTGGATAAAAGGTGGACTTGACGTGGATTTCACGTGGATTTGAACGCTGGAATTTAGAGGGAAATATGGGAAATTATTCAGGTTGCTGCTCTTCGTAACACAGCTGAAGGAGATTAATATCATTGATTACAAAGGTAGCAAAAAATATGTCTTTTTAATACCATCGCGCTGATTATTTAAACGTATGGTAAAAATAAGACAGAAAACGTATTTTTGCAGCTGATTTTTTTGATAGCATCGAATACGCGTGTAATGGAACAACATAAATTATTTTCCTGTTTTTATTTGCCGCCAATCCAAGCGGTGGCGGAAATGTTAAGTGCTCCAGGTACTGAGGTGCTTATAGAGAAATTTGAACATTTTCCAAAACAAACGTACAGAACCAGAGCTAGCATTTATTCACCAAACGGTATCTTGGATTTGATTATCCCAGTGAAGAAGGGATCACGTGTGCATACGGTTATGAAAGATGTACGCATCAGTTATGAAAGCGATTGGCAGCGGTTACACTGGATGAGCATACAAACTTCTTATCGGCGCTCGGCCTATTTTGAGTTTTATGAAGACGACTTTGCTCCATTCTATCATAAAAAATACGATTTCTTGTTTGATTTCAATATTGCTTTATTAGAGCAATGTTTCCAACTACTTAAGGTGAAGAAAACCTTCAGTTTTACGTCGTCTTATGTAGAAGATTACACCGATCGCATAGATTTCCGGAATAAAATACATCCGAAACACGCCACTGATTTTACTGCAACACCTTATTTTCAGGTTTTTGAACCCAAACATGGGTTTCTTCCCAATTTAAGTATCATAGACTTATTGTTTAATCAAGGTCCTAATAGTTTGCGCTTTTTGTAAAACCTAAACATTTTATAGTAGTGCTTGTTTATACAAAACATGTTGTTTTTTATGAACAAAAGCCTATTCTTAGTCGCTATAGGTATCAGCTTATGGATGAGTGGTCTTGCGCAACAGCAACGGTTTCGGTTGTTGGCAAAGGATAGTACACAAACAAAGGTTAGAAAGTATACGGATACTATTCATAATAGTAAAGTCTACATTGTGAGCGGAAGCTTAGGTTATGGGATTCCTATTGGCAGTGTACGGGACGTGCTGACTGCTCGTTTAGCCAGCAGCTGGGGGATGGATATTTCCTTGCCTAATCGGCACTATGTGCTTTACCCGTCTATTGATTATTGGACTTTTGGTTATAATCAGAAAAATAAAAACGATGAGTCAGCTTATCTGATAGAAAATGGTAGAGCCAATTATTACAATGTGAATCTATCTATCGGTACCCGGAGGCAATTTCAGAAGTTGAACACCTATATTACGATAGGACCATCGGTAGGCATTTTTTTTGAACCACGAGCAGATATCCTGCCCGGTAACATTTTGCGCAATGATTACGATGGGCGATTGATGGGAGGAGCAAAGCTGAATGCCGGTGCAGACTATAAACTAAAAGGCTTTTTTATATATACCGATTTTGGATTGATGCATGCTTTTGCAAAGATTCAAGATAAGCCCTTGACTATTTTTTCTTTTTACATTGGACTAAAAACAGACATCACGCAAATGGCAGATCAAGTGGTAACTGTTTTTGAAAAGAAAAATAAAAAATAACCCTTAACTGATTAAGAGTTCCATCTTTTCGCATATCTTATTTAAATCATTGGTGATTTTATTAATAAAAGAAAGCTGTTCGGTTAATAATCGAGCGTCTTCATTTTCATCGGGAAGTCCCTCAGGCATTGTTGCAGGCGTTTTGACATCTAGTTCGTTAAACGTTTGGTCTTGCGCTTCAGATTTAAATTGTAAAATAGTTTGCGCCAATTGTTTTAATGATTTACGTATGATTTTGACATGTTCCGTTGTTAACGAAGCCCGATCCATGTTTACCACTACGTTGACCAAAGCCACAGAATAAGAAGAAAGGATATGGTTATAGATTAAAAATCTATTGAGATCTTTAACGTTTTTTTGTTTACTCTTGGGCTCAGTAATCATCCGTTGAAATATCGAGGTCATATTAGCCATGTTGACATATACGTCTTTTCGAACGAGTTTATAATCTGTTTGGCTAACGGGGGAACCCACGATATATTCTAGTGCTTTAGCTAGGTAATTGTAATTCGCAATAAGTAATTTACGCATACCAGACTGCACATTTTCACTTTCCCAACTCGGAAAAATGATATAGCTTGATGAAAAGGCTAGCAAACTTCCCGTAATGGTATCCACGATCCGCTCTTTCAAAATCGCTAGGGTGCCTACTCCCAAGAAACTATATAACAATAGAAGGTATGGTGTCAAAAACATTACTCCGAGAATGTAATTTATCCGAATAAAGCTGTAAGCCAAAACCATAAATACCATTAAGCAAATGAATTTTACGATCTCTTGGTCTACCACCAAGAGAATACCAACACCCGCTAAACCACCAATAATTGTCCCCGCCATACGTTGGTAATTTCGCTGTTTCGTTAAGCTCCAACCAGGTTTGAGAATAACCAAAATGGTCATTAATATCCAATAGCTGTGATTGCCAAAGAAAAAGAAACGAGTAATCAAATAGGCAATTAACATCACGATAACCATGCGCAGGGCATGCCTAAAGGTAGAGGAGCGCAAGGTTAGATTGTCTTTCAATATTTTGGGATTGAAGGACTGATGAGAAAGAAATTTAGTAAGGTCTGTCTCATCGTTTTTAAAATCGGTTCTGTTTGTATTGAAATATTGATAGATGTTATGTAACTTATTCGTCAAATCCCGGATATTAACCAGTATTTTTTTTAAAACCATGGTGTTCTTTCCTTTCGCATCCGCTTGATCTATCGCTGTTTTAATATGCTCAAGGTCTGTTTTAAAATCGTAAAGCGCTTTGGGTCTGCTATTGGCATAAATATGATACGCTATATTGTCCATTTCATTGGCCATTCTGTTTATCGTTAACCGAATTGCTCTTAATACATCCGTTTCTTCGAAATTTTTACGGATGGCTTGATAATCATGGTGGGTAGCCATGCTCTTCTCAAAAATATCCACCATATCCGTAAAAATGATCACTAACAAGCGACCAAGTTTTGTAGAATCTTTTACAATTGCTTTACTTTTAAAAAGTAATTCCCGAACAATATCCTGATGTTGATGGATGGTTACCTGTTGGTCAATGAGCTTCTGGTAATTTTTGTCGCTATCAACCTTGGGGTCGTAAAAATTTGCTTTTAATCGGAGATATTCAGCCGTATTTTCGATTGATTCCGCTAAGGCTTGCTGAGGGAGTCTAAAAGGTCTGAATTGGGTAAGTATAAGACTTAGTGCCATGTACCATGCGCCACCTAAGGTTGTATAAAAGGCATGCAAAAGAGAACTATTGGTTGTCATCCTCAAGTCATCCATATTTAAAATCATAATCAGCAAGGTAGCAGTGCCCAAAGAGGCCGCACGTGTACCGTATACCGCGATCATACACATGGAAAAACTTAATGAGGATAATAAGACAATGGTACTGATGACAGTTGGATTAGCCGTTTTGGTGAGGAAGGATACTAAAAATGACATCCCCACTAACACGGCCATGGCATTTCTTCTGTCCTTTGTCGGCCCAGGTGTGTCGACAATGCTGGTGATTACTGCACCCAATGATACGGCTATTCCGGTGTGGATATCCCCTAAATAGGAGAAAATAAGAGCTGGTACTAGCGCGCCAAAAGCGATTCTTAATCCATCGGCAAAATATTGACTATAAAAAAATGTTTTAATCTCTTGTGTTTGCTTCACTGGAAAAATCAGAATTAATACGAACCGATATGATTCAATTGACTATTGAAAAAATTACGTAGCCTAGAATATACCCGTCCATCACATTAAGCGTTCCCTACTCTTGATTCGACTTGGATGCACTATGATATCTACCAGTAGTTTATCCGATAGTCATTAAAATAATAGCTGACATACAAGTTAAGTATTATTTTAATCATCAAAGGTTTCATCCGACAAATTAAAACAAAAATGAACAGGAAAGCGTATTTAAAAGTACGTTAAAATCCTTGTACGAAGATACAAATAATTACATGGACTTGTTTAACAACTGTCAAACACACTTTCAACTTTTCTTTGTTTATGTTTAATAGCAGTAGGCAAAAAACACTACCTTACTGCAAATCACTTGTTGGTTATGTTAATCAGATGAGTTTAGTGTGAATTGTCAAAAATTATTAAGAAAAAGAACTTTTTTGTAATGTTTAATAATAACTGTGCAATCTTTTTAGGATTATTTGTATTTTGTGCCGATTTGTTAAAAAAACAGTAAATCATGAAGCCGCCAATGGTGTTACAATATAAGCTTATTGGTAGGTAAGACCTTATTAAAAACAATTTGTATACATATGAAATTAAGTCAGAAAGAAGCTATTTACGAGAATGAGGTACTTACGCGTTTTGAGTTATATAATAGCCTTTTTTTAACATTACCATTTTATCAGGTTAAACATACCGGAACTTTATTACCCTTTTTTTCCACTCATATCGAGAAAGGGGTGGCCGATCGTTTAGATCCAGAAGAAATTATCGAAAGTTTTTTTGGACAATACGAGCAGTATATCCATAAATCGGATCGATTTGATTTACTTTTTCGCATTATACAATATATTGAACGACAAGTTGTTCTTTTTGATGCGATTGAGGATTCGGCCTTTGCTAAAACAGGTAAAGCGGATGATGCAGGATCATTGGAAGAACTATTTAAGCGCGCTGAAAATAACGGCGTATTACGTGAAAAGATTATCCAACGCTTAAAAGAGGTTTCCCTACGGTTGGTCTTAACGGCACATCCTACCCAGTTTTACCCGGGTGAAGTCTTAGGAATCATCACCGATTTGACCCTTGCGTTGAAAAATAATGATATTAACGATATTCATCTGTTGCTGCAACAATTAGGGAAAACTCCATTTTTACAGAAAAACAAACCTACACCAGTAGATGAGGCTAGAAGCTTAGCTTGGTTTCTGGAACATGTGTTTTACCCCGTGGTTTCCGATATACAACGTATCGTAGACAATGATTTTGATATTTTACCGGAAGAGGAAAAGCAAGTTGTAGAATTGGGGTTTTGGCCAGGAGGCGACCGGGATGGGAACCCTAATGTGACTGTGGAAAGCACAAAGGAAGTCGCTTCCATGTTGCGTACGATCTTGTTTAGGTGTTATTATCGTGATTTTCGGGTTATTAAACGCCGAATCACCTTCAAGGGTGTTGAGAAATATATGGCGATCTTACAGGATTTATTCTATGAGAATAGTTTTAATCCAATCGAGCATCCACAGAATGTTAAGGACACCATTATATTTAATTTAAATGAGGTTAAACGGGTTTTGACCGACTACCATGATGGTTTATTTGTGAACCTTATTGAAGATCTGTTAAGAAAAATTAAGCTGTTCGGAACGTATTTCGCCACCCTGGATATCCGTCAGGATAGTAGCATTCTTCGAAAAACCTATCATTATCTGATTAATCGATTTACGGAAACTAAGGTGGCTGGAGACTTCAAAACCTTAAGTGAAGAGGGTAAAATCGCTGCAGTGCGTTTTGAAGAACTGGATTTAGCTGCAGAAGGTATTGATGATGCCTTGATTGAGGATACACTAGATACCATCGCTTACATACAGCAAATGCAGCAATCTGGCGGCGAAAAGGCCTGTCACCGTTTTATTATCAGTAACTGTCAACAAGCCTCGGATATTTTGTGTTTAATGGAGCTTTTTCTTTGGAAAGGCTGGAAGAAAAATACGCTTGCTATTGATTTTGTTCCTTTGTTCGAAACGGTCGACGATTTGAAACGGGCGGCGACGGTTATGGAATTATTATATAATAATCCGGCCTATCAGCAACATCTAAAATATCGCGGTAATAAGCAAACCATCATGTTAGGATTTTCGGATAGCACAAAGGATGGTGGTTATTTGATGGCGAACTGGTCAATTTATAAAGCGAAAATAGAATTAACTGCAATGGCGCGGAAATACGATATCGATTTGACGTTTTTTGATGGTAGAGGAGGCCCCCCTGCCCGAGGAGGTGGAAAAACGCAACGATTTTATGCTTCCATGGGTGAAGAAATCGCTAATGATCATATTCAATTGACCATTCAAGGCCAGACAATCAGTAGTCAATATGGCTCTTTTGATACGGCACATTATAACATGGAACAATTGCTTAATGCCGGAATGACATCTGGAATTGAACAAAAATCTGGTGACACGCTATCAGCAGAGAAGAAAGCTTTGATTGATCGGATGGCAGAAGCGAGCTATAATAAATTTATGGAATTGAGGCGCCATCCTTTATTTATGACTTATTTAGAAGAACTTAGTCCGCTTAAATTCTTGTCATCGTTGAATATTAGCAGTCGACCCGTAAAACGAAACTCCAATGCAAAGTTAAAACTAGAGGATTTACGAGCCATTAGTTTTGTGACGGCTTGGAGTCAATTGAAACAAAGCGTGCCGGGGTGTTATGGGGTGGGAACAGCATTGAAAACCATAGATGATGCCGGTGAATGGGGAAAAGTGGAAGAGCTTTATCGTACTTCGGGCATGTTTAAGACGATAATTGATAATAGCGTGATGTCGATGACCAAATCTAATTTCAACATTACCGCTTATTTAAAGGATGATAAAACGTTTGGTGCATTTTGGAATACCTTACGAGAAGAATTTGAGTTAACCAAGGCTTATTTTCTTAAATTGACGGGCACAAAATTCTTGATGGAAAGGTATCCTGTTGAGCGAAAATCTATTGCTATCCGGGAAAAGATCGTGCTTCCCCTGGTTATCATTCAACATTATGCGGTTAAAAAAATGCATGATTTAGATACCCATGATCCGAACTATGAAATTTATAGTAAATTGTTGACGCGTACTGTTTACGGTATTGTGAATGCCGGTAGAAACTTAGTATAAGTTTGGGAAAAGGTTGCTTGGATTGCATCAGGATTTTGCAATTTAATTGATAAAAGAAAAATTTTGTGGTAGGTTTGTAGCATAAAACTTCATAATAATTGATTCAAAAAAATGAATAAAAAAATAGCTTTAGTTGGCTTGCCCGCCCTTGCTTGTGTTTTATCGATGAGTTCGTGTACTACCGTTGGAGAGCATAAATCCAGTGCCGAACTTTATTATACGAATTATACCAAGGCCGATACGCAGGAATATGAGTTTTTACGTGAGGTATACCAGTTAGCTAATGACGAGATCAACTTTGCCGATGTTATTGCAAAAAGAGGTGCTAACACACAGGTAAAAGCTCTGGCTACTAATTTAAGCTCGGAATATAAAGGTATCCAGACAAAGCTGGCGGAAATCGGAAAAAATTCTGATGTGTTAATTCCTTTTGCCGGGGTAGCCCCATTAGCGTTATCCGAAGGATTGGATTCCGCGCAAGCGAACGTATTGGAGAAAGCATTTTTGGAGAAATCGATTCATAACCAAGAAGTGATTATTGAACACTTTGAACAGGCTTCCAGAAATACGGCGGTTGAGGTTAGGCATTATGCCGAAGAAACACTTCCTAAATTGGAAGAACAGCTAGAAAAAACAAAAGGTTTATTATAATCATAACGAACTTTTTAAGGCTCCTTTCGTTAAACGTTGGCGATTTTTTAACCCTTCCGCTGAGGGTTTTATAAAACTAAATCGATTCTACGTGCGGAATATTTTTGGTGGTATATACTAAAATTGCTAAGCTTATGTCAAAGTATCCAGTTATAACAGGTCTATTATCTTATGGGATGTCGGGAAGAATTTTTCATGCTCCGTTTCTGGAAACCAATACCCGATTTAAATTTAAAGCTGTTGTAGAACGGAGTAAGAAGCAAGCAAAACAACGCTATCCTCAGGTAATTAGTTACGATAGTGTTGACGAGTTGCTAGCCGACCCAACCATCGAATTAGTTGTTGTAAATACACCCAATCAAACCCATTTTGAATATGCAGAAAAGGCCTTGCTTCAAGGCAAACATGTGTTAATTGAAAAACCATGTGCAGCAACTAGTATGGAGGTTAAAGCATTATTTGACCTAGGGAGAAAGCAAGGAAAGCAGGTGATGGTGTTTCAAAATAGACGGTGGGATAGTGATTTTAAATTAGTCAAACAAGTGATTGAAAGCGGGGCGTTGGGCGAAATTAGTGAATTTCACGTGCGTTTTGATCGCTATAGAAGAGAGAAAAGCGCTAAGCTTTTCAAAGAAATTAATCAACCTGCTAGTGGTCTCACCTATGATTTAGGGCCACATTTGCTAGATCAGGTGATTTCTTTATTTGGTAAACCAAAAAATAGTCTAAAATTAACCTCTATACACCGAGAAGATTCAGAAGTTGACGATTCTTTTGCTTATATTCTTACGTATGACAAGGGACTTACGGTATTTGCCCATGCCAATTTATTGGTGGCTCAACCTTTACCGGCCTATGTTGTACATGGTACGAAAGGTTCTTTTCAAAAGACAAGGGCAGATGTACAAGAAGAACAGTTAGATCGTGGAATGTGGCCAACGGATCCGCAATTTGGCTTAGAATCGGTCGGACAAGAAGGTTTGCTTACGGTTATCAATAAGAATAACCAGAAGCAGATTTACTATAAAGAAGCATTAAAGGGAAATTATAAGGGATTGTTTAATGCCGTTTATGAACAATTGCGCAAAGACAAGCCCTATCCGATAACGGAAGAGCAGGTTATTTGGCAAATGGAATTACTTGAAAAAGAAAGCTGGAATAGATAGCTTCTTTGCCGTTTAGCTTTGATTATCTATAAAAAGTCATATTGCCTTAACTTTAACTTAACATTTTTATATAACCTTTGTTACCTAAGAAAAGGTAACCCAATTCATGTCTATATCTTTTAAGCGCAAAGCACCCTTTGTCAATAGAGAAATCAGTTGGTTATATTTTAATGAGCGCGTATTACAGGAAGCTGCAGATAAATCTGTACCACTGCTAGAAAGGTTAAAGTTTTTAGCCATTTTTTCGTCTAATCTGGATGAATTTTATCGGGTTCGGGTAGCAACCCTAAATCGTTTGGTCAACGTCAATACAAAAGCAAAAGAATTATTGGGATTTAATCCAAGAAAGGTGCTTCATGAGATAAAAAATATCGTTGTCAAACAAGAAAAGAAGTTTGAGTACCTGTATGAAAATGAAATCATCAAGGAATTAGCCGAAGAAAAAATTTTTATTATCAACGATAGGCAACTTAATGTTAACCGAGGGCAGTTTGTCCGGCAATATTTTCATGAACACGTACTACCAAACTTGGTACCCGTGATGTTAACCTCTGATGAGGACAAGCCATTTCCTGAATTAAAAGATAGACGAATTTATTTCTTAATCAAACTAAGCTATCGAAAGAAACTGAAATATGCCTTATTGGAAGTACCAACCAAGCACATGAAGCGTTTTTTGGTACTCCCAAACACCAATGAACTGAAATTCATCATTTTATTGGACGATATCATCCGATATTGTTTGGACGATCTTTTCTTTATCTTCAAATACGATGCTATTGAAGCTTATACGATTCAATTAACGAGGGATGCAGAGTTGGATATTGATACGAATGTAAGCGAAAAGTTTATTGAGAGTTTAAGCAAAAGTCTGCAACGTAGGGCAAAAGGGAAACCTATGCGGCTATTGTATGATGGTGAAATCCCCTTGGATATGCTTAATTTTTTGGTATCAAAGATGGATCTGAACAATGGGGTACTGATTCCGGCAAATCGCTACCATAATTTCAAAGATTTCATTGATTTTCCTAATGTAGCTGGAACTAAATTAACTTATGCGCCGTTAGCACCGTTAGTGGTAAAAGGCCTTGATTTGGGCGAGAGCATATTCAGCCAAATTGCCAAACGCGATTACTTGATAAACTTACCCTATCAATCTTTTGATTACATCATCCATTTCCTGCGTGAAGCAGCGATAGACCCAAAGGTCGTATCTATTAACATAAGTCTCTACCGGTTAGCGGAGAACTCAAAGATTATTAATGCTTTGATTAATGCTGCAAAGAACGGTAAAAAGGTAAGTTGTTTGGTAGAAGTTAAGGCAAGATTTGATGAAGAAGCGAATATTTTTTGGAGTAATAAATTGCAGGAAAGTGGTGTGCACGTAAATTATGGCTTGTTGACCTACAAAGTACATGCGAAAATATGCTTAATAAGCCGAAGGGAAAAGGGGCGATTGGTTTATTATGCTAATCTTGCCACTGGTAACTATAATGAAAAGAGCGCGCGGACCTATGGTGATCACAGCATTTTTACCATACATAAAGGAATTACGACCGATTTAAAAAGATTTTTTAAAGGTTTAGATAATAAATCATTTTATAAAGATTATCACTATATTATTACTTCTCCATTGGAAATGAGAACGCGTATCTATGCATTCATCGACCGGGAAATTGAGGAGGCAAGGCAAGGGCGGGAAGCGTATATGATATTAAAAATGAACAGTTTGTCGGATGAAGATATCATTTTAAAATTGTATGAGGCAAGCAATGCTGGCGTTAAAATCGATTTGATTGTTCGTGGCATGTGCTGTTTGGTGCCACAACAGGTAGGATATAGCGAAAATATACGGGTGATTAGTATTGTAGATCGCTTTCTTGAACATGCTCGGGTGTGGATTTTCTGTAATGGAGGAGAAGAGAACATGTATTTATCGTCTGCTGATTGGATGACCCGGAATATTGATCGGCGCTTGGAGGTGAGTTTTCCTATTCTAGATCCTTCTGTGCGGGAAGAAATAAGGGCGATTATTAATATCCAGTTAAAAGACAACATAAAAGCTCGCATCATTACGGCAAATAATGACAATAAGTATGTTAGAAAGCGGAAAAACGTACCTGACTGTCAATCGCAGTTAGCCACTTATGATTATTTGAAAACAAAATTAAACACGGCGTCGGAATAAAATAATAGATTATGAGATACGGAGCTATAGATATTGGATCGAATGCAATAAGATTATTGGTAGCAGATATTGTAGAGAATGGAGACGTGGTCTCTTTTAAAAAAAACACCCTTATTCGTGTACCGTTGCGATTAGGAGATGATGCCTTTATAGATAAGTTTATTTCGGGAAAAAAATCTACCGATCTGATTAAAACCATGACATCCTTTCGTCTACTGATGGACGTATATAAAGTAAGTCGTTATATGGCCTGTGCAACATCGGCCATGCGTGAGGCCACCAATGGGCAGGAGTTGGTTGGCAAGATAAAGGAAGTTGGTATCGATTTGGAAATTATTGACGGAGCCAAGGAGGCCAATATTATTTACAACAGTCATATTGAACAACAACTGGAGCGTAAACGAAGCTATTTGTATATTGATGTTGGTGGAGGGAGTACTGAACTCTCTGTCTTTAGCATGGGCTCTCTAATTGGATCCAAATCGTTTAATATTGGAACTATCCGGATCTTAGATAACCAGGACAGTGATGAAAATTGGCAGGAGATGAAAGCATGGGTGAAAGACCATACTAAAAATTGCAAGGGTATCATCGGAATAGGTACTGGAGGCAATATCAATAAGTTATACCGTCTCGCTGATGAGAAAGGAACAAAACCATTATCATTCAATAAATTGAAATCGCTCTATGAATACCTCAATTCTTTTTCATTAAAGGAACGGATCAATATCCTCGGATTAAATAACGATCGTGCAGATGTGATTATCCCCGCGAGCGAGATATTTTTGAATATTATGAAATGGGGTGGGGTGAAAACATTGGTTGTTCCACGATTAGGATTGGTTGATGGTATTATTCAAACGTTAATAGACAACCGATAAGTCTATAATGAAAATGGAATGAACGCCAATTTATGCTTAACCTAACAAAATTGGAAAAAGAATAGCCTATCTTCTGATTTTTTGTTAGATAATTTCTGCCGATATTATAAATATCCTAATTTTTAAGTATCTTTGGCGCCCGTATGAACAAGGAGAGTGTGTGACAGATTTCCATGCTGACGTTTTATGGTCATTGCAAAAAGGTACAACATGGCAATCTGGGTTTTTCCAAAAATGGATTGGCTTCCGCAGCTACCTCGTGGTTTTGTCATACACCCCAATAACGGTTGAGGGTGTTTAAAAAGAACAAATTATTTCGATGAAAATCTTAAAATTCGGTGGAACATCGGTAGGAAGTCCCGAGCGCATGAAAAAATTGCTTGACATCATCCAACCAGGTGAAGGACAGCAAATCGTCGTTTTATCTGCTGTGGCAGGTACAACCAATGCCTTAGTTGAAATAGCACAAGCTTTTATTGCTGGTGATAAACGAAAGGCCGAGGCGCGGATTAAGGGATTGCGTTCATCATATGACGCATTTATCGAAGAGCTGTTTACCACTGCGGAAGGAAAAGAGAATGGTAAAGCGCTAATTGATTACCATTTTAATTTCATTGAATCATTTGCACACGAACTATTTACACCAATTGAGGAGAAAATCATTTTAGCACAAGGGGAGTTATTATCCACTGCGTTATATCATTTTTATTTGACAGAGATCGGTGTTCGTTCAAAATTGCTTCCCGCCTTGGATTTTATGAAGATTGATGAGGATAATGAACCGCTTATCGATTATATAGGCGAGCACTTATCCGCCTTACTGGCAACACATAAAGATCATCAATTATACATTACGCAAGGTTATATCTGTCGAAATTCTTTCGGGGAAATTGACAATTTGAGACGAGGTGGAAGTGATTATACCGCTTCACTGATTGGAGCTGCTATACGAGCAGAAGAAGTGCAGATTTGGACGGATATTGATGGCATGCATAATAATGATCCGCGCATTGTTAAAGGAACCCAACCCATCGCGCATCTTACATTTGATGAAGCAGCTGAATTGGCTTATTTTGGTGCAAAAATATTACATCCGCAAAGTGTATTTCCTGCACAACGGTATAACATTCCTGTACGATTGCTAAACACGATGGATCCAGGTGCTTCTGGTACGTTGATCAGTAGAGACGGCGCGGTTCAGGGAGGCGTGCGTTCTATTGCAGCTAAAGACGGTATTACGGCTATACGGATTCATTCTTCTCGTATGTTATTGGCTTTCGGTTTTCTGAGAAAAGTTTTCGAAATTTTTGAACGCTATAAGACGCCGATCGATATGATCACGACTTCAGAGGTTGCCGTTTCATTAACGATAGATGACACCCGTTTTCTAGCGGATATTGAACGTGAGCTTAAGGATTTCGGTTCAGTGGAAATCGACGTCAACCAGACAATTGTTTGTGTAGTGGGCGATTTTAGTTTAAATACCCATGGCTATGCGTCAAGAGTGTTGGATGCTGTGAAGCATATTCCGGTACGAATGATCTCTTATGGCGGGAGTAATTTTAATATTTCACTACTCATCAATGCTGCTGATAAAGTAGAAGTATTGCGGTCATTACATAACCGTTTGTTTTAACCTTAAAAAGGCATGAGCCTACACCATACATGTTTAATAAAGCTACTATAGCTGCTTTTGGGCAGCGGGAAACACCTTTTTTTTATTATGATTTAACCTTACTGCAAGCAACATTGGATCGTGCACTAGCGGCTGCGGAAAATTATGGTTTTCATGTACATTATGCATTGAAAGCTAATTTCAATGAACGTATCTTACAATGTATTCAAAAAGCTGGTTTAGGAGCAGATTGTGTAAGCGGTAATGAAGTATTGAAGGCGGTACAAACCGGCTTTGATGTTAAGAAAATTGTTTTTGCCGGCGTAGGAAAATCAGATAAGGAAATTCTGATTGGTTTAGAACATGATATCTTTTGCTTCAATGTAGAATCTGTGCAGGAATTGGAAGTTATTGGAAAGTTGGCAAAAGAACATGGAAAGGTAGCTAAAATTGCGCTTCGTATTAATCCAAATGTCGACGCACAGACACATCAATATATCACTACTGGTTTAGATGAGAATAAGTTTGGCATCAAAACTTGGGAGTTAGCGGATTGTTTGGAAATTATCAAAAAATACGATTCGCTTGAATTCATTGGGTTACATTTTCACGTGGGCTCGCAGATTGTAGATCTGAACGTTTTTAAGAGCTTATGTGTGAAGGTGAATGAATTCAACAATTGGTTTGATGAACGTGGATATCGGTTAAAGGTGTTGAATGTAGGAGGGGGATTAGGCGTTAACTATGTTGATCCAGACAAAGAGCCTATTGTTGATTTTGCGGGTTATTTTGAAATTTTTAATCAATTTTTGGAGAGAAAAGGAAATCAAGAAGTGCATTTTGAACTTGGGAGAGCTTTAGTATCCCAATGTGGGAGTCTCGTTAGTCGCGTATTGTACGTCAAGAGGGGCTTAAAAAAACACTTTTTAGTATTAGATGCGGGGATGACAGAATTGATGCGGCCTGCATTATATCAAGCGTATCATAAAATTGAACATTTGTCGACTAATGCTGTTAAAGATGCAGAAGGGATTAAAGTAACTTATGATGTGGTTGGGCCGATATGTGAAAGTACGGATTGTTTCGGCAAGGAAGTGGAACTTCCAGAAGTTAATAGAGGAGATCTTATTGCTATTCGTACAGCAGGTGCCTATGGTGAAGTTATGGCTTCCCGATATAATTTACGGAATGAGATTAGGTATGTATATGATGATGAAATAACACCTTGAATGTAAGGGTTATATGCCGATTAATATCCCGGGTTTATTTAGAATAGGAATGCGGATTAAATTGGAATCAACAATACTTTCAGGTAAAAAAATAAATTTTTTGTCATAAATCGTGGTACCAATATAATAGCTGAGTAGGTATTCATTTGTTAAGCCAAATACCTGTTCAGCTATTGCTTCTATTAGGGCAGATGATTGCGCGGCTACGTCACCTATAAAATGGCGCAACACGGAAGTCTTCACTTCCCGTTCATCTTTGATGCCATAGCCCTTGCTGCTGATCAGGACGTTTTTAATGGTTTCCGCTTTTTGGTTAATTAAATAAACGTTCCAATTTCGCGCAAGTGGAGATTCATTTTCCAGCACCACGGCAATGTAAATGTCTTCTACAATATTTTCTGGAAGATCCTTCTTCATATGCCACAAGTTCTATTTTTTCTTCACCGTTTTACTTTTAACAGCTTTTGTTGGTGCTTTCTTTTTGCCTGTAGTAGGTGTTTTATGTTCTGCTTCAGCAAGAGATAAAATGTCAGCGTATGTAATTTTAGTGGCTTCTTTTCCTTTCGGGATTTTGATGTTTTGCTTACCAAAACGAATAAAGGGGCCCCATCGACCTTGTTCTATACGGGCTTCTGGATCTTCATCAAACGTTTTTATGATTTTCTCCAAATCTTTTTTACGTTTTAACTCAATAATCTCAATAGCCTGTGCTTCATCTACCTCCATAGGATCTAAGCCCTTTGGCAAAGAATAAAAGGCATTATTATGACGGATGTAGGGACCAAATCTGCCGACTGCTACAGTCATTTCTTTTCCTTCGTAATGGCCTACTTTCTTAGGAAGCTTAAATAATTCGAGGGCTTCTTCCAGGGTAATGGTTTCGATCATTTGTCCGTTACGCAAACTAGCAAAGGCAGGTTTTTCTTCATCTTCTGCTGATCCGATTTGTACGAGGGGACCAAAACGCCCGAGACGGACACTTACCTGTTTCCCTGTTTGTGGATCTATACCTAAAATACGTTCACTGCTTGCACGATCGGCATTTTCGATAGTATTCTTGACTTCTTGATGAAAAGGACCGTAGAAAGCATGTAACATGGCTGTCCATTCCTTTAGTCCATTAGCAATTTCATCAAATTCTTTTTCTACCGTTGCGGTGAAATTGAAATCAACAATATCCTTGAAGTGCTCCACTAGAAAGTCGTTTACCAGAATACCAATATCGGTAGGAAAAAGTTTAGCTTTTTCGGCTCCAGTAATTTCTGTTTTAGTGGTCGCTTGAATTTTCCCTTGTGCTAAGGTAACGACGCGATAATCACGCGCTTTTCCTTCGCGATCTTCCTTTACGACGTAGCCTCTATTTTGTATCGTGGAAATGGTAGGAGCATAAGTTGACGGTCTACCGATACCTAATTCTTCCAACTTTTTTACTAAACTAGCTTCTGTATACCGTGCTGGAGGCCTGCTGTATCGTTCCGTTGCTACCATCTCTTGTAAATGGAGTAGCTGGCCCTTTTGGAGTGGGGGAAGTAAGGCATTATCTCCAGATTCTTCCGTTGAAAGTTCGTTCTCTTCGTCTGTAGATTCAAAATAAACTTTTAAGAAACCGTCAAACTTCATTACTTCTCCATTAGCGGTAAACTCTTCTGGACGGGTAGAAATACTGATTTTAGCGGTTGTTTTTTCAAATTCAGCTTCGCTCATTTGGGAAGCTATTGCTCTTTTCCAGATCAGTTCGTATAAGCGACGTTCCGCATGGTCACCATCTATCGAATGCTGATTAAAATAGGTTGGACGTATCGCTTCGTGTGCTTCCTGTGCACCAGCAGATTTTGTTTTATATTGTCTTCTTTTATGGTATTGATTGCCATAAGCTGAGCGGATTTCTTGCTCAGCGGCTTGGAGTGCGGTATCACTCAAATTGACGGAGTCAGTACGCATGTAGGTGATTTTACCCGATTCGTATAAGCGTTGAGCGATACTCATGGTCCTAGCCACAGAAAAACCTAATTTTCTACTGGCTTCTTGTTGTAGAGTAGAAGTAGTGAATGGCGCTGCTGGATTACGCTTGCTGGGTTTGGTTTCTAGGCTTTTAACCGTATAATCCGCCTGAATACAGTCCTTTAAAAATTGTTCTGCCTCTCCGACAGTTGCAAAGCGCTGGGAAAGTTCGGCTTTAAATAATTCTTTTTTTTGTGTTCCGCTATAGAAAATAGCTACTACACGAAAAGCGGCTTCTGGTTCGAACTTATTAATTTCTCTTTCGCGATCAACCAATAATCGAACAGCGACTGATTGCACACGACCAGCAGATAAGGAAGGTTTAACTTTTTTCCAAAGTACGGGAGAAAGTTCAAAACCCACTAGTCTGTCAAGAACCCTTCTGGCTTGTTGGGCATTAACTAAATTAAAGTCAATCTTGCGGGGCTGTTCAATAGCTTTTAAAATGGCAGGTTTGGTTATTTCATGAAAAACAATCCGTTTAGTGCTGTCATCTGTTAAATTTAAGGTTTCATACAGATGCCATGATATTGCTTCTCCTTCCCGGTCTTCATCGGATGCTAACCATACCGTTTCGGCTGATTTCGCTAATTTCTTCAATTCGCTAACAACCGCTTTTTTGTCTGCTGGAACTTCATATTTTTGTGTGAAGTTATTCGCCGTGTCAATAGCATCGTCTGTTTTTACTAAATCACGGATGTGTCCATAACTTGACTTAACTAAAAAATCTTTACCTAAATATCCTTCTATTGTTTTTGCTTTTGCTGGTGATTCTACAATTAATAAGTTCTTTGCCATTCAGTATCTTGATTTTTGCAAATAAAGGGATTTATTCATGTTTTAGCAAACCGCTAGTGCCTTTTTTTGATAAAAAAGCCCGAGCCAGAAATTGACCAATTACCGTCATTACACAAAGCAAATAGGATGATGAAGCGATCTGGTGACATCAAAAACGCAGTTTTACAAAGACTTTTCGGCAACGGCTATAATTACTTTTTTTAGAAATGGTGCCTACATCAAAAATCCGCCACCGAGTAAATCACTACCTTCATAAAATACGGCAGATTGCCCCGGAGCTATTCCTTTAACGTGATGATGAAAATCCACTTTTATTTTTCCTTCTTCTTCCACGATATGGCTCAGCATACCTGCATCTTTATACCTAATTTTGGTGACAGCTTCTATAGGTGTTTCTAAATTAGCATATTTAACTAAGTTGAAGTTGCGTACATATGCTGTATTCCGATTGAGTTCCTCTTCGTTACCGAGCATAACGGTATTGCTTTCCGGCAAAATTTTAGTCACAAATACAGGTCGACCGAGCGCAATACCCAGGCCTTTTCGTTGTCCAATAGTGTAATAGGGATAACCCGCATGTTTTCCTACAACCGTTCCATCGGATAAGATAAAATTACCTTCACCGATCTGTTCATCAATGTCTTCTACCCGATGGCGTAAGAAAGCCCGGTAATCGTTATCAGGTACAAAACAGATTTCATAGCTTTCTGATTTGTTCGCCAGTTCGACTTGTCCCATTTCGAGCGCCATTTGTCGTATGGCTGTTTTGGTAAAACTACCCAAAGGAAATTTAGTGCGTGCCAGATTTTTTTGTGATACTCCCCATAGTACATAAGATTGATCTTTATGTTCGTCCAGCCCCTTGGAAATAACATAACGGCCATTATCCTGTAAGCGGATATTGGCGTAATGTCCAGTAGCGATGAATTCACAATCTAGTTTATCTGCCCGTTTTAGCAGTGCCTCCCATTTGATGTGGGTATTGCATAATACACAGGGGTTGGGGGTACGCCCAGCCAAGTATTCGTCAACAAAATTATCAATAACAAAGTCGCCAAACTCATCCCGGATATCTAAAATATAATGTGGAAAGCCATAGCCTACAGCTAAAGCCCGTGCATCATTGATGCTATCTAAACTACAACATCCCGTTTCTTTTGAAGAACCCCCTGAGGAGGCATAATCCCAGGTTTTCATGGTTAATCCAATCACTTCGTAACCTTGTTCATGAAGCATAACCGCGGCCACGGAACTGTCAACTCCGCCACTCATAGCCACTAAGATTCGTCCGTGCTTGCTCATAACTTTTAAATAATGGCGCAAAGATACGGCTAAAATTTAAGAATACCTTTGCTAGGTAGTCAGCTGATTGTAATTCTAGGCCCCTTGTCCTAGGTTTATGCTGAGTGCACCATCGATAGTCAATGTACTACCTGTCACGTAATCGCTTTCAGAGGAGGCTAAATAAACGGCCAATGGCCCCAACTCTTCTGGCTTGCCTGCCCGTTTCATCGGGATATGTTCTTCTTTTTCCTGGCGTACTTCTTTATTTTCGACCGCCTCCTGATTCATTCGGGTAAGAATCATGCCAGGCGCTATATTGTTTACACATACGCCTTTAGGTGCTAATTCTAAAGCCAGACTTTTGCTGAAATTTTTAAGTGCGCCTTTAGAAGCATTATAGTCGGCGTTTCCTGCTGTGCAAACTTCTTCATGTATCGAACTGACGATGATAATTTTGACACCGCTATAGTTTCCGGCCCGAAGGCGGAGAAATTCGCGACAACAAAAAAAGGTACCGTAAAGATTCGTCTTGAGACATCGGTCAAACACCTTAGTATCCATGTCTATTACCGGTACATTACTTCCATTAACACCTGCATTGCTGACCAAGATATCTATTTTTCCCAATTGTTTACTTGCTTTCTCAAAGACCTCTTGTACACTTTCTTCATCGCCGACGTCTAAAGCATACACGGCCACTTTAACTCCGAAACTTTTTAATTTTGCAACTACTTTTTTTGCGCTTTCTTCATCCGAGTGGTAGGTAACAATAATGTGGGCGCCTTCCGCCGCAAATGCTTCGGCAATTGCTTTTCCAATACCGGAATCTGATCCCGTAATTAATGCAACTTTGTTTTTTAATTTATCCATGTTATGCCTAATTTAATCCCGTATTTGTAACGTCTCTTCGCTTTAACACCCGACCGGAATCCAGATTTAAAAAATATAAACAATAACTTATTTTCTGAACAATAAAAAATTAAATTTGTTGGAATAAACATATGATATAAACAAACCTAAAATCCATGCAAAAAAAAGAAAGAAGAAGTAAAGCTTGGTTTTCCCGAGAAGGTAAAGAAGGATTTATTTATCGAGCTTGGATGAAAAATCAGGGCATTCCCCATGATATGTTTGATGGTAGGCCTGTAATCGGCATTTGCAATACATGGTCTGAGCTAACGCCATGTAATGCACATTTTAGGGATTTAGCAGAATCGGTTAAAAAAGGGGTTTTGCAGGCTGGAGGTTTTCCGGTTGAATTTCCGGTAATGTCATTGGGGGAGACACTCATCAAACCAACGGCGATGCTCTACCGAAATCTGGCCAGCATGGATGTAGAAGAATCAATTAGGGCTAATCCATTGGATGGCGTTGTTTTGCTCTGCGGTTGCGATAAAACAACACCTTCATTGTTAATGGGCGCTTGCAGTGTAGATATTCCAACAATTGTCGTTTCAGGCGGACCTATGTTAAAAGGGCACTGGAGAGGAATGGACATTGGTACTTCTGATGTTTGGCGTTTCGATGCAGCTTTTAAATTGGGTGAAATAACGGAAGAGGAGTTTATTGATGCTGAGGCATGCATGGCCAGAACCCAGGGGAACTGTGCTGTCATGGGAACGGCAGCGACTATGGCTACCATGGTTGAGGCTCTTGGTATGAGTTTGCCAAATAATGCAACGATACCTGCGGCAGATTCCCGACGAAAGGTATTGGCCCAACTGTCTGGCCGTCGTATTGTAGAGATGGTGGAGGACGATTTAAAACCGAGCGATATTCTGACAAGAGAAGCTTTTGAAAATGCCATCATGGTAAATGCTGCGATAGGAGGGTCTACTAATTTTGTGATCCACCTTTTGGCTATTGCTGGCCGATTAGGCATCGATTTGACACTAGATGATTTCGATCAACTTTCGCAGCACATTCCCCTATTGGCGAATATACAGCCTTCTGGAGCATTTTATGTGGAAGATTTATATTATGCAGGTGGAATTCCGGCGGTTGTCAATGAACTGAAACAATACCTGCATCTGACCGCTAAAACTGCTAATGGTTTCGCTATCGGTACCAATAGTGAAAAGGCCTCTATATATGATACAAATATCATTGCATCTATTGACAAACCTTTTAAGCCTGAATCGGGGATAGCGGTATTAAAAGGAAATCTGGCCCCCCATGGTGCTGTAATAAAGCCGTCTGCTGCAAGCCCGCATTTAATGACCCATCGGGGTAAGGCCGTTGTCTTTGAGACAATTGAAGATTATCATGCACGAATTGATTTACCTGATCTGGATGTAGATGAAAATTCGGTACTCGTATTAAAGAATGTGGGGCCAAAAGGTTATCCAGGTATGGCAGAAGTAGGGAATATGGCTTTACCGAAAAAGATTTTGGAAAAGGGAATTACCGATATGGTGCGGATCTCGGATGGTCGGATGAGCGGTACGGGTTTTGGTACCGTTATACTGCATGTATCACCAGAAGCTGCGGCCGGAGGGCCTTTAGCGTATGTGAAAAATGGGGATTATATTACGGTAGATGTGAAAAAACGTCTTGTTCATTTAGAGGTAAGTGATGAAGAGCTGGAACAGCGCCGGCAACATATGCCTTTGCTGCATCTATCAGTCGACAGAGGCTATGTAGGATTATATATTAAACATGTAGAACAGGCACATTTAGGAGCTGATTTAGATTTTCTACGTGGAGGATCGGGAAATGATGTGCCCAGGGATTCTCATTAAAAATCCATTTTTTCGACTTCTTCCGCTGTTTGTTCAATCTTATTCTTAAGCTCTTGTTTGAAGTTTAAGATATTTTGTGCGAGCTGCTCGTCTGCAGTAGCTAATATTTGGGCAGCTAATAATCCCGCATTTTTAGCAGCATTTAACGCCACAGTGGCTACCGGTATGCCGTTCGGCATTTGTAAAATGGAAAGGATGGAATCCCATCCATCAATAGAATTGGACGACTTTACAGGAACGCCAATAACAGGTAAATGAGTGATGGATGCAACCATACCGGGTAAGTGGGCTGCTCCTCCTGCACCAGCGATGATTACTTTTAATCCTCTGGCTGCCGCAGATTTAGCATATTCAAACATACGTTCTGGCGTTCTGTGTGCAGAAACGATCGAAACTTCTATGGATACTCCAAGTTCCTTCAGAATCCTAATCGCATCCTCCATTACAGGAAGATCTGATTTGCTTCCCATAATAATTCCTACAGCGGGAAATTGATTTGCATGCATAACGGTGAAAATTTTAAATTCTAAGCAATGACTTTAATAGTTTGCTGGATATTTTTTGCAATTTCGATAGCTTTATCCCGGTCTTCATGTACAACGGTTACATGGCCCATTTTACGGAAAGGTTTGGTGAATTTTTTTCCATATAAGTGAATGTATACACCATGTTCGGTCAAAACTTCTTCTAAACCTTCATAAACGGCTAAACCTTCATAGTTTTTTTCACCTAAAAGATTAATCATAACCGCATTGCTTCGGGCAGCTGTGTCTCCCAAGGGTAGATTGAATATGGCCCTTAGATGTTGAGCAAATTGTGAAGTGAAATTGCCTTCGATAGTATGATGGCCACTGTTATGCGGTCTTGGAGCTAATTCATTGACCAATATTTTTCCTTCTGGTGTTAAAAACATTTCTACAGCTAGTAAACCAACAATCTGTAAATCTTCCGCTATTTTGATTGCTAATTGTTCAGCTTGTTGTTGTACTTCAAAAGGTAAAATCGAAGGAGAAATAAGAAATTCTACCAAATTAGCGTGTGGATTAAATTCCATTTCCACAAGGGGGAATACAGCAACGTTTCCATCATCATTCCTTGCGACAATGACAGCTATTTCCTTTTCAAACGGTATCCACTCTTCAATGATACTGGGGGCGTCGAAAGCTGTCGTAAAATCACTTTCTTCAACGATTTTTCGTACACCTCTGCCGTCGTATCCGTCTTTTCTTAGCTTTTGTATAAAAGGAAGGGGAATGTGTGCATCTTTTAAATTTTCCTTAGATGAAATTAATTGAAATGATGCAGTAGGAATATCGTTTTGTTTGAAAAACTGCTTTTGTAGGCCTTTGTCTTGTATCAACCGAATAACGCGAGCCTGAGGATAAACGATAACCCCTTCTTCTTCTAGTTTTTCCAGTGCATCTACATTTACTTTTTCAATTTCGATGGTCAGCATATCTACCTGCTTTCCAAACTTATAAACGGTTTCAAAATCTGTTAAAGATCCGGTTTCAAATTTGTCGCATAGCTTTTTACATGGTGCATCCATATCCGGGTCTAATACGGATACACTGATATTGAGATTAATTGCTTCTTGGATAAGCATACGGCCTAATTGACCTCCTCCAAGAATTCCTAAGCGTAGATCGCCATAAAAGTCTTTTTCCATAATGGTGTTAGTTAAGAGTGCCTAAGCGCTGCTTAACTAATTGCTGCTTTTGTTTTAAAGGTGTTGTTAAACTCATTTTTTTCTGTGCTAATCTTTTTCTGAAGCTCTAAGAAAGCACCTATTAATGCTTCTGGCCTTGGCGGACAGCCTTGTACATACACGTCTACTGGGATAATCTTGTCAACCCCCTTCACAACATGATAGCCATGTTGCCAATAAGGACCTCCACAATTGGAACAAGAACCCATTGATATAACGTATTTAGGATCAGGCATTTGTTCGTATAATAATTTGATTCGATCAGCCATTTTAAAGGTAACGGTGCCTGCAATAATAATAACATCCGCCTGCCTAGGGGATGCTCTTGGAAAGACACCATATCTATCCAAGTCATATGTTGCAGCCATTGCGCCCATCATTTCAATAGCACAACAAGCGATACCAAAACTTACTGGCCACATGGAAGACAGGCGTGCCCAATTTAAGAGATCGTCAAGCTTGGCAATAATAATTCCCGTATCTGCTGTTTGTTTACTGTTGTCCATGATTAACCTTTCTTGCTAAATTTTGGCTTGAAAGCCGGTTTAGGTGCGCTTGATGCAGGTTCATGACGCGTTGGCACTTCTTCTTTTACCGTTGTTGGAATGGTGCCGAAAGGCCTGATCTTATACGTTATGGTGTTGTTTTTTTCATAAACCGCTCGCGGAACAGTTGTGTGCAGCACCGGAATTTTAGGAGTAGGTTTTATCCATTCTAAGTCACCTTTTCTCCAAACATAAACTAGTCCAATGAGCAGAATACCAATAAAAATAAACATTTCTGCGAGGGTATACCAGCCCCATCTATCATCTGCATGTATCAATTCCGAAGAACCAAAAATGGTTGTCCACGGAAATATAAAAGCCATTTCTACATCAAATAGCAGGAATACAAGCGCAATAACGTAAAATCTAGCGTTAAATTGAACCCATGAGCTCCCTTGAACAACTTCACCACACTCGTAGGTGCTGAGCTTAGCTGCTGTTGGTTTTTTGGGGGATAAAAACTTGCCTAAGAATAAGGTGAGTAGAACCAAAAGTGTCCCAATACTTAAATAAATAAAAACCTTACCAAATTCCGTAATTTGCGAGCCTTCTTCCATACTCCAAAAATAATAAAAAAATAACAGTTTTATTAAAAGATAGCTGTTTCGTATGTCAACTTGTCTTTTTTTCTGAAAGAATATGGGTTACAATTTGTTTAGCGTGAATTCTAGAATTCTCGATAAACCATAGGTGTGTATTCATGCCACCACATACGACACCAGCCAAATATAGCTTCGCGATGTTGGTTTCCATCGTTTCTTCATTATGTTCTGGAATAAGCAAATCGTCGCACGAAAGATGGAGTCCTAACGTTCTTAAGAATTCAAAATTAGGCTGGTAACCTGTAAGCGCTAGTACGAAATCATTGGGTAAAGAGATGTTTCCGTCGGGAGTGTTTATATGAACCTTGTCCTCTTCGATAGCGGTTAGACAACTGTTGAAATAAGCCTTGATACTACCTTCTTTAATACGATTGTCAATATCTGGGCGTACCCAATACTTTACTCGTGAACTGATTTCATCTTTTCTCACTACCATTGTCACTTCTGCACCTTTTCGATAAGTTTCTAGGGCTGCATCTACAGAAGAATTGCTGCTACCTACAACTACTACTTTTTGATTGGCATAGTAGTGCGGATCATTGTAATAATGTCGTACTTTGGGAAGCTCTTCACCGGGGATATGCATTAGATTCGGTTTATCATAAAAGCCAATAGCAATAATGACATGCTCAGCCTTGTATTCCCTGTCCTTTGAGGTACGAATGGTGAAAATTTCACCTTCCTTTGTGATGGTCAGTACCTCTTCAAATAAATTGATCTTTAGCTTGAACTGTTGTTGTACGCGGCGGTAGTATTCCAGCGCTTCCAGTCTTTTTGGCTTGGGGTTGATAGATACAAAGGGAACATCACCAATTTCCAGTTTCTCTGAGGTTGAAAAGAAAGTCATATGCTGGGGGTAATTGAAGAGTGAATTAACCAAACAGCCTTTTTCCAGAATCTGGTAATTTAGACCTGCTTTTTCCGCTTCGATCCCGCAAGCAAGCCCTATAGGACCACCACCTACAATGATAATATCGAATACATCCATATTAAAAAAATGGAGAATGTTTAAAAAGATACTCGTTGTGAAAAAAACACCTCATTACGAGGAAAAATAACAAAGTAACCGAACGTAGCGGGTTCATGAATACCTTAGAAGTAAGATACTCATGAATAATCTACGTTTTTGATAGCATCAAATTACTACACAGTCGTTCCTTGGATTCGCAATGATGATGTGGACTTTTTAGACACCCTCTTTTCATATCATTTACAAAATCTATTGACCAGCAGCTTTCGCATGATCGGCTAAAAATTGAGCTAATCCGCTATCGGTTAACGGGTGCTTCAACAAGGCTAAGATAGCCGATAATGGACCTGTCATCACATCAGCTCCAATTTTTGCACATTCCAAAATATGCATGGTATGACGAACAGAGGCCGCTAATATTTGAGTTTCATAAGCATAGTTGTCATAAATTAAACGGATATCTTCAATTAAACTTAAGCCATCTGTTGAAATATCGTCTAGACGACCAATAAAAGGAGATACGTAAGTAGCCCCTGCTTTGGCTGCTAAAAGTGCCTGACCGGCAGAAAATACTAAGGTGCAATTCGTTTTTATTCCCTCGCTGCTGAAGTATTTAATGGCTTTTACACCGTCTTTAATCATGGGCACTTTAACGACAATTTTGTCGTCTAACTTCGCCAGTTCAAGACCTTCTTTGATGATGTTGTCAAAGTCTGTGCTGATTACTTCTGCGCTAACATGGCCATCTACAATGGCGCATATCGCTTTATAGTGATTAATTACATGCTCATAACCGCTAATTCCTTCTTTGGCCATCAGGCTAGGATTGGTGGTCACGCCGTCTAAAACACCTAAATCATGTGCTTCTTTTATTTGTTGCAGATTGGCCGTATCTATAAAAAATTTCATTGGTTTAAATATAAATAATAAGTATTTTGGATTTGATTATCGCAAAAGTAACCAATATTTGTTACTTTAGTATAGGGAATATCTAAAATTCATTAATCAAGGCTTTTGAAAAAATAAAACCGAGTCTACCCTATAGTAAAGGAAGAATTTAATTTTTCAATGAACATGAGGATTGGATTTTAAAGTTTGGTGTAGAAAATAAACAAAGAGTAGGAAACAAAAAAAGGGCAAGCCCCTTTTATCGCACCGCTCAACCTTTTACCCTTGCTGTGTTCCCACCCTGGGGGAGTTCAAAGGGAGCTGGTCGTAAAAGACTTACCCAGCGCAAAAGTAGGAAAAAAACTTAAACAGGCAATCTCTTTTTTTAAAATTGATAATAGGAGATTGGCTATCAGTCTGTTTAATTTTTTAGCTATTGGCGGTTTAGAGCGAAAAACCGATTGATCGGTAAAGTACAAATACCCTATTTATAGAGCGAATGAATAACACTTGTCTTGTTTGCAAAATTTTTAAGGTTATTATGTTATTATAGATATTTCGTCAAGCTTTTATCAAAAAAAGTAATAAAAATTTAATATTGTTGAGTAATAATGTTATTTTAGCAATCTATTTAAACTAAGCTGTAACAATGAGAGTTGAAGATATGGAAGAACAGGGATTATATCGTTCTGATTTTGAGCATGATGCGTGCGGTGTAGGGTTTGTGGCTCATTTAAAAGGAGTAAAAAGTCATCGGCAGGTTCAAGACGCCTTGACGATGTTGGAAAACATGGAGCACAGGGGTGCTTGTGGATGTGATGAAGAGAGTGGCGATGGTGCTGGTATTATGATTCAAATTCCCCATGAGTTTTTATGGGAAGAGTGTAGTAAACTGGATATCCGTTTAGGTGAACCGGGTTACTATGGTGTAGGAATGACTTTTTTACCTAAGGAAAAGGTGCTGAATGAAAAGTGCATTCAACTCATAAAGGATGCATCAGCACAGTTAAACCTTCGCTTTCTAGGTATTCGGAATGTTCCGGTAACACCTGATGGGGTAGGAGTTACTGCACTTAGTGCTGAACCTACCATTATTCAGTTTTTTCTAGAGCGACCAAGAGGAATTCGCAATACGGAAGATTTCGATCGGAAACTCTTTGTTCTTCGTCGCTTACTTGTAAAGAAAATTAAAGAAGAACTACCAGAAGCTAAAGAGCAATTTTATGTTCCCTCGCTTTCGAGTAAAACCCTTATTTATAAAGGGCAGTTAACTACTTATCAGGTACGGTCTTATTATAACGATTTGTCTGATGAACGGGTAGTATCCGCCTTTGGCTTGGTGCATTCCCGTTTTTCTACTAATACTTTTCCTTCCTGGAAATTGGCTCAACCTTTTCGTATTGTCGCGCATAATGGTGAAATAAATACCTTAACAGGTAATTTAAATCGCTTTTATGCTGGTTTACGGTCTATCTCTTCTCCTTATTTTACGGATGAAGAATTGGATATCCTGCTGCCAGTAGTTGATCCAGGGCTATCTGATTCAGCTTCGTTAGACAATGTGGTGGAGTTGCTTTTACATAGCGGGCGCACACTACCCCACGTTATGCTGATGTTGGTACCCGAAGCATGGGATGGAAATACTTCCATGGATCCATTGCGTAAAGCCTTTTATGAGTACCACGCAACAATTATGGAACCTTGGGATGGACCTGCTGCTCTATGTTTTACTGATGGTAATACCATTGGCGCTATGCTCGATCGGAATGGTTTACGTCCGCTTCGCTTTGCGGTTACCAACGATAATCGCGTTGTTGTGGCATCGGAAGCAGGTGCCTTACCGATAGATGAGGGGACCATAGTTCAAAAGGGGCGCCAGCAGCCAGGGAAAATATTTTTAGTGGATATGGATAAGGGGGAGATTTTAAGTGATGTTGCTATTAAACATGAATTAGCGAATAAACAACCTTACGGAGAATGGTTGGAAAAATATAAGATCCATATTAAGGATCTAGCTGATCCAAGGGTTACGTTTACGTATCTTTCAAAAGAATCGGTATTTAAGTATCAGCAAACGTTTGGTTATTCTAGGGAAGATGTCGAAGGAATTTTAACTCCAATGGCTTTAGAAGGGAAAGAACCTATCGGATCAATGGGAACAGACGTTCCGCTGGCCGTACTTTCAGAGCACCCACAACATTTGAGCAGTTATTTTAAACAATATTTTGCACAAGTAACCAACCCACCAATTGATCCTATTCGGGAACGATTAGTAATGAGTTTATCTACTTTTATCGGCAACTCAGGTAATATTTTGGACGAAGATAAAATGCATTGCCATTGCGTGGCATTGGAACATCCAATCGTTACCAGTAGAGACCTCGAAAAATTACGGAGTATCGATACCGGTATATTCCAGGCAAAAACCTTGCAAACGTATTTTAAAGCTGATGGAAAAGAAGGTTCTTTGGAGGATGGTTTGGCTCGTCTGTGCCGATATGCTGAAGATGCAGTAAAAGATGGTTTCGAAGTATTAATTTTATCTGATCGGGCAATTGATTCACAACATGCGGCTATTCCGTCACTTTTAGCGGTATCTGCCGTGCATCACCATTTAATTAAAACGGGGTATCGTGGCGCCGTAGGGCTAGTTGTCGAAGCTGGTGATGTGTGGGAAGTTCATCATTTTGCTTGCCTATTAGCTTTTGGAGCTACTGCCATTAATCCATATTTAGCACTTGCCTCTATTCGCACGCTGAAAGAAGAGGGCGTGATAGATACTACACTTACTTGGCCTGAGCTATCTAAGAATTATGTGAAGGCTGTTTGTGGCGGATTGTTAAAGATTTTCTCTAAAATGGGAATTTCTACCTTGCAATCGTATAATGGTGCTCAAATATTTGAAGTATTGGGTATTCATAAAGACGTAGTAGACAAGTATTTCTGTGGTGCTGTTTCGCGTATTGGAGGGCTAGGGCTTGATGATATTGCACGTGAGGTTTTGAGCAAACACCATCGTGGCTTCAATAACGAGAAGAAAACTAATTTACTGCCAGAAGGAGGATTATATCAATGGCGTAGAAGAGGGGAAGCCCATTTATTCAATCCCTCTACCGTGCATTTGTTACAACAAGCTTGTCGGACAGGTAATTATGAAGTATATAAACAATATGCATCCCACATCAATAACCAGAAAGAGCGGATGTATACTTTACGAGGGCTTTTTGACTTCGCAAAACACCGTTCACCTATTCCGATTGAAGAAGTAGAGCCTGCGGAAAATATCATGAAGCGCTTTGCTACCGGAGCGATGTCTTTTGGCTCGATCTCTCATGAAGCACACAGTACCTTGGCTATTGCGATGAACAGAATCGGTGGAAAAAGTAATACTGGAGAAGGTGGTGAAGACGAAATCCGTTATAAACCGCTGCCGAATGGTGATTCCATGCGATCAGCCATTAAACAAATTGCTTCTGCCCGATTTGGCGTAACCTCAAATTATTTAACTCAGGCAGATGAATTGCAGATTAAAATGGCGCAAGGTGCTAAACCAGGGGAAGGTGGACAATTACCTGGCCATAAAGTGGACGAATGGATTGCAAGGGTTAGACATGCTACACCTGGCGTAGGACTAATTTCTCCACCACCACATCACGATATTTATTCTATTGAAGATTTAAAGCAGTTAATTTTTGACTTAAAGAATGCGAATCGTAATGCACGCATTAATGTGAAATTAGTATCCAAAGCTGGCGTAGGAACTATTGCCGCTGGGGTTGCCAAAGCACACGCAGATGTCATTTTGATTGCTGGTTATGATGGCGGTACGGGCGCTTCACCGATTAGTTCTATTAAACATGCTGGTTTACCTTGGGAACTTGGTTTAGCAGAGGCGCAGCAAACCTTAGTGAAAAATCAATTACGTAGTCGGGTAGTCCTACAAACGGATGGGCAATTAAAGACGGGAAGGGATTTAGCTATTGCGGCCCTTCTTGGAGCAGAAGAGTGGGGCGTTGCAACTGCTGCCCTTGTGGCTGGTGGATGTATCATGATGCGTAAGTGTCATTTAAATACTTGTCCGGTTGGCGTCGCTACGCAAGATCCGGAATTACGTAAATTATTTACCGGTAAACCTGAAGATATTGTTTACTTATTTCGCTTCCTAGCAGAAGAATTGCGGGAAATTATGGCCAGTCTAGGTTTTAAAACCATAAACGATATGGTAGGACGGACACAATTTCTTAAGGTGCGCGAGGATATTAACCATTGGAAGGTAAACAAACTCGACTTGTCAGGCATTTTATACGCTCCTCAAAATCCTTCTGGTAAAAGCTTATATCAAACGGAATCGCAGGATCACGGTATGGATATGATCTTAGATTGGGGCATGTTGAAACAAGCGGCTAAAGCGCTGGAAAGTAAAACTCCGGTATTCGGTACTTTTCATGTTAAAAATACAGACCGTACGATTGGCACTCTTCTTTCCAATGAGGTGTCAAAAATTTACGGATCTGAAGGTTTACCTGACAATACGATTAACTTCAAATTTATTGGGTCAGCTGGCCAAAGTTTCGGTGCTTTTGCGGCAAAAGGACTTTCGTTTGAGTTGGAAGGTGAAGCTAACGATTATGTAGGCAAAGGATTGTCTGGTGCACAGCTTGCAATTTATCCTGCAGAAAATAGCCAATTAATCCCGCAAGAAAATATTATTATTGGCAATGTTGCTTTATACGGCGCTACGTCAGGCCACTTATTTGTTTGTGGACAAGCGGGAGAACGTTTCGCGGTACGAAATTCTGGCGCTACTACTGTAGTGGAAGGTGTAGGTGATCATGGTTGTGAATACATGACTGGTGGTCGGGCGTTAATCCTAGGAGAAACTGGTAGAAATTTTGCCGCAGGTATGAGTGGAGGGATTGCTTGGGTATACGATACCAAGGGTACGTTTAAGGAGCATTGCAACTTGGAGATGGTAGATTTAGATCCGCTGGATACAGAAGATGAAACGCAAATAACCAGCTTATTAAAACGGCATATTAATTTGACTAATAGCAAATTAGCTACCCATATATTAAGCAATTGGAAAAGTGAACGGGGATTATTCGTGAAAGTATTCCCGAAAGAATATAAACGCGTTCTACAAGCGAAATTAGTTGAGGCATAATTATTATTAGGTAAGAGAAATGGGAAAAGTAACAGGGTTTAAAGAGTTCGAAAGAAAGCTCCCCGCGAAAGATGCTCCCCAAGAGCGGCTAAAGAATTATAACGAATTTGTTCACAGCTTTAGTGAAGAAGAATTAAATACACAGGCAGCGCGTTGTATGAATTGTGGTATTCCGTTTTGTCATTCAGGTTGTCCACTCGGAAATGTGATTCCAGAATTTAATGACGCAGTATACGATGGTAAATGGGAGGAGGCCTACGAGATCTTGTCTTCTACCAACAATTTTCCTGAGTTTACCGGGCGTATTTGTCCGGCACCTTGTGAATCTGCTTGTGTGCTTGGTATCAATCGTTCTCCAGTTGCGATAGAAGAGATTGAGAAACATATTGCTGAAATTGCTTATCAAAAGGGATTCGCAAAGGCTAAACCTGTAACGGTAAAAACTGGGAAATCCGTAGCAGTTATCGGTTCCGGTCCTGCTGGACTTGCGGCAGCCGCACAGTTAAGTAAGGCTGGACATGATGTAACGGTATACGAGCGGGATGACAAACCAGGCGGCTTATTACGTTATGGCATCCCAGATTTTAAATTGGAGAAATGGGTCATTGATCGGCGTATTGATTTAATGCGACAAGAAGGTGTGGTTTTTAAGTGTAATGCAGAAGTGGGTGTAAATGTTCCAGTAACCGAGCTTAAAGCTTTTGATGCTATTGTATTAGCAGGTGGCTCAACGATTCCCCGAAATTTAAATATCCCGGGCAGAGAACTTAAAGGAGTTTATTTTGCAATGGAATTTTTGAAACAGCAAAATAAGCGGGTTGGTTCTTCACCTTTCCAGGAAGAAGCCATTCTAGCTACAGGTAAAAATGTATTGGTTATTGGCGGAGGTGACACGGGATCAGACTGTGTAGGAACATCCAATAGGCATAAAGCAAAAACCGTAACGCAATTTGAGCTCATGCCAAAACCTCCAGGCCAGCGTACAGATGCAATGCCCTGGCCGACATATCCGATGTTGTTGAAAACAACTACTTCTCATGAAGAAGGTTGTCAACGATTTTGGAGTATTAATACAAAGGCCTTTATTGGTGATGATCAAGGAAATTTAAAAAGTGCATTAGTGGTTGATTTGGCTTGGGAAACAGATGCTCTAGGACGTCCAGTTAAATTTACTGAAGTTCCCAACTCAGAACGTGAGATGCCTTGCGAACTGGCTTTATTGGCTATGGGATTTTTGCATCCGCAACATGAAGGACTATTAAAACAACTTGGTGTTGGTTTGGATGCACGGGGTAATGTAAATGCTGCAGAAGGAAGTTATAAAACAACTGTTGACAATGTTTTCGTTGCTGGTGATATGCGTAGAGGACAGTCGTTGGTTGTCTGGGCAATTTCTGAAGGTAGGGAATGTGCCAAAAAAGTGGATGAATATTTAATGGGCCATTCCGTGCTTGAAAGTAAAGATAGCATCGCAGCGTATGCTTTTTAACACTAAGTAAAAATTAAAAGGTAAAAAAGACAAAACCTTCATACTTTTAACGGCATTTCCTAATCGGAGGTGCCGCTTTTAGTTTAATCTTAGTTTGGCATAAAAATCCCATAATACAATTCCAGCAGCAATAACAATATTAAAGGAGTGTTTGGTGCCAAATTGTGGGATTTCAATACACGTATCAATTAAATGCATGGCTTCTTCTGAAACGCCATGAACTTCGTTTCCAAAAATTAAAGCATACGATTCAACGGTTTTGGGTTCAAATTGATGCAGCAATGTGCTCCCTTCTGCTTGTTCGATGGCTATTATTTTTTTTCCTTCGCTTTTTAATTGCGTGATAGCTTCTTTAATTGTCGAAACGTATGACCAGTTAATGGATTGTGTTGCGCCGAGTGCTGTTTTTTCAATATCCCGATGAGGTGGAGTTCCGGTTATGCCGCAAAGTATGATATGGTTGACAGCAAATCCGTCGGCTGTCCTAAAAATAGATCCTACATTATGTAGGCTTCTAACATTATCTAAAACAATGGTGATGGGTAACTTCTCTTGCTGTTTGAATTCATTGATACTGGGACGTGCCAGTTCGTCCATGGTTAATTTGCGCATAATAAGTTTTATGGACAAGTGGTAAATAAAAAAAGACCTGAACTTCAGGTCTTTGTCAAAAATATTTTAACGATAGCTTACTTGCTAGCGGCAGAAACTTGATCTAAAATAGCGTTGTTCTTAGCAATTTGGCTATTTTTTGGCTCTTTAGATCTGCTTCCTATTTCGATATTACGACCAAGTTTTAAGAATTGCACCTCTAAACGAGCTACGGTCTTATTTCTTCTATCTTTTCTTTTTAAGCGTGTTACTCCCATGGCTTTATACTTTTATCAATCTTTGTTGAGGTCGGAAGCGGATTCGAACCGCTGTAGGAGCTTTTGCAGAGCTCAGCCTAGCCACTCGGCCATCCGACCCTTCTTTCCCTGTTAAGGCTTGCAAAAATAGTAAAATAATCTTTCTTTACTAATTTTTTTAAATTTTTATATAGGGAGCATTTATGGCTATATTGCTTTAAATTTTGTTCAACTTTCTTCCAGGCCATGAAGTAACATGAGTGCCTTGAAAAAATAATTATTTTACGAATAAAAAGTAGAACAGATAGCTTACCTAAGAAGTCGTTTAATCTCAGAACAAAATATGGCGGCCGATATGGCAACATTTAACGATTCTGCCTTTCCAAAACGAGGTATCGTTATGCCTTTCGTTTGTTCCATTATTAACGATTTATTAATGCCGTTGCCTTCATTACCTAATAAAATTAATCCTTCGTTTCCAAAAGTAGTTTTATAGATGGATTCTCCAGTAAGTAAGGCTGCATAAACCGGAATGGATGTTTTGGCTAGGAAAAGGGACAAGTCTGTATAGAATAGGGCTATATGAGCCAAAGAACCCATGGTAGCCTGAACCACTTTAGGGTTAAATGCTTCAACTGTATCCAGTGAACAGATAATATTGGGTACCCCAAACCAGTCGGCTGTACGAATAACTGTGCCAAGGTTACCCGGATCTTGAACATTGTCCAAAACAAGGGAAAAAGTATTTTTTAGCAAATTCTCATCGATTTCTTTTTGTGGTGGCAGGTAGATTATCGCTAATATGCCCTGTGGGGTTTTAAGTGAACTTATCGCGGCCAGTTCTTTTTCAGAAATAAGATAATGTTTTATATTTTTAGGAAAAATATCGATTTTTGGTTCTACTTTTGAGAGATAATAAATACTGTGAATGACATAATCTGAATAAAGAAATTCCGTTATGGATTTTAAACCTTCAACAATAAAGAACCCGTGTTCTTTTCTGAATTTTTTTTGATGTAAGGATTTTATAAATTGAAGCTGAGACTTTGGGAGCATCACGATTACTTGATTTATTTTTATATGCAATTATAGCGTTTTTGTTGCTACTTACTTCATCTTGCCGATCTACAAGATTGTTAAACGACGACCAGGCTTTGGTTACAAAGGTAAAATTATACGGAGTAAACAAAGAATTCAAAGACGAAGCATCAACTTATATCCAAAAGGAAATTCAGCCAAATTCTTCTATTAATCTTTTCATTTATAACTTCGCCAATAGCAAAGGTGGAAAATATAGAACCGATAAAATCAGAAATGTAGGGGAGCCGCCGAGTATATTGGATAGTTCATTGGTAGAGCTGTCAAGAAATCAAATTCAACGTTTTTTAGCATCTAAAGGATATTTCAATGCCGAGGTAAAGAGCAAAATTTACGTTAGGAAAAAGAAGGCTAAAATCATTTTTAATGCTGAACAGGGGGGAGCCTTTAAAATTCGGAATGTCGAACAAGAGATTGCTGATCCGCAGGTCGCCGAAATTTATCAGAGTTATATCACTAATCATCCAACAATCAGAGGGGGAATGCGCTTTGATGCCGATAGCTTAGCAAGGGAGAGAGAAACGATTTACGATTTGATGAAGCACAAAGGCTACTACGATTACGTGCGTCAATATGTACGTTTCGAGGTGGATACAAACATGAACAGTAGCTTGGCCGATGTAAAACTGTTTATTGATAATCCCGAAGGGAAAACCGCGCATACGGTTTTTAAAATAGATAGCAGTGAAGTGGTTATTAAAGATAGTGACGGAGAACTTGGCGACAGCGTGCCTACTAAAACAGCTATGCCGGGTGCATTAACTATTATCGATTATTCACATCGTTTCCGTCCGAAACCGCTGATTCGCTATATTTATCCAAGAAAAGGCGAAAGCTTTGATATTGAAAAAGAGAACCTTACCTATGATAGACTGTATGAATTGAATAGTTTCCGGGCAATACGGACTAATTATAAGAAAAAGGACTCTACTTCGCTTAAGGTCAATTATGAATTGATTCCGTTAAAACGGATGTCGAACCGCGTAGAAGGGGAATATACCTTTACTTCCGGACGAAGCGGTTTTAATATTGGTAATACCTACACGAATAGAAATTTGTTCGGAGGCTCTGAACAATTAGAAATTAAAGCGCGTTACGGGGTGCTTTTTGACTCCGGTTTGGGAGGACCTTTGTGGAATGAGGTTTGGAATCAGGATTTTCAATTTGGTGCTAATTTGAGTATTCCAAGATTGCTCGTACCTTTTCGTATTCCCTTAATAGGAAAAAATGGTATGCCCCATACTATTTTTTCGACTAATTGGCAGATTTTTGATCAATTAAATACCTATAGCAACCGGTATGTTATTAATTCCATTACCTATAACTGGTATGACACCAAGTATAAATTACATAGCGTAACTCCGCTTTCATTAGAATATCGTCTTGGTAGATTGGATAATAATTTTAAAGATTATCTGCAAAAAGAAGGTTACGAATTGTATGTGAAAAGTAATGATAGGGCCTATTTTGGTATCGGTAGTCAATACGCCTATACATTTAATACCATTAGGCTCAATACTTATGATGATTTTTTGTTTTTCAGAGGGGCGCTTGATTTAAGTGGAAATACCTTGAATTTGTTAAGTAAAATCATCCCTTTTAAGAAAAATGATCTTGGCCAGAATACTATTTTGAATGTCCCATATCTCCAATATATCAAGGCCGAAACGGATTTTAGGGTTTATCGTTATTTGGGAGGCGATAGACAGTTCGTCGCTAGAATAAATGCTGGAATTGGTGTCCCTTTTGGAAATAATCATGAGTTTTTAATTTTTGAAAAGCAGTTTTTTGGTGGGGGAATGAATGATTTGCGGGCATGGCAAGCGCGCACCTTAGGTCCGGGGAATTACAACCGATCGGTTTTGACAGAAGATTTACGGAATAGGTTAAGAAACCTGGATCAACTTGGGGAAATTAAGATCGTTAGCAATTTTGAATATCGGTTTAAATTAGTGAACGATTTTTTTGGAGCTAAGTTGAAGGGCGCTACTTTTGCCGATATCGGTAATATTTGGCGACTTAGGGAAACAGAGGAGAATCCTGGTGGCGAGTTTAAATTTGATAAATTCCTAGGACAAATGGCCATTGGTGCTGGTGCTGGCTTACGGTTTGATTTGCAGTATTTTGTATTTCGCTTTGACGCCGGACTGAAAGTAAAGGATCCTCAATTTGCTGGAAAAGATCAATGGGTGATAACGGAATTGTTTCATAGTGGGGACTTTAAAGACGCCTATAAAAAAACAAATGGTCCCGATACTTATAATTTTTTACAATATAATTTTGGGATAGGCATGCCTTTTTAGTTGTGCGTTGCCCGTTGCCTATTGTGCGTTGCCTTTGTGAAATCGGCAGCTTTAAGGCTTTCTGCTTTTCACTTCCTGCTCTAAAGGAAGCTCTTTATCCCTGAAGATATCGTTTCAAAAATCCCTTCAAAACTAAGCCCTTTATGATAATTGAAATAGGTTAAGGCAAGCAAGACGATAATGGCCAGGAAGATTAGCCTTTTGTAAATGGTCGCTATAAATATGATCAGTAAAGGAACCAATAGTAAGAAAACCCAATTTATTTTGATGAGTTGTAATCCGTTAGCGGATTTATAAGCATAATATAGTTTACTGTGAGTGCCTAGGACGTTTTCATGCTTGATAAATACAAAAGATGATTGATCTATTTCTTGTGGTGATAGGGCTACACCATCATGGAACGATAAGGTTTGTTTGAAACCGTTGATGACGAATACAAAAGTTCCAGATACTTTATCGGTAGGAACATCGGCAGAGTCACATGCTACAATAGCCAATTTCCCATTTTTTATTAAGCTTTCTTTTACAATGAAATTGTTCAGATTTAATGGTTGAGATGCCTTGCCATAGGTTAAAAAGCAGAAAAAGCAGACAACCGAAATAATTGATGTTAAATAATTCATCACGGTATTTTTTCAATCCAAACCTAATAAAATCTTCAAAGAAAATAAGGGTTTGGTCGGATGTTTTTATTTATTCCTTCAATGAGAGTGAACCAAGGTTGTAAGTGTTTGGTCAAAAAAAGAAAAAAAAACGATTTATTAATACTACTAATACGATATACTTTATATATTTGCCCTATGGAAATATTGTAAGCTTGATTAAATAAACTTTCTTGTTTTAGTTGTTTGGTAATGTTTTTTAATATTTTTTGTATTTTTGATAATTGATTGGGCGCTGTCTTAATAATTGTTCAGTTAAAACCAATGCTAATTTAGAAGAGTAAGATGCAAAGTTTTAGAACGGAATTAGAAAATCCTGTGGTGGAGCAAGATATCATTAATCTTGAAAAGAAGATACGTGCTTTTCGCGAAGGGGGTATTCATGAAGACAAATTTAAAAGTCTTCGTTTGGCGAGGGGAATTTATGGCCAAAGGCAGCCAGGGGTACAAATGGTGCGCATTAAGCTGCCTTTTGGTAAGGTCACTTTCAAACAATTTTTGCGTATTGCGGATATTGCAGATGAATATGGTAGTGGAAATATGCATTTGACAACACGTCAGGATATTCAAATTCACTTCGTTAGTTTGGATCGTACGCCTGAATTATGGGCTAAATTAGCAGAAGACGACATCACTATCCGTGAGGCATGTGGTAATACGGTTAGAAATGTAACCGCCTCACCAACGGCAGGTATTGACCCGGATGAGCCATTTGACGTGTCTCCCTATGCGCACGCCGCTTTCGCCTACTTTTTAAGAAATCCCATTTGTCAGGAAATGGGTCGTAAGTTTAAAATTGCATTTTCATCCAGTGAAAAAGACACGGCTTACAGTTATGTACACGATATTGGTTTAATTCCCAAAATAGATACAGTAGGAAATCGTGGATTTAAGGTCGCTATAGGTGGAGGATTGGGCGCTCAACCGATGCTGGCTTACCCTGTACACGATTTTTTACCAGAAGATGAGCTGATTCCTTTTATTGAAAATGTAATCCGTGTTTTTGACCGCTATGGAGAACGGAATAATCGGAATAAGGCGCGTATGAAATACCTCATCCAGAAGTTAGGACTTGAGGAAGTCATACGTTTGATCGCAGAAGAGAAAAAGGCGATTAAAAACCAGTATTATCCAATCGACAGAGAGACTATAGCACTACCTACTATTCCGTCGGCGTCTCTTATAGAGGAAATAAGCGATACAGATTTGCAGCATTATGAACATTGGTTAAAAACCAACGTTTTTGAACAAAAGCAAAAAGGATATTTTGGCGTTTATGTTAAAGTATTAATAGGTGATATCAAAACGGATATTGCTCGCCAATTTATTCAACTGATTAAACCATTGGTTGCTGATGAGATTCGCGTCACACAAAACCAAGGCTTGCTTTTAAAATTTGTTCCAAAAGCCAATCTTCCTGCATTGTTCAATGCATTAAATAGTATAGGCTTTGCAAAAATAGGATTTAATACCGTTGCTGATGTGACCACATGCCCAGGTACCGATACCTGTAATTTGGGTATATCCAATAGTATGACATTAGCAGTTGTTTTAGAGGACCTTATTTACCAGGAGTTTCCGGAGTTTGCTTTCAACAACGATATCAATATCAAAATCAGCGGTTGCATGAACTCTTGTGGTCAGCACGGACTTGCCGAGATTGGTTTTCATGGAAGTTCGCTAAAAGCCAATGGCAAGGTAGTGCCTGCAGTGCAGGTAATGTTGGGTGGTGGTACAGTAGGAGATGGACTTGGCAGGGCAGCAGAGCGGGTTATTAAAACACCGTCAAAAAGAGCCACTGATGTGTTACGGTTTTTATTGAACGACTACAAAGCAAATAGCACTCCTAATGAGCGATTTCATAACTATTATGATAGACAAGGTAAGGATTACTTCTATCAATTGTTAAAGCCATTAGCAGATCTTAGCAACTTGAGAGAGGATGAGTTTGTTGATTGGGGACACGAAGAGACATTTACAACGGCTATTGGCGTGGGCGAATGTGCAGGAGTAATGATCGATTTGGTAGCAACATTACTCTTTGAAGCTGAAGAAAAATTGGATTGGTCAAAACAAGCGTTAAATAACCAGTCATGGGCTGATGCGATATACCACGCTTATAGTACCTTCATCAGTTGTGCGAAGGCCATGCTATTGGATAAAGGTGTGAATAGCAGTACACAAATAGGAGTGATTAAAGATTTTGATCTACACTATGTACAAAGCGGAGAATTCACTTTGCCTGCTACTTTTTCCGATCTGGTTTTGGAAATTAATAAACAAGAGCCTTCTGAATCATTTGCTCGGATATATATCGAACGTGCAGCACAGTTTTTGGAATTAACTAAGTCAAAAAGAGAAACGGTATTACAGTAATGGAGAGAGAAAATAAAATTCCAAAAATAACTTTAGTAGGTGCAGGACCAGGTGATCCCGAGTTGCTTACACTGAAGGGACTTAAAGCATTACAAAGCGCTGATGTAGTGTTGTACGATGCATTGGTGGGTGAAGAGCTTTTAAATTTTGTTCCCGCTCATGCCACAAAAGTTTATGTGGGAAAACGTTCAGGAGAACATAGTTACTCCCAAGATGCCGTTAATCGATTAATGGTGGATTATGCATTAAATTTTGAACATGTTGTGCGCCTAAAAGGAGGAGATCCTTTTGTTTTTGGGAGAGGTTATGAGGAATTGGCATACGCAACTAAACAAGGTATTAAAGTCCAGGTTATTCCCGGTATTTCCAGTGCTATCGGCGTGCCCGGTTTACAACAAATACCAGTAACCCATCGCGGCCTGAGTGAAAGTTTCTGGGTAATAACAGGCACTACAGCTTCCGGCGAAGTATCGCAAGATATTTATCATGCAGCCTTGTCTAATGCAACAGTAGTTATATTAATGGGATTAAAAAAACTTCCCGAGATTGTAGCCATATTTAAGCAAGCTGCAAAGGAAGACTTACCCGTTGCTATTATAGAAAAAGGATCTACTAATGCCGAAAAAGTAATCGTAGGTAATGTAGCGACTATTGTTGAAAAGTCTAAAACGAATACTGTTGGGGCACCGGCAATTTTAGTATTTGGAGAAGTTGTTTCCCTACATGCCAATTATGCCGCTATTATTCAATCGTATGTCTCAGTTACTGGAGAATGAAGCTAGTTTAGCACCGCATCAGGCCACAACAACCGGTAATCAATTGTTTCCGGTTTTTGTTAAATTGAATAGCATGAATACCATATTGGTTGGTGGCGGAAATGTGGGCGTGGAGAAACTAGCGGCTATGCTTCATAATTGCGAACTAGCCAGGATAAAAGTTGTTTCGAAATCTTTTGTACCCAGTATTTACGATTTTGCAAAAAGATATCCTCAAATAGAAATTGTACAGAAGGCATTTGAACCCGCAGACATGGACGGTATGCATTTGGTGATAGCGGCCACGAATGACCACTCATTGAACGAACAGATACGTTTGGCGGCTAAAGAACGGAGTTTGCTGATTAATGTGGCGGATAAACCCGATTTATGCGATTTTTATTTAGGTTCTATTGTTAAAAAAGGGGATCTTAAAATCGCCATATCAACTAACGGTAAATCGCCTACTATTGCAAAAAGAATTAAAGAGGTATTAACTGAAGGCATTCCTGACGAAATCGATCAGACACTCGACTATATGAGTGAACTGCGCCATAAGCTTCGGGGTGATTTTTCTGATAAAGTGAAGAAACTGAATGCGGTGACTGCATCGTTGGTAGTTGCACCAGAAGAAAATACCGTTAAAGTCAATTTTAAATGGTTGATCTGGTTGGCTATTATCTTTTCAATGGCCGTTGGTGTATTGGTATTTTGGCATAAAGAGCCTGAATTCCAACTGTTTCTTACTGAAATTAACCCGATTTTTTATTATTTTTTAATAGCTGGTTTTATTTTTGCGTTGGTTGATGGGGCAATCGGGATGTCTTATGGAGTTACATCATCCTCTTTTTCTTTGGCTATGGGAATTCCACCGGCACCGGCAAGCATGGGAATTCATTTATCTGAAGTTTTGAGTAATGGTATTGCGGGATGGATGCACTATCGTATGGGCAATGTAAACTGGAAACTTTTTAAACTTTTGTTGGTTCCAGGTGTCATTGGTGCGGTATTAGGTGCTTACTTGTTGTCTTCCTTAGAACAATACAGTGCTTATACTAAACCGCTGGTTGCGTTGTATACGGGTATATTGGGCGTAGTCATTCTGTTGAAAGCTTTTAAGATCAAGAAAAAAAAGAAACAAAAAAAAATAGAGAAAATTGGTTTATTAGGATTTTTAGGTGGCTTCATAGATGCCGCTTTTGGTGGTGGTTGGGGATCTATTGTATTGTCCAACCTAATAGCGGGAGGAAGACATCCTCTTTTTTCTTTAGGTACGGTAAAAATAACCCGATTTTTTATTGCGATATTAAGTTCGCTAACGTTTATTTCTATGCTGGGAGGAGCACATTGGGAGGCTGTTTTGGGCATGATTTTAGGAAGCGCCTTAGCTGCTCCAATCGCTGCTAAAGTGTCTAACAAGATATCAGCCAAAACGATTATGGTATTGGTAGGTATCATTGTTTTGTTAGTAAGCTTACGAAATATTACCCTATTTTTGACACACCTTATCGCAGCGTAAAGGGAAGCTTTATATTGATGACGAAAAAATATTAATGATAGGAGATAACGATGGATTTAACTAGGTTGAAAGCGGAATTGAAAGGTAAAGATATCCTTTCATCGTTGGATTTCTTAACCGAAAGGTTCAATGGTAAAGTAGTATTTTCAACTAGTTTTGGTTGGGAAGATCAAGTATTGACTCATATTATTTTTAAAAATAACCTTCCTATCAACGTTTTTACTTTGGAAACCGGAAGACTATTTCCGGAAACATATTATGTTTGGAATAGAACGCTAGAGATTTATAATAAACCTATTCACGCTTATTATCCAAATGGTGAACTTTTAGAAGGAATGGTCAGTAAAAAAGGGCCGAGTAGCTTTTATGAGTCCGTTGAAAACAGAAAGGAATGCTGTTATATTCGTAAAATTGAACCCTTAAAAAGAGCACTTGAGGGTAATCTTTGTTGGATTACCGGCATCCGCGCCGAGCAATCAGCCAATAGACATGATATGGATAATTTAGAATGGGATGAGGGCAACCAAATCATAAAATATCATCCTATTTTTGATTGGTCCTTAAGCGATGTAAAGTCTTTTATTAAAGAACACCATATTGTCTATAACACATTGCATGATAAGGGCTTTCCGAGTATTGGCTGTGCACCTTGTACAAGGGCTGTTCGAGAGGGAGAAGACTTTAGGGCCGGGCGTTGGTGGTGGGAAGATCAATCGAAAAAAGAATGCGGTTTACACGCCGCTCAATAATAAGATGATATCCTCCCGATCTATTAGTATTGAACCATAAACAATAAAATATACAGGTAAACCTGCTATGACCCGTGTTTAGCAAAAGGTAATGAAAGGTAGGTTATACGAGGTTTTTAGAAAACAAATTATTTTCGAATGAAATGAGTAAAAACAGTTTAGATTATTTAGACCAGCTTGAAGCGGAGGCCATCCATATTTTACGAGAGGTTGCTGGTCAGTTTGAAAAGCCAGCGCTTTTATTTTCTGGAGGGAAGGATTCTATTACATTGGTTCGTTTGGCCGAAAAAGCGTTCAGACCAGGCAAATTCCCTTTTCCATTGGTGCATATTGATACAGGTCATAACTTTGGCGAAACGATCACTTATCGCGATCATATGATGGAACGTATCAATGAGAAATTGATTGTTGGCTATGTTCAGGATTCAATAAATGAAGGTAAGGTTATCGAACAAAAAGGAAAGAACGCGAGCAGAAATGCATTGCAAACCGTTACTTTACTAGACACTATTGCCAAACACGGTTTTGATGCCTGCATCGGAGGCGCACGCAGAGATGAAGAAAAAGCACGAGCTAAGGAACGGATCTTTTCCGTGCGCGATGAGTTTGGGCAATGGGATCCCAAACGTCAACGGCCTGAATTGTGGAATATTTATAATGGAAAGATCCATAAAGGGGAAAATGTTCGGGTATTTCCAATCAGCAATTGGACAGAACTCGATGTATGGAATTACATTCGCAGAGAAAATATCGAATTGCCTTCTATTTATTTTGCTCATGAGCGGAATTGTATTACCCGGAATGGACAGCTTATGGCAGCATCTCCCTTTCTGAATATGGATGAAGAAGACGTCGTTATACGAAAAAAAGTGCGTTTCCGTACCGTTGGAGATATGACCTGTACGGCAGCAGTCGAATCTGAAGCGACCTATATTGATGATATCATTGAAGAAATTAGTGCATCGAAGATTAGTGAAAGAGGTGCGCGTATGGATGATAAAGTCTCTGAGGCAGCAATGGAGGATCGTAAGAAGGGCGGGTATTTTTAATAATCTTACTATATCACGTCATTTCGACTAAGGTGGAGAGATCTTATCTATAAAGGTCTCTCGATCCTGAGTACTCGGGATCGATATGACGGAGAAGGTACCAAATACTATAAAAAAATGAATATTTTAAAGTTTTTTACGGCAGGTAGTGTTGACGATGGGAAAAGTACACTTATTGGAAGAATGCTTTATGATACTGGTTCTATTTTAGCAGATCAGTTAGAAGCATTACAAAGTTCCAATCGTAAAAATGATGATGGGACAATTGATTTGGCCATTCTTACCGATGGTTTAAGGGCCGAACGAGAGCAGGGTATTACCATTGATGTTGCCTATAAATATTTTCAAACAAAAAAACGTAAGTTTATTATAGCGGATACTCCAGGGCATATTCAATATACCCGTAATATGGTAACAGGAGCCTCTACTGCCGATTTGGCTATCATCTTAATAGATGCCCGCAATGGAGTGGTAGAACAGACAATCAGGCATTCTTATTTGGCTTCACTTTTGGGCATTAAACATATCATCGTATGTGTTAATAAGATGGATATGGTAGACTATAGTGAAACCGTTTTTGATGCGATTGTACAGAAATATAAGGCGCTAGCCCATCAATTGAATTTGCAGGAAGTTATTTATATCCCAGTTAGTGCACTTAAAGGGGATAATGTAGTCGATAAGTCGGAACGGATGATATGGTATACTGGCGATAGCTTGTTACATTATCTGGAAAATGTGGATATCACTGTTGATCAAGATATTGAACAAGCTAGATTTCCAGTGCAATGGGTTATTCGGCCGCAGACAGATGATTTGCACGACTATCGTGGGTATGCAGGGAAAATTGCCAGCGGTACGTTTAAGGTCAATGATGAGATAACAGTTCTTCCTTCTGGACAAAAGTCTGTCATTAGTAAAATAGAACAATTTGATAAGGTATTAGAAGAAGCTTTTGCTGGTCAATCGGTTACCATTCATTTAAAAGATGATATCGATATCAGTAGGGGGGATGTCATCGTTAATAGCCGTAACTTACCTTATCAATCTCAAACCGTTGAGGCAGACTTATGTTGGATGGATACAAGGCCTTTAGATCAGTCTATTACCTATTTTATTCAACATAATAGTAAACTATCCCGCTGTAAAATTCAGGAAATCGTTTATAATGTAGATGTCAATACATTAGAGAAGCATAGTGCCGATGTGTTTAAATTGAACGATATTGGTCGTGTACGGTTAAAAACGGCTGATATACTTCCTTTTGATCTTTACGAAGATAATCGGACCAACGGAGCTGCAATTTTAATTGATGGTCGAAGTAACTTAACCGTAGGAGCGCTGATGTTTAGAACAGCATTGGATTTTTAAGATAAGGGTGTGCTAGTAGCAACAAATTAAACAAGCATATTTTTTAAACAAAAAAGCTATCAAACGATAGCTTTTTTGTTTAAGGTTCCTTATAAATTATTCTCCATTAAATCCGGAATCCTAATCCTACCGTCCAAACACGGTTCGTTTGTTTAACATCCGTTCCTTCATATCGGGTGGCTAAGTTTGTTAACCCTAAGCCGTAACCACCATGGATCATCAAACCGTTGTTGAATTCAAACCCACCAATAAAATTTAAACCAAAATCAGTAGATTTTAAATCCCCATCGCCACCAAACTCAAAGTCTGGAATATCCGTTTCAACAGTACCAGATCCATTTTCAATTTTGTTCTTACCCGAAATACCAAAGGCAACATAAGGTCCAGCGCCTACAAAGAAACTACCAGCCGTCGCTGTTGGGAATTTAGCTACAAAGTTAACCGGTACTTCAATCCACATGGTACTTTGTTTTACTTTATAGTCGCCGTAGTCAGCCAACTTGGCTCCTTTTCCCTGTAAGGATACGCCCGGCTGAACATAAAACCAATCCGTAGCAATTGGCGCATCTAAAAAAGCGGTGATGTGAAAATTGGTTGCAACATCAGATGAAGAACTGCTTCCATTTCCCGATATATTGTACTTTGGAAAGTTCACACCCGCCTTGAGGCCAAATCCCATCTCCTGTTGAGCAAATGCTCCTGTTGCACATAGTAAAGCTGTAATCGATAATAATAACTTTTTCATGATTTTCTTATTTTCTAAATTTGTTGTTGCTAAATAAATTGCAATTGATAAGCCAAAAGAAATAACATGCTGATTTATAATGTGTTTTATGGTTTGATAGATTGGCCTGGCTGTACTTATTTTAAGACACTGAAAACCTTAAAAATAGAAAATGTAACCATCAGAATAGGGATAACTGGTGGTCATTAGACGTGTTTTGCTGAAAATTGGATATTGTAATGCCCAATAACCTAATCCCTCTGTCGGCAATAGGTGCAATTTTTAAAAGATCTAGTGCTATCTGTGGGATTTCTTCTATTACAATTGGTACATGGTGTGTGTAGTTTCGGGTAATCTGTTTGAAGTCTGAAAATTTAATTTTTAACGTCAGTGTATAGCCTCTGACCTGTTTAAGTTCAAGTCTTTTCGCTACTTTAGCTGCAATAATTAATAACTCCTCACGTAAATCGGAAAATTCGAATAGGTCTTCATTAAAGGTGTCTTCTGCGCCAATTGATTTAAGTTCTCTAAAAGGTTGGACAGGTCTATTATCGACGCCACGAACAATATCGTAATAGAAATTTCCAACTTTTCCGAAGCGACTGACTAAATCTGGTTTAGAAAATAGCTTGAGATCTGCGCCGGTATAAATTTGCATGCTATTCATTTTTTTTGCGGTCACTTTTCCGATGCCATGGAATTTTTCTATGGGGAGCTTTTCGATAAACGATTCGACTTTCGACGGGCCAATAAATGTTAGACCATCTGGTTTATTGAGATCTGAAGCGATTTTTGCAACGAACTTGTTCACCGATACACCTGCCGATGCCGTTAAAGAAAGTTCTTTTTTTATGGCGGATTTAATTTCTTGGGCAATTTCAAGGGCAGAACCAATATCAGACTTATCTGTAGTTACGTCTAAATAAGCTTCATCTAGGGATAATGGTTCAATAACATCCGTATAGCGTCTAAAGATTGCGCGAATCTCTTGTGAGACGGCTTTGTAAACATCGAATCTTGGTTTTACAAATAGCACATGAGGGCATAACGCTTGCGCCTTACTCGAAGGCATAGCCGAGTGTATCCCAAAGGCCCTCGCTTCATAACTTGCAGTAGCAACAACTCCACGTTGGTGTGGAAGACCACCAACAACTATCGGACGGTTCTGATAGGTCGCATGATCCCGTTGCTCGATTGATGCATAAAATGCATCCATATCTACATGAATAATCTTACGGAATGCCATGGCATTGATTCACCTACGGTCAACTGCCTTTTAGTAATGATAAGGCTAGCTTTTCTAATTCGTCTAAGTCGAATGGTTTTTTTAAATAGCTATCAGCTCCGGCTTCCTCAGCTAATGCGGGCAAATTGCTATTAGCAGAAAATAAAATAATGGGAATTTGCTGCAAGTGGGGTGTGCCTTTTAGTTCTTGGGTGGCTTTTACACCCCCAAGCCCGGGAATCCAATTATCAATTAAAATGATATTCGGTTGGGCATGTTCTACTTGTTCGATAATATCTTTACTATGTGGTGATGAAATAACGTCGAAGTCGAGATTTTCAAATACTACTGAACAGAAATATAGGATGTCCTCATCATCATCTAAAATAAGAATTTTATTTCGCATGTTAGGATAATTGCTATTTATTCAAAATTAGCGCTTTTTTATGGGTTTTAGTTTATGAAAGTCAATTGATGTAATTTAAGAGTGGGTGTTAATAATCTCTTTCAGGATATGCTGTTGAACGACACCGCTTTGACGCCATTTAATATGTCCTTCCTTGAATAAAATTAGGGTCGGAACACCTTGTATCTGAAAACTGGCTGCAGCCTTTGGGTTTTTGTCTACGTCAACTTTTAAAATGGTAACCTTATCCCCCAAGCTAGACTTAACTTCGTCTAAAATTGGAGCCATTACTTTACATGGCGCACACCACGTTGCAAAAAAATCGACTAGTACTGGGGTTGTTCCTTTAATAAGTTCTGAAAATGTTGCCATTGTCTCTTAAGTTAAATAAATCACTAATTTAAGAAATTACCCTGAATTAGTAATAAAAAAATAAAATACATGGTGGTCAGGTCAACTCTCATCAGAGAATTGGCCGAGATTCTGCCAATATAATCGTGGTAAATTAATCATCTAAAAACTGCATAAGATCAATCATGGTTTGGCAGATTGTAAAAAAACTGCTTTTTTAACATTTTTTAACACGAAATACCATTCAAATCCTTGCACGAAGCCGGAGGTTTGGCTAATTTTCGCAACAGAAATATTCGATACAAATGGAAGATATAAATACCTTAACAGATCATTCATCGTACGGAACAGATATTCGCGCTTTGAATGAAAGGATACAAAAAGAGAGTGCTTTTATAGACCTCCTTTTTATTGAAATGGATAAAGTTATCGTCGGACAACGGTATATGGTTGAACGATTGATGATTGGCTTATTGGCTGATGGGCACATTTTATTGGAGGGAGTGCCCGGATTGGCGAAAACATTGGCCATCAATACCCTAGCTAAATGCATCGATGCCGATTTTAGCCGGATACAATTTACACCCGATCTATTGCCTGCTGATTTGTTAGGTACCATGATCTATAATCAGAAAAAGGAGGAATTTATCGTCCGGAAAGGGCCTTTGTTCTCTAATTTTATTCTGGCTGATGAAATTAACCGTGCACCGGCCAAAGTACAAAGCGCCTTGCTGGAAGCGATGCAAGAACGTCAGGTAACTATTGGCGATAATACCTTTGTACTACCTTCACCCTTCTTGGTTTTAGCAACACAAAATCCGATTGAACAGGAGGGAACGTATCCTCTTCCTGAGGCACAGGTAGACCGTTTTATGTTAAAATTGGTTGTTGGCTATCCCAAAAAAGAAGAAGAAAGAAGAATTATGCGGGCGAATATTGCCCCCCAAGGCATGCCAAAGCCGACTACCATATTGCATCCAGACGATATTCTCAAAGCAAGAAAAGTGGTACGGGAAGTTTATATGGATGAGAAAATTGAGCAGTACATCATAGACATTGTATTTGCTACGCGTTTTCCTGAACAATATAAATTAGCCGATTACAAGAACCTAATTAGTTTCGGCGCTTCACCAAGAGCTAGTATCAACCTTGCCTTGGCCGCTAAAGCCTATGCATTCATTAAGAGACGTGGATATGTGATACCGGAGGATGTGAGAGCAGTTTGTCATGACGTGTTAAGACATCGTATAGGATTAACTTATGAGGCTGAAGCTGAAAATGTAACGTCCGAATCGATCATCACTGGAATCCTAAATGCCGTAGAAGTTCCCTAATTTATGGATACTAAAGAGCTTTTAAAAAAAGTAAGAAAAATTGAAATAAAAACGAGAGGTCTGAGTAATCAGATTTTTTCAGGCGAATACCAGTCGGCCTTTAAAGGACGTGGGATGGCATTCAGCGAGGTTCGGGAATACCAGATGGGTGATGAGATCCGGACGATCGACTGGAATGTGACCGCGCGATTTAATCATCCTTATGTTAAAGTATTTGATGAAGAACGGGAAATGACCGTTATGTTGCTGGTAGATGTAAGTGGTTCAAAGAATTTTGGTACGCAAACACAGCAGAAACAGGAATTGGCTACCGAGGTTTGTGCCGTTTTGGCTTTTTCGGCTATTCAGAACAACGATAAGATAGGAGTGCTTTTTTTTAGTGATCAGATAGAAAAATTTATACCTCCAAAAAAGGGTAGGAGCCATATTTTAATGATTATTCGGGAATTGATTGACTTTAAACCTCAACACAGAGGAACCAATATTGCTGAAGCGTTGCGCTATTTTACGCGTGTAATGAAAAAAAGATGTACTTCATTCCTCATTTCGGATTTTATGAGTACGCCTTTTGAAAATGAGCTCAAAATCGCCAATCGGAAACATGATCTGATAGCGCTACGATTATATGATCTGCATGAAGAGACATTCCCCAATTTAGGTTTGATACCGGTAATGGATGAAGAAAGCGGTGGACTTATTTGGGTAAACACGAGTGATAAAAAAGTAAGGCAAGGCTTTAAGCAAGCTGCGTTGGAACGAAACAGTCAATTAGAAGATTCATTTAGGCGATCAGGAGTCGATTATACAAAAATTGGTACACATCAATCATACATACAGCCGTTGATGACTCTTTTTAAAAAACGTGAAGCCCGAAGATAGAACTATGAAAATGTACATCCATTGGAGCCTGCTTTTCTGCTTAACTTGTGTTGGTTATCACGGACTAGCCCAGGAAATCAAGGTTTCTGCACGTTTAGACACCGCAACCATTTTATTAGGCGACCAGACCAAGTTGCGATTAACCGTTGATTTACCAGCCAGGAAAAACATTATGTTTCCAGATCTTGCTGATACCCTTTCCGCTAAAATACAACTGGTTGATATTGGTAAAATCGATACCTTAAAAGACCAGCAACATCCAGAACAATGGCGGTTGAGCCGATCCTATACCATTACGTCGTTTGACGCTGGTACCCAAACTGTTCCGGCATTCGCCTTTAAAACTGCTGATACAACGTGGAAAACTGATCCATTGCCCTTATTGGTGAAATCTGTTGCCGTAGATACGACAAAAGCTATATACGACATTAAGCAACCTTTGGCAGTATCCTATGGTATAATGGACTGGTTGCGAGACAATCTTGTCTTGGTCTTGCTAATTATATTGAGTATTGTGGCACTTCTAATCGGGATATATTATGTTCGAAAAAGGAGGAAAAAACTTCCCAAAAAAGAACATGAACAGGTGGTTTTGCCAGCAGATGTTGTAGCGTTAACTCAACTTAAAGAATTAAGAGATAAGCAATTGTGGCAACAAGATCAAGTAAAATTGTATTATAGTGAGTTGGCTGATATTATCCGCGAATTTTTAGAAAGAAGATATCAAATCAGGGCTATGGAACAAACATCAGAAGAGATTTTTGTCTTATTGAAATCTAAAGAAATAACGGAAGTGCAACGCGATCGTTTGGTTCAAGTGCTCCGTTTGGCAGATCTTGTAAAGTTTGCTAAGGAACAACCATTACCTGTTGATAACGAGCAAAGTATGGACAATGCTATCCAATTTGTTGAAGATGCGCGAGAACGAAATTTAGAAGCAGAAGATAAATTACCCGAAAGAGATGAACTTGCTTAAAGGAATAACATTCGCTAATCCCAGTTTTTTTTGGTTGCTTCTTCTTATTCCACTCATGGTTGCTTGGTACTGGTGGAGGAATGCACAGCTTCAGGGCAGTTTAAGGATGTCTAATTTTTCTGGATTTTTACGTGTCAGATCGCTTAAATCTAATTTTAGATATTACAGCATCATTTTACGTTCGTTGGCTTTGACGGCTATGGTCATTGCATTAGCTAGGCCGCAATCAGCCCTAAGTTGGCAAAATGCTACAACGGAAGGAATCGATATTATTATTGCAACAGATATTTCGGGAAGTATGCTTTCTGAAGATTTAAAACCGAATAGATTAGAGGCCGGTAAAAATATCGCGATTGATTTTATTAAAGACCGTCCAGACGATCGTATTGGTTTGGTAGTATTTAGTGGAGAAAGTTTTACGCAATGTCCATTAACCATAGATCATGATGTATTGGTCAATCTTTTTCAAGATATCAACAATGGTATGATTGAAGATGGAACGGCAATTGGTATGGGTTTGGCTACAGCTGTCAATAGGCTAAAGGATAGTGAAGCGAAAAGTAAAGTAGTTATTTTACTAACCGACGGCTCTAATACTACAGGTTCAATTCCTCCCATTACCGCCGCAGAAATAGCAAAGAAAATGAATGTACGGGTATACACCGTTGGCGTAGGAACAAAAGGCTATGCGCCTTACCCGGTGCAAACACCATTCGGCATACAACGTCAACAGGTGCCCGTTACGATTGATGAGGCTACTTTAAGTAATATTGCTAAAACTACTGGAGGTAAATATTTTCGGGCAACTGACAATGCTAAACTAAAAGCCATTTATCAACAAATAGACCGATTGGAGAAAGCGAAAATTGCCGTTACACAATACCATAAAAAAACAGAGCGCTTTTTGCCCTTTGCTTTGTTTGCCTTTTTTATATTATTGCTGGAATTTGTGTTTAAAAATACACTGTTTAAAGGAGCTTTGACTTAAATGCTATGTTACGATTTCAATATATACAACTTTTATGGGGATTGGCGTTGATACCGCTATTGGTATTGGTATTTGTATGGATTAGCCGATGGAAGAAAAAGGCACTGAGATCTTTGGGAGATGAGAAGACGGTAAGTCGCATTATACCTCAAGTATCCTTTAGCAGACCTGTCATTAAATTTGTTCTTTTTTCGTTGGCTTTTGCCTCCTTGATTATAGGCATCGCTAATCCACAACTTGGGACCAAGGTTGAAGAAGGCAAAAGAAGCGGATCAGATCTAATGATCCTTTTGGACGTTTCAAACAGTATGCTTGCTGGCGACCTTGCTCCTAGTCGTTTAGAAAACGCGAAAAGAGCTATTTCGCAATTGATCGATCATCTGCATAACGATCGAATAGGGATTATTATTTTTGCAGGAGAAGCCTACGTACAATTACCTATTACGACAGATTATGCTGCGGCTAAACTTTTCTTAAATAATATCAATACGGATATTGTACCTACTCAGGGTACAGCCATTGGTGCTGCCATTAATATGGGCATGAAATCATTCGATCAAACCAGTGGTACATCTAAGGCCATGATTGTGATGACTGATGGTGAGAATCATGAAGACGATGCCGTAGCTGCAGCGAAAGCGGCCGTATCAAAAGATGTAATTATTCATGTTATAGGTTTAGGTTCGCCAGAAGGTGCTCCAGTTCCAATATTTAAAAATGGAAATCCTGTAGGTTTCCATAAAGATGAGCACGGTCAAACAGTCATCAGTAAGCTGAATGAAAATATGTGTAAAGAGATTTCTGCTGTTGGCCATGGTGTCTACGTAAGGGCGTCTAATGCTAATAGCGGTTTAGGTATTGTGATGAATCAGGTCGCTAGTATGGAAAAGAAAACCTATGATACCAAGGTTTTTAAGAATTATGAAGATCGTTTTCAGGTGTTTATTGCCTTGGCTTTGTTATTTTTGGTGTTGGAATTTTTTATTTCCAATCGAAAGAACTTAAAGTGGAGTGCTTGGAATTTATTTGAGGTAAAGTCATGAAGCAGTTTGTGTTATTCTTTTTGATAAGTTTACAGAGCATATATGTTTTTGCTCAGCAGGAGAAGAAGGCTATTTATACCGGTAACCAACTTTACCAACAGCAGAAATATCCGGAAGCTGAACAGTATTACCGGCAGTCGGTCGAAAAATCGCAGACTTCAATAGAAGGTAATTTTAATCTTGGGGATGCATTTTATAAGCAAAAGAAATACGATGATGCCGCCAAAAAATTTACTGATATCGCTTCTTCTTCGGATGATAAACATGTGAAAGCGCAAGCTTATCACAATTTAGGAAACACGTTGTTGGAATCTAAGAAGCTTGAAGAAAGTATAGCAGCTTATAAAAAGTCTTTGTTAAACAATCCGAAGGATGATGAAACACGCTATAACCTGGCTTATGCACAGGAAATGCTAAAAAAACAACAACAAAAGAAAGACAATAAAGATAACGACAAAAACAACAAACAGAATCAAGATAAGCAAGATAAAAACAATCAGCAGGATCAAAATAAAGATAAGAAAGATCAGGATAGCCAAGACAAAAAGAATCAGGATCAACAGCAGAAAGGTGATGATAACAAACAAAATAAGAATCAACCGAATAGTGATCAAGATGAACAGGGAGAACAAAAGCAAGAGCAACCCGATAAACTTTCTAAAGAAGATGCAGAAAGAATGTTAGAGGCATTAAACCACGAAGAGAAGAATACACAAGATAAGCTGAAGAACAAAAAGGCAAAGGGTGTAAAAGGGCGTATAACAAAAGATTGGTAGGAGAAAGATGAAAATAAAATATTTTGCAGTTATCATATTTGCCTTCTGCCTGAGCAACGTTTTTGCCCAAACGGTTGGCTTGGAAGCTTCTGTAAGTAAGCGTACCATTGCTATGGGAGAACCTTTTGAAATTAGTTTCACAGCCAATGGTAATATAGAAAAGTTTAATCCTCCAGGTTTTTCCGACTTTCGTGTTGTAGGTGGGCCAAATCAATCGTCTAGTATGACTTCAATCAATGGAAAGACCACCGTCAGCATCGCCTTAAGCTATGATTTGATAGCGGTTAGAGAGGGCGAATACACTATCGGAACGGCAAGTGCTACCATCGATGGCAAATCGTACCAGTCTAAACCCATCAAAATCAACGTCGTTAAAGGTAATTCGGCATCGCAAAGCAGCGGTAATAATCGGGCTGCCGCACCAGACAATTTAACCACAGGAAATAATTCAGATATTGCTCAACATTTATTTATCAAAGCGGTTGCAAATAAAACGTCCGTTTACCAAGGTGAACAGATTACTGTAACCTATAAATTATATACGAATGTATCCATTGTCGACATCGCCTTGGACAAGTTACCCGACTTCAATGGTTTTTGGAGCCAAGAAATAAAGAATGACAACCAAAATATTCCATGGACACAGGAAACCATTAATGGGACAATTTATCATGTTACGGATATTAAACAGATTATTTTATTTCCGGAGCGATCGGGGAAATTGGCTTTAGACCCCTTGGGAATGACTTTTTTAATTCGTCAGGTTGTTCCTTCTAATGACCCCATCGAACAGATTTTTGGTGGATCTTATAAAGACGTTAAATACAAGATTAAAAGTACTCCTGTTACCATCCATGTAAAATCATTGCCAGAAAATGGCAAGCCCGACAGTTTTCAAGGTGCAGTAGGCAATTTTTCTATCGATGCTGCCATAGACCATTCTGAATTGAAAGCCAATGAAGCGTTAAATTATACACTTAAAGTTTCAGGAACTGGAAATTTAAAGCTATTCCGTTCACCGAAGCTTACTTTTCCTCCAGCCATTGAAGCGTATGATCCAAAAGTGTCGGATAATATACAAGAATCCTTAAATGGTGTTTCAGGAAGTAGAACCTATACTTATCTTTTAATTCCGAGGCATGAAGGTCGTCATACTATCGCACCTTTTGAATTTTCCTATTTTAATCCGGCAACACAAAAATACGTTACGCTTACAACAAAAGGCTATACGTTAGCCGTGGCCAAAGGTGATCCGGCATCGAATGTAACGACCTTTTCTTCCCGTGATCAACAGGAAGTCAAATTATTGGATAAAGATGTTCGATACATTAAGGACACAGATGAATTCAAACTATCAGATAACACCTTCTTCGGTTCGGTAGGATTTTGGGTATTATTGTTTTTAGGTCCGCTGCTATTTATCGCTGCTTGGTTTTATCGGAGCTGGTACCGGAAGCAGCATAAAGATTTAGCGAAAGTTAAAGGAAGAAATGCTAATAAAGTAGCTGCAAAGCATATGGCCAATGCGCATAAACAGTTGCAAAATGGCGATAAAAAGTTGTTTTATGAAGCAGTATATAAAGGTTTATATGGGTATTTAAGCGATAAGTTTACGATTGCCGCGGCCGATCTCAATAAAGAGAATATAGCTGAACAGTTACGATTAAGAGGAAAAAGCGATTCCTTGATTGATCAATTAATCGAAACACTGGATTTATGCGAAATGGCACGATATGCACCTGTTGTCGGGACATCTGAACAAGAAGTATATGAAAAAGCTAAACATATTATCCAAGCAGTTGAAAAAGCATAAAAATCTGATTCTTGGGTTAATAGTAATATTTATACCCCTGTTTTCGATGGGAAAAAACAAGGCGGTAGACCTATTTACCAAAGGGAATAGCCATTACGCGAAGTCAGAATATAAGCAGGCAGCAACCGTCTATGAACAATTATTGAAAGATGGCTTTCAGTCCACTGCCGTTTACTTCAACTTGGGAAATGCCTACTATAAATTAGATGAAATCCCTCTAGCTATTTTGAATTACGAAAAAGCGTATAAACGTTCGCCCAATGATGAAGATATAAAGGTTAATTTACAGTTAGCTAATCAAAAAATAGATGATAAAATAGAAACCGTTCCACCGCTTTTTCTGAATCAATGGTGGCATAGTTTTATTTTGGCTTTTTCGTTAAATGCCTGGTCGGTGTTAGGCACGACGCTGTTTTTCGTGGGTTTCTTGGCTTTAATCGTTTATCTTTTTGCACAAGCAGTAGGGGTTAAAAAAACTGCCTTTTATAGCGGGATAAGTTGTTTAGTGTTGGCTATGGTTTGTTTAATAGCTGCAACTGCACAACAGCGTTATTTTGATAAGCATCAGGAGGCTATTTTATTTTCGGGTGCAGTAAATGTAAAAAGTGCTCCTAATGATCAAACGAAGACTTTGTTTGTTATTCATGAAGGTACAAAAGTGAAGATAGCTAAGCGGGAGGGAGACTGGGTTAAGATTGAGCTCTCCAATGGAAATGTAGGCTGGATTGCTTACAATGATTTACGGATTATTTAACGTTAGTTTGCGATTTCCTGGAGCATCATTTCCTTTTCATCGCTGATGTGGAGATAATGAAATACGTCGAATATAATTTGCGATAGCGTTATTTTCAGTTGATAGCAATTGAAATTGTCGTTCAGTATATAACTTAAACATAGATCTTCGTTGTTTGTTGATTGGAATCCCAGCTTTTTAAGCGAGCTAATCGTCTTATCGCTTATAACATATTGATCGTATAATTGTTGTGTATTTTCCAGTGTAATCAATAATTTTCTGTCAGATAAAAAGAATGTGAGCGATACGTTTTTAGCTTTATCCAAGATTAATATTGCCCGCTTTACTTTTTTTTCTATGATGGCTATGATTGCGCGTTCGAATGCATTATCAGCGGACAAGGATACGATTTCTTTTTTTTGTTCTAACTCCCTTAATTCTTGTTTTAATTTGTTAATCCTTTTCTGGAAATACTGTCGAGCACCCGGGTAGTTTTTTGGAAGATTTTTATAGAGATTAATCCATTGACGAATAGCATTTTTCTGAATAAATAGTGGATCAGCCAACATTTTATGTATTTCTAAGGTGTTTTGAAGTCTATAAAGTGCAAGCTGATTATAATGGGCTGCCAAAAAATCGTTTTCGTTCAGTGCCTGTTTCAATTGTAACCCAAGCTGTTTTTCTTCTTTCTCATACCAACGTATAAGTGTTTTGAGCTTTTTATCCATGGTATTGGCTTGTTTTATTAAAATAGAGAAGCTAGCTATTATCAAATTTAAATAAATGTAATGTCATCATCAAAATTTGTTAAGAGGATGTATATATTTATAATTGATTACAGCACACACATATGGAAACTATCATCCTATGATAGGGACTAAAACAATAAAACCCGGCTATTGCCGAGTTTTATTTGATTTAGTGGAGTCGGAGGGATTCGAACCCTCGTCCAAACATGGTACAGTGTACGCTTTCTACATGCTTAGCTTCCGTTTAATTGTCGGGAAGTAGAAGGTCGGTCGCTTACCTATACTATCTTCCGTAGACACGATTATTTTCGCCAGCTTATCATGCCCCTAAGTTGACTAGCTTAGTTATTCGATGCTCCGGATGTTGCGGCACTAAGCTCACCGCAACGGAACAAAAGCTATGCTAATTCTAAATTAGGCAGCTAAGGCGTAGTTATTTTCGCCATTTATAAAGTTGAAAGTTCAGATTTAAGTGCTAGACTAACAACGCACTGCATGCTTACATAACCGTCTCCATCCTGTCAATTCCGGTCGACCCCATATAAGTAAATACAAAGGTACGGCTTTCGGTAATAATAAAAAAGCTTTAAACCTGAATTCGATTATTCTTTATGCGCTCAGAAATTCAATGGCAAATCAAGGTGAGGTGCCTTTACAGTGGGAGGCTAGTCGAAGTGTAGTGGGAGAGCGGATGCCAACATGATCAGATAAGTTTAGACGAATAATGACTGGGAAGAATAGACGCTTCATACTTAATTTTTCAAAAATTATACATACGCTTGTTACATTTCTTTTCAAATGTTCGTTATAAAATAAGGTTTGTTAAAATGAAGTAAGTAAATATTTAAATTGAACAAATTATGCAGCGTTTTTGGATGAAAGTAAGAGGTGATTTTTATAATGTGCATATGATCACTAAACAGGGAATGCAACTATGCATGGTAGATATTATGAACGAGCAAGTTACATTTAAGTTTCGGGAAAGTGAAGCTTGTCATTTTCAGGCAAAACGAGTTGACCAAGGTTTATTGAAAGAATTTGCATTTAAAATTGAAAACTTTTTGCAGAGTTAAACAATTCTCAAAAGCCGGATTACTAAGCAAGCATATTAATTGAATACGCATCAAGCTATCAATAATGGTTTGATGCGTATTCTGCTGGTAAAGAATTGATGCTTGGTTAATTTAGCATATCGTTCTACCTGGATATTCGGCTAACCCTTTTTCCAGACATTTCAAGGCTTCTGTTAAATCTTCCTGCCGCAGTACGTATGCTAGTCGTACTTGCTGTTTTCCTGCCATGGCATCGGAATAAAAACCAGTTGCTGGGGCCATCATAACCGTTTTATCTTCGTATGAAAAACTTTCTAGTATCCACTGACAAAACTTATCGGCATCATCTATCGGTAATTGTGCCAGTACATAAAAAGCACCTCCAGGAGTCGGGCAGTAAACGCCTGGAATTTTATTTAAACCATCAACCAGCAAATTTCTCCGGCCAGTGTATTCACGAACAACCTTTTCAAAATAACTTTTAGGAGTATCTAAAGCGGCCTCGGCAGCTATTTGGGCAACGGCCGGAGGACTTAAACGTGCTTGCGCGAATTTTAGGCCCGCCTCTAAGACTCCTTGGTTTTTGGTTATTAAACATCCTAACCGGGCACCGCAAGCACTATATCTTTTAGACACGGTATCGATTAGAATTACATGTTCATCTATCCCCTCAAAATGCATAGGTGAAATAAATTCGTTGCCATCGTAACAGAATTCTCGATAGGCTTCATCAGAAATAAGGTATAGATCGTACTTTAAACATAATGCCTTTAGCGCGAGTAGCTCCTGTTTGGAATATAAATATCCTGTAGGATTATTGGGGTTGCAGATAACGATTCCTTTCGTTTTGGTATTGATTAAACGCTCGAATTCACCGATATCCGGTAAGGCAAAACCGGTGTCGATAGTGGATAATATTGGAACAACCTCCACATCTGCTAAACAAGCAAAGCTACTATAATTTGCGTAAAATGGCTCCGGTATGATTACTTCATCTCCGGGATTGAAGCACGTAAGCATCGCAATAGTTAATGCTTCAGATCCTCCATCGGTTACTAATATATGAGAGGCATTAATATTATAGCCTAAGTTGTTGTAGTATGTTGCCAGTTTTTCCCGATAACTGGTATACCCTTGAGATGGTGTGTAAGCCCATACTTTAAAGTCAATGTTTTTTACGGCATTTAGCATCACTTCAGGTGTCTCAATATCGGGTTGCCCGATATTGAGATGGAATACTTTTATACCCTTCGCCTTTGCTAAATCGGCATATGGTGTTAACTTCCTAATTGGCGAAGCGGGGATTAATTTTCCTTTTTCAGATATTGTTGGCATCGTTTTTCGTTGTGATTCTAAGCGCAAACTTAGAGAAAAAGCTTTGCATTTTCCTATATATTGTAGGAAAATAAGGAGCCGTGAAACATAAAAAAGCCATCTGTATCGCAGATGGCTTTTTTTTCTTGGATGATAACTTTAGACGTTCCGTATAGTCCAATAACTATTTTACAACTTCTCCTTTAATATATAGGGATTTGAGTGGTGTTTTAGCATTAGAACGAATGGTTACCGACTTGCTGAAGGGAGCTACCTGAGCAGCATTGAAGGTTACACTAATCGTTCCTTGCTCACCAGGTTTTACAGGTGCATTGGTATATTTGGGAACGGTACAGCCACAAGAAGACTCTACTTTAGTGATGATCAATGGCTCTGTACCGGCATTAGTAAACTTAAATTCATATGATACCGGCTTGCCTTGAGGTATTTTACCGAAATCGTAGGTTTCCTTTTCAAACTTAAACTCAGCATTGCTGTCTTGTTTCAACGCGCTAAAGCTTGCAAAAGCAATTACTAGCGATAAAATAGTTAAAAATTTTTTCATTTTTCTATTTGTTAAATGTGCTAACACACGTTTGTTTATGGAAATGATACGTCCACAACGTTTACGTATATTAGATGCTTCTATAAATTTACAACAAAAATATTATAATTGGCAATTATAATGCCAATAAACTACGTAATATATTTGTTTCTAAAGAAGAAGAAGGGTGTTTGATGAGAACTTTAGTCGTGCATAAGATGTTCAATGGCAGGAGATAAAGATTAAATGCTCAGGTTAAATGGTCAATTGCCATCAGTTTGAAATTTTGTTTGTTGTTTGAGACTTATTTTGAAATAGCCTTGGGAATGAATGTGCCCGTGCAGAATTTTATATAATTTTTTATTACTTTTGAATTTTAAGCACAAATTCTGGATATGTCAGATACCAATTTGAAATATACCGATCCTATCGATACATCAAAATTGAGCTTTGCTGATTTTAAGGCAATGGTATTAAATGATTACCATATCGTTTGTGAAAGTAGGGAAGCTAGTTTATTGGGAAGAAAAGAGGTGTTAACCGGTAAAGCTAAGTTTGGAATATTTGGTGACGGCAAGGAAGTTGCGCAGGTAGCCATGGCAAAGGCTTTCAGAAATGGCGACTGGCGTTCAGGATATTACAGAGACCAGACTTTTGCCTTTGCCACCGGAATTTCGAATATTTATGAGTTCTTTTCTCAGATGTATGCACATCCGGATATTCAAGCAGAGCCTGCCTCAGGTGGACGGATGATGAATGGTCATTTTGCTACACGTGAATTGACTGCCGATGGCCATTGGCTTAATCAAATGGCACTTAAAAATTCTTCTGCTGATATTTCCACTACCGGTGGCCAAATTCCTAGACTGTTAGGCTTAGCACAAGCATCAAAAATATACCGTCAAAACAAAGACTTAGCGTATTTAACGCACTTTTCTAATAATGGAAATGAAGTAGCCTTTGGCACCATTGGCAATGCTTCTACTTCTGAAGGGGTGTTTTTCGAAGCCTTCAATGCTGCTGGTGTTTTACAAATTCCATTGGCTATATCCGTTTGGGATGATGGCTATGGCATTTCTGTGCCTAATAAATATCAAACAACGAAAGAAGATATTTCTGAGGTATTGAAAGGATTTCAGCGTGATGACAAAGGCAATGGTTACGAAATATTTAAAGTGAGGGGGTGGGATTACCCAGGGCTTTGTGAAACCTATGAACAAGCCATCCGAATATGTAGAGAAGAACACGTTCCTGTATTTATCCATGTAACGGAAATGACACAACCACAGGGACATTCTACTTCCGGATCACATGAACGATATAAATCTCGGGAAAGGTTGTTGTGGGAAGAAGAATACGATTGTGTGGCACAGATGCGTAAATGGATGCTAGAATCGGCTATTGCTACTGAAAAGGAGCTGATTGCCATTGAAGAACAGGCAAAAACGTTTGTTAAAAGTGAGCAAGTAAGGGCTTGGAATGATTATGTGGAGGCATTTGCAGAAGAAAAAGCCACTGCAATCCGTTTACTAAGGGCAATAGATTATAAACCTGTACAGCATTTGGCTACCCGATTAGAAAAAATCAAAGAACCTAACCTGAAACAGATTTATGGCACTGTGCGTAAAGCAATAAGAGAGCTTAGAGCATACCAGAACCCTCAAAAGGAAAGCCTTATCCAGTGGTATAAGGCACAGCAGCGCGTAAATCATGATCGCTATAATTCAACCTTATTTACCGAGACTAGTGAGTCTCCAAAGTATATAGAAGTTATCCCTGCAGCTTATGAGGAAAAAGCTAAAATGGTAGATGGGCGTGAGGTGCTAAATGCCTGCTTTGCTGCTAATTTTGAAAGAGAACCGCGATTGCTGGCGTTTGGTGAAGATTTAGGGGCTATAGGAGATGTAAACCAAGGTTTCGCAGGTTTACAGGCTAGATTCGGTGAGCACCGCATTTTTGACACCGGAATTAGAGAGACGGCCATCATAGGTGAGGGAGTGGGTATGGCTTTAAGAGGTCTAAAACCCATTGCAGAAATTCAATATGTAGATTACTTGCTTTACGGTTTAACTGTTCTGAGTGACGATCTAGCTTGTCTTAGTTATCGTACTAAAGGTGGGCAAAAGGCTCCGTTAATCATTCGGACGCGAGGCCATCGTTTAGAGGGGATTTGGCATTCTGGTTCGCCAATGGCTATGATTCTAGGTTCATTGAGGGGGTTGCATGTATGCGTACCGCGTAATATGACGCAAGCTGCGGGTATGTATAATACCCTGATTCGTTCGGATGAACCTGCTTTGGTCATTGAATGCCTAAACGGTTATCGACTGAAAGAACGCATGCCCTCCAATATCGGCGATTTTACCGTTTCATTGGGAGTGGCAGAATTGATTAGAGAAGGTGCTGATGTAACCGTGGTGTCTTATGGATCTACTCTTCGTTTAGTGCAAGAAGCGGCAGTCGAGTTGAATGAAATGGGGATTTCTATTGAAATTATTGATCCACAAACATTACAACCTTTTGATGTAGAACATCTTTGTGCGCAATCGCTGCGTAAAACCAATAAATTATTAGTTGTTGATGAAGATGTTCCTGGAGGAGCATCGGCCTTTATTCTGCAACAGATTTTAGAAGAACAAAAAGGTTATTATAGTTTAGATAGTCAACCAAGAACATTGTCAGCAAAACCGCATAGGCCTCCTTATGGAACGGATGGAGACTACTTTACTAAACCTTCGATGGATGATATCATCGAAATGGTTTGTGAGATTATGCATGAATCAAACCCGGATAAATTTCCTAATTTGTTTTAACGGATAAAGAGGTAGTCTACAAGGAAACACAAGGCTATTATTCCTCCTCACAATGAATGTTTCATCACTGCGAGGAAGAATGGCGAAGCAGTCTTCAGGATAGGGTCTTCAGAAGATTACTTTCTGAATCGCCTATTGTCAGATTCCTCAAGTAATGGTCAACAATAACCAGTGCTGCCATTGCTTCAACAATCGCCACAGCTCTGGGTACGACGCATGGATCATGTCGTCCTTTTCCCGTAATTTCCGTCTCGTCTCCCGAGGTATTAATAGTCATTTGCGCTTTCATTAGGGTGGCTACGGGTTTAAAAGCAACCCTGAAATTAATATCCATCCCATTAGAAATACCGCCCTGTATGCCACCGGAGAAATTAGTCCGTGTTTTTAATGATTGTGCTTTATGGTCAGGATTGATAAATAGATCGTTATGTGCTGAACCACGCATAGACGCTCCTTCAAAACCTGAACCATATTCAAAACCGTGTACAGCATTAATGCTTAACATAGCTTTCCCTAAGTCTGCATGTAATTTATCAAACACGGGTTCTCCTAAACCAACAGGAACACCTCTAATGACGGTACTAATAATTCCCCCAACGGTATCACCGTCTTTCCGAACAGCATCGATAAAAGCGATCATCTGGTTCGCGGTTGCAGGATCAGCACAACGTACAATATTTTGCTCGCGTATAGTTATCAGCTCAGGAATACTAAGGTCGCCTAAGTTTGGTGCCTGAATATCTCCGACAGCCGATACATGGGCAAATATCGCTATCCCTAATTGTTGTAAATAGCTTTTGGCAATTGCTCCAGCGGCTACGCGTGCTGCGGTTTCGCGTGCAGAAGAGCGTCCTCCTCCTCTGTAATCACGTATGCCGTATTTCGTTTGATAGGTGTAATCAGCATGTGATGGCCGATACTTATCTTGGATGTGCATATAATCTTTTGACCGCTGATCCTCATTTGGAATAAGCATGGCCAAGGGCGTTCCAGTGGTTTTTCCTTCAAAAACACCGGAGAGTATTTTCACCGTGTCGCTTTCTTTACGTTGCGTGGTAATTTTAGATTGACCCGGCTTACGTTTATCTAATTCTGCCTGTATAAAATCCAAGTCTATTACAATATTTGGTGGACATCCATCAATAATGACACCGATGGCTTCCCCATGGGATTCTCCAAAAGTAGTTATCCGAAAAACCTGTCCAAATGAATTTCCTGCCATTTGTTTTTATGTTGAAATCGCTATGTTGAAAAATAAAATTAAAATCTACTGCAGCACATAACCAAAATTTGCTTTCGCCAAATGTTCCCAGAATGTAGGATAAGATTTACCCACCACCTTTGGTTCTTCAATAATCAGTTCCTTAAACACTATTGCTAACGGAGCGAAGGCCATGGCCATTCGGTGGTCCTCGTAAGTTTTGATTTTTACGCTTGCCGGATTTGTTCTAGATGTCGTGTCTAGGTGATAGGTGCCTAGATCTTCTTCATTTAGGGTGATACTGAATTTAGCCAGCTCCTGTTGAAGTGCCAAAATACGATCGGTTTCTTTTATTTTTAAGGTTTCCAACCCCGTAAAATGTGCATTGTAGCCTAAGGCAGCACAACAAGCAATAACCGTTTGTGCGAGATCGGGGCACTCCTTGAAATTAAAGAAGCGCTCGCCACCAGTCGTACTTACTTTTTCCAGTGTTACGCCATTATTTTCAAAACGGGAACTTACACCAAAATGCCGCATGATATCCACAATTGCCCGGTCTCCCTGTAGGCTATTGTTTTTTAAACCCGGTAAAAATATGGAACTTCCTATAGGCGATAGGGCAATAACCGAATACCAATAAGAAGCGGCACTCCAATCCGGCTCAACTGTTAAAACCGACTCTTTGATTTCCTGGTGCTTGATGGTAATATTGTTTTCTTCCCAAAGGTAATCTACGCCAATTTCTTTCAGCATATCTAAAGTCATGCTTACATAGGGTTTCGATGTTAACGGACTGGATATCGTTAAAGTAAGGCCGTTGGGGAGAAAAGGTGCAATAAGCAGCAATGCCGAAAGGTATTGGCTGCTTACATCACCCCTAATAGTTATCTGATCGCTTATTTGGCTAAAAGCACCTTTAATGTCCAGTGGGGGATAACCAGCTGTGCCTGCATAATTTATGTTGGCGCCGATACCTGTTAAGGCATCAACCAAAATTCCAATGGGGCGTTGTTTCATCCGCTCGGATCCGGTGAGCAAAAAATGCCCCGGGATTAAAGAAAGGTAAGCCGTCAGAAATCGCATGGCCGTACCAGCTGGCCCAATATCTATTGTCTGTAATGTATCGATACTTTTAGTAGCGATTTGTAAGGCCTTTTGTAAGGTCGTTGTATCATCTGCATGCGATAAATTTTGAATGCGGACTTTCCCTTTACTTAATGCATTTAAAATAAGGGCCCGGTTACTTTCGCTTTTGGAACCTGTTAATGGAATCGTTGCCTTTATACAACCTCCTTGATGAGTTAAGCTTAAGATTTCCGTATCCATTAGGCCTCCACAGAAGGTTTGGCATTCATAATCAAATTTTGCTTTCTAATCGATTCACCGTGTATAAGTTCTAAAAGTTTTACGGTGAATTCCTCATCAAGATTTAATGCTTTAGCCAATTTGCTGCGTTGCTCAATAATTTCTTCCCAGCGGTTAACTTGTAAGATCGTAACTTTGTTATCCCGTTTGTATTCGCCAATCTTCTCACTGATTTTCATGCGATCGGCCACATTTTTAATAAGTTGTACGTCAAGGGCATCTATCTCTTTCCGAAGTTCGGCTAATTTATCTTCAAATGCAGGATCGTTTGACTCGGCTTTTCGAAGCGATAAGTTGTTGATGATTTCTGCTAAAGCCGCAGGAGTTACTTGTTGTTTGGCATCTGTCCAAGCCACAGAAGGATCGATGTGTGCTTCAATAATAAAGCCTTGCATATCTAAATCGACTGCCTTTTGTGCAACATATGGAATAAGCTCACGCGTTCCACAGATATGACTTGGATCGTTAATAATAGGGAGTTCTGGAGCAATGGTCTTGAGTTGAATGGCTAGATCCCACATTGGTTCATTACGAAAAGCTGTTTTTTCATACGAAGAAAATCCACGATGTATGGCTCCTAATTTTTTGATACCTGCACGATTGATCCGTTCCAACGCGCCGATCCATAAGGAAAGATCTGGATTGACGGGATTTTTTACGAAAACTGGAACATCAATGCCTTTTAACGCATCTGCTATTTCTTGAACGGTAAATGGATTTGCTGTTGATCGCGCACCAACCCATAGGATATCTACTCCGGCGGCCAAGGCTTCTTCCACGTGTTTAGCTGTAGCTACCTCAGTAGCCGTAAGTAAGCCCGTTTCTTCCTTAGCGCGCTTTAGCCATTCTAGACCAATGCTTCCTATACCTTCAAATTCGCCTGGACGAGTACGGGGTTTCCAAATACCCGCACGTAATACAGAAATTTTACCTGTGGCCGCTAGCAGATGTGCTGTTGCCACTAATTGTTCCTCCGTTTCTGCGCTGCAGGGACCTGCTATTACTAAAGGTTCTTTTCCTGTAGCTAACCAAGAGCTTAAAGGCTCGATGTCTAAATTCAATTTCATTGTTTGTTTTTTTAGTTTGTATGAAATATCCAATGGCAAGCTTGCTTTTGAAAGATATTTCCTGTGTATAAATGTTTGTTCTTATATTGTTTTCTTGATTATACTTTATCGTTCTTTACATACTCCCCTAGAATATTGAAGTTGATGGTATGCTTTAACGTTTTTCGGATAGCTGCATCGTAATTACTTTGTTTTTTCCATTCAATATCTACATAGAAATCGTATTCATTGCGTTTTCCGAGTACAGGCATGGATTGAATCTTACTCATATTGATTTGCTCTTCTGCAAAGAAGGTAAGCACTTTGGCTAAGGATCCGATGCTATTGTCTGTTTGAAACAATAAGGTAGCTTTATTTGCTTTCGGGTTTTCGGTTTTTTCTTTGGATAGGATGAGGAAGCGCGTGTAGTTCTTTTTATTGGTTTCGATGCGCCTGTCGATAATCTCTAATCCATATAGTTTTGCCGCCAGCTGATTGGCAACCGCAGCCGTATCGGTTAATTTATTTTCGGCAATTTTTTTTGCGCAGGAGGCCGTATCAGTGCCTTCCGAGACTTTGATGGTCGCATGTTCTTCTAGATAATCGGCACATTGACGTAGTGCTATAGGATGAGACTCAATTTTTTTTATCTCTTCTAATTTTACGCCAGGTAAAGCGAGTAGGTGCAGCTGTATACTGAGGTAAATTTCTCCTACGATAGGAAAGTGATAGTCGTGCAGTAAGGTATAATTAGGTAGTAAACTGCCGGCAATCGAATTTTCTATTGCCATAACTACGTAATCGGCTTCGTTTTTTCTTAATGCCTCACAGGTATGTTTAAACGTTTCACATTCAACTGTTTCAATGTCTTTTCCGAAATATTTGAAGGCTGCCTCTTCATGGAATGAAGCTCTTGTACCTTGGATTGCTACTCGTATTTTGCTCATTTTTAATTTTAAAAAAAAAGTCCCGGTTACTCACCGGGACTTTCTTATACATTTTAATTCTTTATATATGCATATTAATCCCGGCCCTTACTGCTAAAGTAAAAGTAACCAAAGAACCAATATGCACCTGTGTTTTTCATTTTTTCCTTTTGATAAGGCAAATATATGCAAGAATTATTGTGAAACAAGAAAAAAAATAAAAAAAATATATTGAAGCATTACAGAGTACTTCGTTTACGCACTAGGCGAACTAATCAAGGTTCCTTGTGTGTAATGTTCATTATGTTGTGTGGTATCTAATCCAAGATCTTCTTCTTCAGAAGTAACACGCAATGGCTGGATAAGGTTAATGATTTTAAAGATAATGAATGATACCACAAAGCTAAAAACAACGACAATTACCATTGCTTTTAATTGAGTAAAGAAAAATTCCAGATTACCATAAAAGAGCCCATCGTTGCCTGCTCCATTGACATCTTTGGTCGCAAAGATACCGGTCATTAACATACCAACCATGCCCCCTACACCATGACAAGGGAATACGTCCAAGGTGTCATCTAAAGCCGTTTTTGATTTCCATTGTACAACTAGGTTAGAAATGATAGCCGCAATGGCGCCGATAAAGATACTCTGTGGGATAGCAACGAAGCCTGCTGCTGGTGTGATAGCAACCAATCCAACAACGGCTCCTATACAAAAACCTAATACGGACGGTTTTTTTCCTTTAATAACATCGAAAAACATCCAGGATAAACCGGCTGCGCCAGCGGCGGTATTGGTAGTCCCGAAAGCAGATACAGCAAGATCTCCTGCAGATAAAGCAGATCCAGCGTTAAAACCAAACCACCCAAACCATAGTAAGCCTGTACCTATTAATACATAAGGAATATTTGCAGGCGGAACTTCTTGATGCTCCAAATGTGATTTTCTGCGCTTCAACACTAAAGCACCAGCTAATGCAGCACAGCCTGCAGAAATATGCACTACCGTTCCACCAGCAAAGTCAAGTACACCCATTTTGGCTAAAAAGCCATCAGGATGCCAACTCCAATGCGCTAGTGGCGCATAAACAAATAGGCAGAATAGCACAATAAATAGGATGTAGGAGGTAAACCTAATCCGTTCAGCAACAGCTCCGACGACTAGTCCAGGAGTAATAATAGCAAACATTAATTGAAATAGTGCAAATAAAGAAAGTGGGATGGTTGGTCCTCCTGGCCATGGTGCTCCAGAAATAACGTTGTTAAAGAATAGGTATGTTTTAGGATCGCCGATGAAGCCACCGATAGAATCACCAAAACAAAGGCTAAATCCGACGATGATCCATAAAACACTTACTATTCCTGCTGCAACTACACTCTTAATCATCGTAGAGAGCACATTTTTACGATGAACCATACCGCCGTAAAAAAAAGCTAGGCCGGGTGTCATTAAAAATACTAAGGCCGCCGCCGTGATAATCCAAGCGATATCGGCGCCATTATAAACACCTTCGCCATTAAATGCAGCTACTGGCTGAACAAAAATTGAGGCAATAGCCAATACGATCAGGATTAAAAATGGTGCTGATCGTTTAATTGAATTTGTTTCCATAATTATATATTAAGCGTTATTTTATTTTTTATATTGATGGTTTAAAATGCGTATACAGCTGCTATTGAAAACTGAGAGGCATTTTTAGTAGGGCTTAGATCTTTTTTCATAAACATTTCGCCAGATCCTTTGTCAAATCGTACTTCTGGTATTAGGGTTAATGGGCCAGCTTTTATATTACCGCTAAGTGTTACCGCTTTTACAGAACTTCCTGCTACCGTTACTTCATCCTCTTTGGTGTCCTTATTTTTAAAATATTCTCCACGAATACCTAAGCTCGCTACATCTGAAAAGGCATATTGAGCGTAAAGTGCCCCACCATGATAACCTCCTTCTTCGTCCGATATTTTGTAATTGGCGCCATTTAAGCCCAATTTGAAGGCTTCAGTAATCTGGTAAGAAGTTGTTAAATCGAAGATTGTTCCTGTTCCGCTTGCTTCGGGGGCGGAATGTCCACTAAGGAAATTAAAATAAGCATCCCATCCATCCAATGGCGAAAGGTGTAGCTGTGCGCCTACGTGTGAAACGCCGTTGAAATCTTCGTATTCATTCCAATCGTTGAAAAGTCCAACCATCAGGCTTACCTGATCAGAGAATGTGTAAGTACCTTTTATGCCCGCATTTTGAAAGGGACCCATAGAAAACAGGTAGGAAGTGGAATAATTGAAGTTTCCGGTTGGAGAGATGATTTCGTAGCCGATAAATGTGCCCATAAACCCTGCGGTCATGGAAAATTTATCTGTGAAATCATAACTTACATAAAGATTTTGTAAATGAAAGGAATCTCCACCTTTTCCGGCAAGCAAAGATTGTTCTTGTCCCCTTGGGCCGAAAGCAACCTCTCCAACGAAAGATGCTTTATTCACTTTTTTACTGATTGCTAAGTCTAGCATACCCAACGATATAGAATTCTGTTCGTTGGCAAAGGCTGTAGGGATGTTAGAAGTACCATCTTCCGACCGATAACCCGAGAAATCGTATTTGTAATACAAATCAGCAGAACCGGTAATGGTTAAGGTATTATTGTCATCGTCTTGTGCATTTGCGCCTAAGGCAGCGGCACAAAATAATAATGTTGAAGAGATTTTGGTAATGGATTTCATTTTTTGAAATTGGTTTACAGTGTTTGGATAATTTGATAATGGTGATAATGGTTTTTAACATGTTTAAATTGTCGTCATAGGCAGTTTTTTTAAGTGTTGAATTTTGATTTTTATTGATTTTGGTGATTATTTTTTAATGTTATGCATTTTTTTGGTTTGTTTTTTTGTATATATATACATATTTTTTTGTCAAATCTATAATAGTTATATCATATTTCAAAGAAATATATATTTTTTATGCTTTTTTTTTAAAAAATGCTCTTTTTATTGTTTTTTGACTATATTTTATTTTGTTTTATTATTCATTATTGGTTTTTTTCTATAAAAAATATTTTAAATATGGTGTTTTGTTGTTTTTGTTTCTTTTTTTGTTATTTTTTTTAGGTTTTAGTGTTATTTGTTGGCGGACACCTTGTATTTCGTTGGTCTAACACGGTTTGCTAAACCTGTTTTAGTCTATCCGACACCGGCTTGAAAATAATGGGGCTTTTTGGATTTTTTTCTGTATGCATGAACTTGCTATATCTTGGATATAAAAGCGAATTTGCGTAAGTTTGATACGCAGCGATAGGGTGGGAGCTTTCCTTGTACTATGTTAAACTAAGATTAATACGAGATGTTGAATTTTGTAATGTTAATCGTTGTAAGCTTGTTCACAGATGGAAGAGAACAAGAGCACGGAGGGGATTTTTTAACTGATCAACGAGGGAAATATGTCGTTATGCACGAAAGCGACTATGAGATAACGCAAGGCTATGATTTTTCTGTAGCTATTCGTGATTTCTTTAAGGAACAACCAATGGTCTTGGAAAAAAAAGATCAGCTGTTTGTTAATGGTAAGGCAAAACTGAAAAGCCATGCTGTTATTGGGAATTATGTGGCTGGTGAGGTGCTTTATCGTTTGGTCTTTGAAAAAACAACCGTTGGGTACCGATACTGGTTTACTGATCTCGCTTATCAGCCTTATGTGAAAGATCGCTATGGCAAACTTGTAAAAGCGGCTATAACACCTATTCCCTTAGAAAGGAAGTTGAGTAAGATAAACCAAAGGGTTTGGGAAAGACAGCAGGCATCTGCTTATGAAACGATCCAACTAGTATCAGAAAAATTAGATCGTTACTTACAGCAGGTGGGACAGCCGAAAACCGTTGAAATCCCTTAAGAGTGTAGAACGGTTAATGGACAAAAAAGCCAGGTACAAAATTGTGCCTGGCTTTTTTGTCAGTATTCGCTGCCATACTGACGTTTGGCAAAGCTTTGGAACACTGCTTGTTGTTGACTTATACAAAACAGCAAAATAAATTAAAATAAAATTACTATGCAGGAAAAGGGAAACATCTCAATTCATACCGAGAATATATTTCCGGTGATTAAGAAGTTTTTATACTCAGATAACGAGATATTTTTACGTGAATTGGTATCTAACGCGGTGGATGCGACACAGAAATTGAAACGATTATCATCTTTAGGCCAATTTACAGGCGATTTAGGTGATACGACCATTGAAATTTCTTTTGACGAGCAGGCTAAAACCATTACCATAAGTGATAAAGGAATTGGTATGACTGCCGAAGAAGTGAAAAAATATATTAACCAAATTGCGTTTTCTGGTGCCACTGAATTTGTAGAAAAATTTAAAGAAGCCAAAGATGCCAATGAAATTATTGGTCGATTTGGGTTAGGTTTTTATTCTGCGTTTATGGTTGCTGATAAGGTGGAGATTCAAACCCTATCCTATCAAGAAGGTGCACAAGCAGCTAAATGGATATGTGATGGCAGCACATCTTATGAAATCAGCGATAGTGATAAGACGACTAGGGGTACAGACGTTATCCTTTACATTAACAAAGAATCAGAGGAATTTTTGAATAAAGCCAGGCTTGAAGAAATCCTTGCTAAATATTGCCGATTCTTACCGGTTCCGATAAAGTTTGGTACGAAAACAACGTCTGAACCCGATGGGGAGGATGAAGAGGGAAAGCCTAAATACAAATCGGTAGAGGTAGATAATATTATTAATAATACGAATCCGGCTTGGACTAAGGCACCTGCTGATCTTAAGGATGAAGATTATTTGGCCTTTTATCGAGAGTTATATCCCTTTGCCGAAGAACCTTTGTTCTGGATTCACCTCAATGTAGACTATCCATTTAACTTAACTGGAATACTATACTTCCCTAAAATTAAAAACGATTTCGATCTACAACGAAATAAAATTAAACTTTTCTCTCGGCAGGTTTTTATTACCGATGAGGTGAAAGATATTGTTCCCGAATTTTTAATGCTATTGCATGGGGTGATCGATTCGCCTGATATCCCGCTAAATGTATCACGTAGTTTCTTGCAAGCGGATAGCAACGTTAAGCGAATCAGTAATTATATCACCAAGAAAGTAGCCGACAAATTAGGCGAATTATTTAAGACCGATCGTAAAGCTTTTGAAGAAAAATGGAAGGACATCGGTCTTTTCGTGAAGTATGGTATGGTGAGTGAAGATAAATTTGCAGAGAAGGCTAGCGATTTTGTACTACTCCAAACAGTTGATCACGAGTTTTTTACCTTAAAAGAATATGCAGAAAAGGTAAAGGATATTCAAAAGGATAAACATGATCATGTTATCTATCTTTATGCCAGTGATATGACTAAACAGGATAGTTTTATCACAACTGCCAAGGATAAAGGTTACGATGTATTGCTTTTCGATTCTCCAATAGATGGACATTTTGTAAGTTATTTGGAGCAGAAAACGGAAAAAACTCAATTGAAACGGGTTGATTCTGATGTGCTAAATAAACTGATCCAAAAAGAGGATGATAAGCAGCTGGCTTTAAGTGAAGAAGAAAGTGGGGCCATAAAAACCTTGTTCGAAAAAGCTATTCAAAAAGAGAATATGAAGGTTGAGGTGGCAGCTTTGGGAGAAGATGAAATGCCTGTAACTGTTACTATGGACGAGTTTATGCGGCGCATGAAAGATATGGCGCAGCAGGGTGGTGGAATGGGTTTTTATGGTGCTTTACCTGATAATTATAAAGTATCTGTCAATGGAAATCATCCATTAATTAAACGGATTCTTACCTCAACGGATGAAGCAGAAAAAGAAAATCTTGCGAAGCAAGCTTTTGATTTGGCTTTATTATCTAATGGTTTACTAACAGGTGCTGAATTGACTCAATTCGTGAAAAGAAGCGTCAGTTTAATTGATTAGTCCAAAGGACAATTTCTCAGCTATCATTTAGTTGATAGTGCATTCTTAATAGGTTGGGCGAGCTGGATTACCCGCTCGCCCTTTTTGTAGGTTGATCATTTTTTTGCGTTCGGTTAATGGTAAGAAACTAGTTTTAATACTACTTATGTCTGAACTCAAACGGCTTAATATTGTCATTGTAAAAATTACCTTGATTTTTTTATCAAATTTAAAAAATACAAATGTTATTTTTCTTCTTTTTTGAAGAAATAATAATTTAATTGGAATGGGAATATCTTGGTTAGAGAAGTTTAAGTCAGTGCAAAAAAAACACCCATTTTTTAAAATGAGTGTTTCGTATTTGTTCAGAAATGTCTTGAGGTTTTTATCCTAGATAAGACTTCAATATCTTACTTCGTGAAGTATGACGCAAACGTTGTAAGGCTTTGTCTTTAATTTGTCTAACCCGTTCTCTGGTTAAGTTGAAAGTTTCTCCAATTTCCTCCAAAGATAGTGGATGATTAGAGCCCAAACCAAAGAATAACACGATAATTTCGCGTTCTCGTTCGGTTAAAGTAGCTAAAGAACGTTTAATCTCCTCCGAAAGCGATTCGTCAATCAAATTGCTGTCGGTATTTGGATCATGGTTCTCGAGAACGTCCAACAAGGTGTTTTCTTCGCCTTGAACAAATGGAGCATCCATGGAAACATGACGACCAGAATTACTTAGCGTATCGGAAATTTTATCAACAGTTGTTTCTAATATATCTGCCAATTCTTCAGGAGAAGGTTCGCGTTCATATTCTTGTTCCAAGCGCGAAAATGCCTTGCTGATTTTACTTAATGAACCTACCTGATTTAATGGTAAACGTACGATACGTGATTGTTCTGCAATAGCTTGTAAGATCGATTGACGGATCCACCATACCGCATAAGAAATAAATTTGAAACCCTTCGTTTCGTCAAAACGCTTTGCAGCTTTAATTAAACCTAAGTTTCCCTCGTTGATGAGATCCCCAAGGGTTAACCCTTGGTTTTGGTATTGTTTGGCTACAGAAACGACAAAACGTAAGTTAGTTTTAGTTAAGCGTTCTAATGCGGCTTGATCGCCTTCTCTTATTTTTTGAGCTAATATTACTTCCTCTTCGGCGGTAATTAGATCTACTTTGCCAATTTCGTGCAAGTATTTATCTAACGATTGCGATTCACGGTTAGTAATCGACTGTGTTATTTTGAGCTGTCTCATTAATTATTTATGTGCCCCTTTCTTTAATAAAGTGTGCAAAATTACAAAATTTTTTATCTTATTAACGATTGAAAAATAAAAAAGTTGTCTGATTTTGAAGGTTTTATCCAATTTTTTTTGCAGTATCCCTATAGCAAAAAGTGAGCCAAATAATGGGTTGTTGCGTGTTTAAAATCGTGGCTCATTTCGTTTAGCTGGTTTTGTGAATTGGAAATGACAAATAGAATGTTTTGTCACTTAATTCGTTACATTGATAGTTTATTATTTTCATATAGCGCAGAAATAATGGTAAAGCAGAACTGCCAACATGTCTATTCAACATTAGGGTATGCGTTATTTTGCTTGTTTATGTTTAAATATTGCATTTTCACTAAGTAATGTTTACTTTTATTGATCATAAGCAAAAAGTTGGGGCTAATCAATGATTTCTACCAATAGGATGAACCAGCGTTATTATTCATTAGACGTTTTTAGAGGTGCTACCGTAGCACTAATGATTTTAGTGAACAATCCAGGGACCTGGAGTTATGCCTTTTCTCCACTTAAACATGCTCCCTGGCATGGATGTACACCTACCGATCTAGTGTTTCCATTCTTCCTTTTCGCTGTAGGTAATGCGATGGCTTTTGTTATACCCAAATTACAAGCAAAAGGGGATGCCTTTTTTTGGCGTAAAATTATCAAACGGACTTTTTTGATTTTTTTCATTGGTTTGCTGTTGTCCTGGTATCCCTTTGTTAGCTGGTCTGATGGTGAACTGATAGCGAAACCTTGGGTAAGTTCCTTACATCCAAACAGTGGTATTCGTATACTAGGAGTTTTACAACGAATTGCGCTGTGCTATGGTATTGCCTCCCTATTAGCTTATTTCTTTAAAACGAGAACCGTCATGTATATAGGTGCTGGTATCTTAATCGTGTATTGGCTAGCTTGTATGCTTTTTGGTGGGAGTGATCCTTATAGTTTAGATGGCTGGTTTGGAACTGCTATTGATATTAAATTGCTTGGTATACCTCACCTATATAAAGGCGAAGGCGTTCCTTTTGATCCGGAGGGACTTATCAGTACGTTTACTGCTATTGTGCAAGTAATTATCGGATACTTGGTTGGTACATACATTCGTTCAGCAACGGGCGAAGGGGTAAGGCTTGATAAATTGTATGGTGTGGTAAGTCGATTGATGGTTACAGCCGCTATATTGACCCTTGTAGGATTGACTTGGGGGCTCATATTTCCGATTAATAAAAAAATATGGACCAGTTCGTATGTGTTGTATACCAGCGGATTGGCTACTACTACACTTGGTGTATTGATTTGGTTCTTAGAAATTAGGGGGATAAAAAATAGCATAACCCGTTTTTTTGATGTATTTGGTAAAAACGCTTTATTTATTTTTATCGTGAGTGCCTTGATACCCAAAACACTTGCTCTGATAAAAATCAGCCAGGGAACCGATTCGGAAGGAAATCCAGTCTATACATCACCGCTTCGTTGGTTTTACTCAGAAATATATGCCAAAATTCCGGGACCGCCTGAGCTAGGCTCTTTCGCATATGCAATTTGTTTTCTTGCTGTACTTTGGGTGATCTGTTATCAGCTAGATAAGAAAAAGATATATGTTAAGGTTTAGATGTGAGATATGAGATATGAGAGACGTGGTCGTCATTTTTATTTTAGCGCGATTTACTTTATGCTAGTTATTTTTCACTTTTACTTGTAAGCTGCAACATTAACCATGTGATGAATCCATTGATCACAATCAATTCGAAACCTACGATATAACCTAAGCTGTGATTTAGCCAGTATTCAACACCGTATGAAAGAAATGGCGATAGTACACATATATAAGGTACCCAACGATCCCTAACTTGGCGTTTAGAAAGCATGCCAAATGCAAATAAGCCCAGGAGCGGACCATAAGTATAACCGGCAGCAACAAATATGGCTATAACGACCGAATCGTTGTTTATCAGGCGAAAAAGGAGAATGACCAATAACATTAAACAAGAAAAGACAAAATGTACCTTGTTTCTTGTTCTAACGAGCTTTTTGTCGTTAGGATTTGTTTTTTTATTAAAATTTAAAAAATCAACGCAGAAAGACGTTGTTAGTGCTGTAAGTGCAGAATCTGTGGTGGCAAATGTCGCTGCAGTTAAACCGAGCATAAAAATAATACCGGGAATTAATGCCAGATGATTTAAGGCTATTTCGGGATAAAGATGATCTGGCGTTCTCAACGCGTGGACATCTAAGTGATTATTGGCTGCATACAGGTAAAGTAAAGCACCTACCGACAGAAAGAAGAGGTTGATGAAAATAAAGATGCCGGTAAAGGTCAGCATGTTCTTTTGCGCTTCACCAATGGTTTTCATGCTTAGGTTTTTTTGCATGAGGTCTTGATCCAATCCGGTCATGGCTAGTGTGACAAAGATGCCACCTAAAAATTGCTTCCAAAAGTTAGCTTTGCTCTCCATAAAGTCTTCCCAAAAGAAAATTTTGGAATAGCTGCTGTTTTTGACTGTTTCGAAAGTTTCAGCTAAATTAAGGTGTAAGCTATCTGCAATAAAGTAAATGGACAATACAACCGATAATAATAGAAAAAAAGTTTGCAATAAATCTGTGATAATAATGGTTTTTAAACCTCCTTTATGGGTGTATAACCAGATCAACGCCAAGCAGATAATAATGGTGATAGCAAAGGGTATGTGCCATGCATCGAAGATAAAGCGTTGTAGTACAATGGCCACCAAGTAAAGTCGAAATGCTGAACTAATGGTTCTAGAGATTAAAAAAATCATAGCACCGGATTTGTAACTATAAAAGCCAAGGCGATGTTCGAGGTAGGAGTAGATCGATACCAAATGTAGGCGATAGTACAATGGCAAAAGTACTAGCGCAATAAGAACAAAGCCTACTGCATTTCCCAATACGAATTGAAAATAACCGAAACTTCCATTTCCCACTGCTCCAGGTACTGATATAAAGGTTACACCGGAAAGTGCTGTTCCAATCATTCCAAAGGCAACCACATACCACTTAGAACTTTTATTGGCAATAAAAAAAGTAGCATTATCGGACGACTTTCGAGAGGTTACATGTGCAATCAGGAATAGTACTCCAAAATAGATCAACAAGAAACTTAACAAGATAATTGGGGACATTTGGCTCGTGTTTAAAAGTTAACTCATTCGGATTTTTAAATATTAAGACGCATGTAACAAGCTAGAAGACATAAATAACACGTATCAACGCGCATTTGGTTGTGTGCTGCCAGCGTTGGGTGCAAATTGGCAAAGCATAACCAATAATAAGCTCTAATACACCAGTTTTTTACTTGATAGCTTTTATTTGCTGTATATGCTCAATAGCTCTACGTACACTACCGTATTTTTCTAGTAATTCATTCGCTTTTTCCTGGTTTACCCCAGCTTCTTCCATAATGATCCGTGTGCCTCTATTGAATAATTTAGTATTAGTCAGTTGCATATCAACCATTTTATTTCCTTTTACTCGTCCTAACCTAATCATGATCGAGGTGCTTAGCATGTTCAATACCAGTTTTTGGGCAGTACCGGCTTTCATGCGCGTCGATCCGGTTACAAACTCAGGGCCAGTAATCACCTCAATAGGAAATTGAGCAATTTTGGACATCGGTGTCTGCGCATTGCAAACTAGACAACCTGTTGTTATTCCTACTTGGTTGGCTGCTTCCAATCCGCCAATGACATAGGGCGTAGTACCTGAAGCTGCAATACCAAGCAATACATCTTTACTGTTGATGCTATGTTCTGATAAGTCTTTCCAAGCCTGTTGCTTGTCGTCTTCTGCAAATTCAACTGCCTTTCTAATTGCGGTATCACCACCTGCAATGATGCCTATGATCCAATCAAAAGGAACACCAAATGTCGGCGGGCACTCAGAGGCGTCCAATATCCCCAATCGTCCACTTGTGCCGGCACCTATATAGAATAATCGTCCGCCGTCTTCCATTTTCTCAACTGTAACTTTTACAAGCGCCTCGATTTGAGGAATCGATTGTTTAACAGCCAGTGATACGGTTTGATCTTCTTTGTTAATGTTTGTTAATAGATCATTAACAGACATTTTTTCTAAATCATTGTAATAAGATTCCTTTTCAGTAGTGTTGTCCATCTTCTTCTATGTGTCTAAATCACATCTTACCTTTTGCTAAATTAAGATATGCACTTTTTTGCGTTTTTATTTTTGTTTTATTATAAACACGCATGTCAAACTATTTGAGACACTAATTTTATTTTGTGGGTTCTTGCAGAAACAGATTCCCTCAATGTCGCTAGCGTTCCGGCCGTAAATTTAATTATTTCATCTATAAAAATAAGTGCTTAATAATTGATAGGTAAACGAAGAGCAAAGCTTTTCAAAATACGCCTATGTAGCTAAACACCTATGAAGAATTGCTTTTCCATTTTCGTACCCCTCACCTGCGATTAAGATTATTCAAAATCGGGATACAATAGGTACTTTTTGCGCATTTTTTTATAGGTTTCTAGTTCAGGCTTCCAGCTATCCATAATTTGTTGCTCGGTCATTCCTGCTTTAATCTGCTGAAGTAATTGGTTGTTTCCCGCTAACTTATTGAAAAAATCAGGTCGGGTAAAGAATTTGTCGCCTAGGCCTTGCTGTTTTGCGATGTGGTAAAAATCGATTAAATATTTTAGAGTGAATGTGCTTTTAGCAGCGTCTACTTGACGTAAGTCTATTCCGTAACAGCGGTTGTTTTGTTGTTCAACATGAGCGCTCATGCCTGGTTTGGTGCCTGGGGTAAAGATGAATTTACCAAAAGCCCTATTCGGGTAACCGATTACCTGAAAAGGCCAATCTGTTCCTCTCCCAATACTGACGTCCGTTGCCTCAAAAAGGCATAAAGACATATATAGACGAACTGATGTGTAATTGGGAAGGCTGGGTGACGGAATAACTGGCAACTGATAAGGTGTTTTATGATCCCAGTTTTTTAGCTTAATAACAGTAAGATCACATTTTTTATGGCCATTTAACCAACCCTCGCCATTAATCATTTGTGCTAGTTCGCCTACGGTTAGGCCATGGATCATGGCAATTTTGTGGAAACTGATATTAGATTTGAATTTGTCATCTTTTCTGACGGGACCATTTACCTGATCTCCATTGGGATTGGGTCGATCCAATATAATTATTTTCTTATGGTGGTCTGCACAGAGTTGCATGACCCGATGCATGGAAGCGATATAACTATAGAATCGTGCGCCTACATCTTGTAAATCAAAGAGCATAACATCTACGGTGTTCACGATGGAGTCTGCTTTTTCATTTTTACCGTATAAGGAATACAAAGGAAGTCCTGTTTTTTCATCCCGATCGTTGGAGACCTTTTCGCCACGTTCAATATCGCCTCTAAAACCATGCTCTGGAGCGAAAGCAAAGGCTAGATTAATTCTATTTTCAAGCAGTACATCTACTAGATGTTTTTTATCCGGACCAACAATTGATGTTTGATTACCCATTAAGCCTACTTTCTTACCTTGCAGTAAAGGTAAGTATGCATCAAGCTGGTCGGCACCAGTAAGTATCGTATGTATACTATCAGCTGTAGAAGTATTTGCGGCTATCGAACGCTTTTGAAGAGGTGATGTATTGCTTACAGACGATAGGGTGACTAAAGCAGTGCATACACCTATGAAGATGGATTTGATCATGATGGTTCAATTTGTTCGATGTAAGATACTAAAACTTCTATAAAGCCTCACATTTCTATTGGTTTTCTTAGGCGTCATAGATTTAAATCCCAATAATTTGATTTCTTTATTTATAGATAGGCACTGCGTTAATATGGAGGTCTTTAATGTGTTTTCGTATTCGTTTCATAAAACGTTTTCCGGGATCCGTTTTTTCAGTACGATAGGTCGTATCCGTCTCCTTCCACAAGGGATGCTTTCTAAAGTCATTATATTCATAATGGCCAATCACATATTCAATGGGATATTTTTTTTGGAGATATCGAATAAGTTGTTCGTTTGCTTTTAGTTGTGCTTTTGTCAATTTGGCCTTATTGCTTCCAACATTTTCAATGCCTATAGCGCAATAGTTGAGTCCAATAACATGTCTAGCAAAAGCGGTATCGGGCAGTTGTCGAAAGATAGTTCCATCCCGATCAATTAGAAAATGGGAAGAAACATTTAAAATACTGGCGTTTGTTAAATCCTTTCGAGTATTACGCAAAGTAGGGGGATTCATGGCATCATAGGATGCCTCCAAAGATGGTATTGCTGTCCAATGCAATACAACAATTTTCGGATTGATTGTGGCAGAATCAGTTGTTATCCCATGTCTATTTTTCAAGTAGTCTATGCTCAATAACCGACGTTCTTTGTTCCAAACAATCGGTTTATCGATTATTCTAAAGGTTTTTTGGGAACATCCGATACATAAAAACAAACTCAAAGGTAGAAGAAAGTAAGTTGATTTCATGCTATCAATCTTAGTTTTATTCAGTAACATTCCACCAAAGTGGGGTTAACAGTCTATATTTCTCCGTATTATCACCTACTGCATCCGGATTTCTAGTTTGTTCATTGTTTTCATAAACCATGGCCTGTATCCATTGATTTTCATTGTTCTGATCGAAAATAACCGTATTTAAATTAGTTGGCCGGGTAAATGATGGTCCGTATATTTCCTTACTATAATCCATTCTACGCATATCTACCCAAGTTTCTGGATGAAGGCAGAGTGCAATATATTTTTGACGCATAATATGGCTTAAACCTTTGTTTAAATCATTAAAATGACCGGATAAACCATCGCTAAGCTGTGCCTGCCAATATTGGTTAATAGCAGAAGATTCAACACCTAATTTTCTCATGTTGGCTTTGACACCTTCTTCGTAAGCACTCAGCGCACCTGCAACATCTGCATTCCGTAACCTTGCTTCGGCTTCAATGAATTTTACTTCTGCATAGGTAATGAACGGAAAAGGGGAAGTCTCATTCGTATAAAAACCGCTATTGCTGAATCTACTATATAAGGTAGAATCCTTCAACAACGGATCACCCGCGGATCCATCCGGTAAACGCCCTTGTCCTCCCTCCAGGCCGGCACCGGGGGAGAGCCCTCGGTATACATCATCTTTCCCAGGCTTCATGATTTTTGATATCCGTGGATCCTGATAGAGCTTGTTAGTGACCGGAAAAGAAGAAAGCATATTAATAAAGAACTGGGACCATGTCAGGTAGCGGGGGTCATCCGTGCTCGAGAAGCCTCCCCAGCTCGACCATGGGTTGCTATTGATATCGTCAACTCTTTTCGCAGCAAGGTATGGAAATTCGGCATCCATTCCATCGCCATCAAAAGCATGCTGACAGGCATCAATGATAGCATCCGGATTATATAAACCACTTTTTTTACTCAAATGGTTTAAATAACGCGCTTTAAGTGCCCAAGCAAATTTTTTCCATTTTTCAATGTCGCCACCATATATAATATCCCCGTCATTGGCATTGATGTTAATCTGGTTTTCCCCATCAAATGCAATTAAAGCTTCATCTAGTAAGGTTTGGATGCGTTCGTATACTTCCTGTTGGGTATTGAACTTAGGGGTCAGCTGGATGGGGTTAATTCCGTCATAAAAATCATCTACGACTATTGATCCGTACTGATCAGCCAGCAGGCCAAAGTTTAAGGCCATCAACGTTTTACCCACACCTACAAAGTGAAGGTTTCCTTCTTCATTGCCTAAAACAGTTAAATCTACGCAATTTGGCAAGGTATTCACATAGGTGTTTTGCCAAAGGAAATAGGAAGATGTGAAACGCCAGGTTTCCGCATTTCGATTGCTACCTGTTGTTTTTCCCGTTAAACCATATTGTGTCACACCCGCAATTTCCCTGCTTCCACGCCATTGAGCAGCACCGTTAGAAGTGGTAATGGCACCGATAATACGACTGGCTGCAGGAACTTTGGTTGGATTTTCGGGGTCAATATTGACATCTAAGTATTTTTTGCAGGCGGTCAATGCGCTTACAAGGATAATAATTATACCATATTGGATATAGCTGATTTTCATGTTGTTCTTGTTTATGTACACTGATTAAAAGATCACCCGTAATCCCAAATCCACTCCCTTCGTCGCCGGAACACCAAGGTTATCAAAACCAAAAGAACCGGAACCGCCAACACCGGCACCACTTCCCGATACTTCGGGATCAACGCCCGAATAAGGGGTAAACAATAAAAGATTCCGACCGGTAAGCGTGAACGATAGGTTTTGCAGACCGATATTATTTATTACTCTTTTTGGTAAACTATAGGTTAAACTGGCATAGCGTAATCTTGCCCAACCTCCATTTTCAACAAAAAACCGGCTGTTGTTTACGTAGAGTGTCTGGTAGAAGTCCTGATTAAGCTCAATTGCTTTTGTATTCTGTTCTCCTGTGCTCTCGATAATGCCGTCGAAAACTTTCGTTCCCCGGTCTAGGGTTTGTGTGCTTAAGCCTGAGAAAGTCATTGCCGCATCAGTTGCATTAAATACTTTGCCGCCTACGCGGAAATCCCACATAAAAGATAGTGTGAAATCTTTGTAACGGAATGTATTGGTAATGCCTGCTAACCAATCCGGATTGCGGTCACCAATCTGCGCATATTCCGCTGCAATTTGAGGTTTTCCGTCATTATCCAGCAATAACTGCCCCTGTTGATTTGTTTTCCATACACTACCATTGATGCCAAATACAGAATTATCCAAAAAAGCTGCCCCTTGTGCATAATTGCCATAAACCCAGGCATCAGACAATTCTACCCGATCCAAGTCTCCCGGTAAGGAAAGTACGGTTGCTTTGTTTTTGCTGAAGTTGATATCCGCATTCCAACTGAAATCCGTTTTCTGTATAGCCGTGATATTGAGGATACCTTCCACGCCTTCGTTTCTGATGGCTCCGCCATTCAAATAGATCAGGAATGCACCTGAAGAAGGAGGTGTCCGTGTACCCAAAATCTGGTCATCGCTTGTTGTTCTGTAGTAGGTTAGGTCTAATCCTATACGATTATTCAGAAACCTGACTTCAGCTCCATATTCATAAGAATTTGTAAATTCAGGTTTTTGGTTAGGATTACCATAATAATCGTTTACATATAATATATAACCTCTGGGATCGATCGTAAAATCATTTATATAGGTTCCCAAAATCGAATATAATTTATGTGGGAGAGCGTCTTTGCCCACTTGTGCCCATGCCGCGCGCACTTTTGCGTACGAAATAAATGCGTCGTCCTGATACGAGCCCAATTCTTTTAATAGATCGGTAAGGATTACGGATCCGCTGACAGATGGATAAAAGAAGGAATTGTTTTTCGTCGGAAGGGTAGAAGACCAATCATTTCTTCCCCTCACATTTAAAAAAGCTATTTTCTTCCAATCGGCGTTAAAATCACCAAACACCCCGATTATTCTTCTTCTGATCGTGGATTTACTTGTTCGACGATTCTCTTCCTTTACATTGTTGATGCTGGCAAGCGTGGGATCAACAAATTCAGTTCCGTTAAGATTGGCTGTTTCTCTAAAACTGGTTTCTAAGTTATGTCCAGCTGTAAAGCTTAGGTGAAAATCATCCTTAATATCTTTTTTAAATGTCGCCAAAAAAGTGGATGTCGTAATCTGATTCGTGGTGGCAGCTTCAGTAATATAGCCATTTTGGTAAGCCTGAACAACAGTTCCCGGCATGGTAATACTCTTGAATTTTTCACTATAAAAATCAGTACCTGCTCGATAAGTCAAATTCAGCCATTCTACCGGATCGTAACTGATATTACCACTGGCAATGACGCGGTCAACGTTACTTGTGATTGGTTTATTGTGAATGGTCCAATAAGGGTTATCGTTTCCGGATTCTGTTACATCCAGTCGTCTTTGTGAACCGTCTGGATTGAGGTAGTTTTTCATATCGTCACTTACGGGCCAGTTGTAAACACCCATTGCGCCATTGAAACTGCCCTGTGTGAAATACGTTCGGTCGGATTTGACATAGTTGGCTGTACCACCGACCTTCAGTTTTTCGCCGATTTTTGTATCGCCACTAAGGCGGAATGATTTCCGGTCGTAGTCATTACCTTTTATGATACCATTTTGTTTGTACCAAGCTGCCGACGTATAAACCGAACTTTTTTCGTTACTTCCACTAACAGAAACATCATGGTTTTGTGCAAACCCATTTTTAAAGAATTTGCCTAGGTTATCGTACAGCGGTTCGCTGGAACTAAGAGATGGTCCCCAGGATACCTGTACATTATCTGCACTTTCGCCTTGCTCACCTTGTTTGTACCGGTGTTGCATTTCCGGTAGTTTATTGACATCATCCAGAGAGAATGTATTCGTATAGTTTATCGTTGCATTTCCGCCAGCTCCTCTTTTGGTCGTAATGACAATGGCACCGGAGGCAGCCCTAATGCCATAAAGTGCCGCTGCCGCAGGTCCTTTTAATACCGTTAAATCTTGGATATCTTCAGGATTAATATCAAAACCACGGTTGGTTGCTGGTGCTTCGGTAGCTGTTAAACCACCTTGCGCTACAGGGGTTGTATTATCTATCGGTATTCCATCCACCACCAAAAGTGGTTGGTTGTTCCCACTGAGTGATGTCGCTCCCCGAATCATGATGTTAGCTGAAGAACCGGGAGAGCCGCCAGAGTTGGTTATTTGAACACCGGCAACTTTCCCCTGGATGGCATTGACCAGGTTAGGCTGGTTTGATTCGGAAATCTCTTTCGGTTTAACATTTTGGGTAGCGAATCCAAGACTCCTAACTTCTCGTTGAATACCGAAGGCGGTAACGGCAACTTCTTCCAATACCTGTTCGTTACCCTCTAATTCAACTGTAATGGACATTGAAGAGCCTATGGTAATTTCCTTGTGTTTGAAACCAACATAACTGAATAGCAGAACTTGATTGGGTTCAATCTCTAGTTGAAATTTCCCTTCAGCATCAGAGCTTGTCGCCACAGAGGAATCTTTTATTTTTATGGAGACACCCGGTAAGGGAGTTTTGTCTTTAGCGGATATTATTTTCCCGTTAATCAACCTTTTTTGCGCCAATAGCGGTAATGATGCAAAAAGCATTCCTGTGAAAAATAGTAGTAGTTTTTTCTTCATGTCTGGAGATGATTTTTTGGTAAATCCTGTTTAAACAAAAGCTTATGTACTGCAATGCCATCGGTAAATTCCCACGTTTACCTGTTTTCCTGAATTAAATGCCCTACAGTATTGGTTATAATTAGCTCAGCACGCCCTTTGCAAGTTGGCTGCTTTTTTTTACAAGAATATTGATAATTTAATGATTATGCAAATTTGTGCATTTTTTTTATAGGTAATTCGCATAAAAATGCTGATTAAAGGAATGAATCTGCTTTCATTGACTTGTATTGTGCCGATTATTGCTTGATTATATGGCCGCTTTTAGCACATATCGCTTTTTTATGTTGTTTATTTTTTGTGATGTATTTAGATCGCTATTGGCTAATACAATCGCTTGTGTTTTCCGGTAATCAATTGGATAATTACTGCTGACTACATTATATATTAAATAGGACCTTATTCGGATAAAAGCGAATAATATCCTATTTATCTCCTACTTTTTTTACTAAGAATTCCATTTTAATAGTATTGTTAATACAAACTTAAAGACAATAAAGGCATAAGACTTGTCAAAAATGAGCATTTGTGAATGAAGAGCGATTTATCTAAGTTTACAACCTAAACAGCGCCCGTCTATAGAGTTGGTCTGGAGATGTTGCATGCTTTCAAAGATGCTCTTTTACCAGCTATACTTACGATTTGGCACTGTATTGATGAACAGATTCTAATCAAAATATAAATAACGTTATGCTAAAAGAAGAAAGACAGGCTTTTATTATGCGCGAAGTAAATTTGCACAATAAAGTTCTATCGTCAGATTTAAGTGTGCAACTCAATGTATCAGAAGATACTATTCGTAGAGATCTCAACGAACTGGCAGAAAATGGAAAGGTACTAAAGGTTTATGGAGGAGCCTTATCGAAATCTTTTCAATACCCTTTTCAGGATAATGAAGTGTATGCACGCGAATCTAAAAAAATAATCGCTCAGAAAACACTGACTTTAATCCAAGATGGAATGACGGTGCTATTAGGAGGGGGGACTACCATGTTAGAGTTAGCCCGTATGGTGCCTGAAAAGATGCAATGTACTTTTTTTACTATTAGTCCGCTTGTTGCCTTAGAATTAGCAGAACGATCAAATGATGATGTTATTTTAATTGGAGGAAAATTAGCAAGAAGCACTAACGTAACCATTGGTTCTCAAGTAATTAATCAATTGTCTGAAATTAGGGTAGATCTTTGTCTACTAGGGACAAATAGTTTATCGGTGGAAGATGGTGTCACAGATTCTGATTGGGAGGTTGTACAAATTAAAAAAGCGATGCTTCGATGCTCACAAAAAACAGGTATTCTCAGTATTGCTGAGAAACTAAACTCTGTACAGAAAATGAAGGTTTGTAATATCAATGCGATAGATTATTTAGTCACTGATTTGGATCCAAAACAGGAAAGTTTAAGCCGGTTTGCACACGTTGTTAACGTGATTTAGCTTTTCTTTCTTCATTTTTGTGTCAATTATTCCCATGAATAACCAAAATGACTTCTGTAACAGCTTTATTTCCTCAATACTATTGAACTTATGTTGGCAATTGTTTATTATTGCTATAACAAACCAAAAAACTAAAACGAATTTGTATGAGTACTATCATTGCCGATTTAATTACAAAAGAAGAGATAAAAAATTTTAGAATAATTGACGCTCCGGAAAGTCACGCAAATGAATTGAGATACAAATTGCAAAGCGCTGTACGATTAGGTAATGAATTTAAGTCAAAATCTGAAATCATTTTTAATACAACCGAAGGGCCTAAACGGGTAGAAACTACGGTATGGATGCTTACCGATAGCTATATTCAATTGAAAAATGGAATTATGATACCTTTGAGTAGTTTGTTGGATATCGATTATTAATGTTCTTCAAAAGAGGTATATTGGATTACGAAGGAAATGTTAAGTTATATTAAATTTTCATGGTGTTGTCCTAAACTTCCATACTTGTTGTATATTGCAAAAAAAATGCAATAATGACAGGGTATGAACAATAAGTTTATCAAATCAATTTGCCAATTATTCCTCTTATCCCTTTTGTTAATCAGTGCGTGCAAAAAGGATAAATCGGCGGATGAGCCGAAAGATGAAGAATGCGGAAATACGAAGCAAACCGCCACTTCAGATAGAGTTGAATTAACTAATGATTCGATTTTTTTATACGCTAAACAGATCTATTACTGGAACGATGAATTACCCTGTTATGATCAATTTGAACCTCGCCAGTATACTTCCGGAAGCAATCTCACCAAATATGAAAACAATCTTTTAGCGATAGCACAATCCACTCAAGAAAAATATGATGTGTATACCTATCAAGATAATTCGGGTAATACGCTTTACACTAATAAGTTTTCGTATATTGAAGATGTGTCTAACGCCAATGGAATAAGTGCGGGAGTAAAAAATTTAAGTAGTAGTGTTAACTTGCAAGGAAAAGGTAATGATATTGGTATCTATGATATCAGTGCTTATGGACCTAGCGATAATGATTTTGAGCTTTTTATCAAAGCCGTTTCTCCGGGCTCACCAGCAGCTCAAGCCGGACTGACTAGAGGTACACTGATCACGAAAATTGGGAGCGAAACAATTGGTGATGATTGGGATACCGATATCCAATCGATCAATTTGTTATTCAATGACCCTTCCAGCGTACACTTGGAAGGGAAAAAGGCTGATAGTACGGCCTATTCCGTGAATTTAGAAAAGAAAGCCTATACTAGTAGTCCAATATATAAAGACACTATTTTATCCATCAGCGGAAAGAATATTGGCTATTTAGCTTATGCCCGTTTCTCGGATAGTGATAATTCTGAGGAGGCGCTGGATGACGTATTTCAAAAATTTTCTATTAAGAACATTGAAGATTTAGTTGTCGATTTGCGTTACAACGGTGGAGGCTATGTCACTACGGCCGCCTATTTAGCTAACTTAATTGTTCCTAATGGAACTTCGGGTACTATGTTTACGGAATATTATACCCAAAGCTTACAAGATGGACAGGTAGATATTTTAAAAAATCAACCTGTTCGGAATAGTAAGGGAGATATTGTGGGGACAAGTACCTATGCCGATTACGATTATACGCCCAATGGTCAGGGGAATACAACAAAATTTTCTAAAAAAGGCAATTTATCTGGTGTGAAAAATATAGTCTTTTTAGTCACGGCAAATACGGCTTCTGCCAGTGAGCTGTTGATTAATTCGCTGCGGGCTGTTCCCTCATTAACGGTAAAATTGGTAGGGACTACTACGTATGGTAAACCTGTTGGATTTTTTCCGGTGCGCTTGGAAGGTATTTATGACTTGTACTTGCCGAGTTTTACGACAAAAAATGCAAATAATGAGGGAGATTACTATAAAGGATTTACGCCAGGGGATGAGATTTCCGGTAAAAATATGGTAGATGAGATGGGACAGGATTTGGACAATTTTAGCGTTTATGATTTTGGCGATAAAAAAGAATCGTATCTGGCAGAAGCGCTAAATCAACTTGGCGTCAATACCACCATATCGACAGCGAGTCGTATCATGAGTATTCGTAGCAATCAAAATAACCAAAATGCACCAATTAATTTGTTGAAAAATAAACCTGAAAAAAAGGTATTTAAGGGCATGATTGAAACCAGAATCGGTAACTAAAACATTACCTTGTTTTTATCGATTTGAATTTGACTGGAAAGTTTACTGTCAATCGTTTTTATAATTTCCAAAATACCATCAACAGCTTGTACATAAAACGTTTGATTTATATTTTCGTAAGTATCAGTAGGTTGATGGTAATCTTTATGATCTTCCACGCCAAAATACAAGAAAGGTATTTTTTTGGCATGAAAAGCACCTTGATCACTCTGATTCGTCCAATCATCATGCCCCATAGAAGGGTTATCATGCCCCAAAAGAATTTTGAGGCTCGATTGGTTGCTATTGATGTATTTTTTTAGTTGGGGATAATAATAGGTACCGCAAGCGTAGAGTTCGCCTGTATCGTTATGGGCAATCATGTCCATATTGATATTTAGCTTTATACGCTCCAAAGCAAGTGGTGGATCGGCAACAAAAGCTTTTGCCCCCTTTAATCCCATTTCTTCAGCGTCAAAAGCTGCAAATATTAAGGTGAAATTAGGCTTGTTTTTAGCGAAATACTGCGCAAATTCCAGTAGGGCCGCTACACCTGAGGCGTTATCGTCGGCACCGGGATAAAGTTGGCTGCCTTTTTTTCCTAAATGATCATAATGTGCAGATAGCACGATGGCTTCTTTTATTTTTCCCGGGATATAGGCAATTACATTTTCGCCGATGTGACTTGAATCGCTTTTTTCACTCAACGTAAACGATTGGATATAGTCTGTAAAAGAAGGAAAAGACTGAAGATCTAAATTTTTAAATCGTTCGATAATGAATTTCCGGGCTTTTTCAGCACCAGCTGTTCCCGTACGCCTTCCTTCAAATTCGGTTGACGAAAGCGTTTTTACATCTTTCAAAACTTGCGACTCATTTTGTGCACCCCGTTGTTCTTTTACGCTGGCACAGCAACTCACACAAAACAATACAATCAGGAGCGGAAGCTTTTTAAATAGCATGTCCATACTGGTGTTTTTTTAAAACAAACATACGAATTAAGTTATAGGTTTTACGTTATAAGTTTTACGTTTAAATAGATAATCAGTAACGAGTAATCAATGATCAGTACCCGCATAGTTTTTTCTCATTCATCATTTCATCACTACTTAACCACTTAACCATTATCACCTCTAGCTCCATTAACTAATTGGCTAATTATTTCATTGGCTAATTAGACTTCCCGCATATCTACCGCAACGACGCGAGAAATGCCTTGTTCCACCATGGTTACACCATAAATAATGTCTGTACTGGCAATCGTTCGTTTATTATGGGAAACAATAATAAATTGGGATTGATCTGAAAATTTACGGATGATCTGGTTGAATTTATCAATATTAGTGTCGTCTAAAGGTGCATCAACTTCATCAAAAATACAGAAAGGGGCTGGTTTTAGCAGATACAGGGAAAATAGGAGGGCGGTAGAGGTAAGTGTTTTTTCTCCTCCCGAAAGCTGGTTAATGGATAGTGGCCTTTTCCCTTTCGGCCTGGCCATGATTTCGATATCGGACTCTAGCGGTAAATCGGGATTACTGAGTACCAAATCGCATGAATCTTCTTCGTTGAACAGTGATCGGAATACATGGATAAAATGATCGCGCACTTGCGTAAATGCTGCCATAAATTTGTCACACGCAGTATCATCGATTTCCTTAATGGTTTCTAGTAAAGAGGTTTTGGCGTCAAAAAGGTCCTGTCGCTCTTTCTGTATGAAGGTATAGCGTTCATTCATTTCCTGAAAAGCCTCCAAAGCCATGGAATTAATGGCGCCAAATTCTTCAAGCTGCCTTTTGAGCTTCTCGGTGCGATGCTTTAGCTCTTCTTCACTTTCTGCCGTTGGTGCTTGCGCTTCATCCAATAGATCATTAATATCGACATCAAACTCTACCGAAAGCCGCTCTTTTAACGTATTCAGATCAAGTTTAAGACCAGTTTTTTTGTCTTTGATTGCTGTTGCCAATATATCGATGTGTTCTTTACGTTTACGTAAAGAGGCAATCTCTTCTTCCTTTTTATGAATGGCTCCCCGCATAGCATAGTATTGTTGCTCGGCTTCCTGCAATGCTTTTTCAAATGCTTCTTTCTGCGCATACATTGCTATTAAATCTTCGTCAGAATGATCTACATGCTGTAGGGTATCTTTAATGGCTTCTTTTACAGCTTCATATTCAGCGGTATACTGTGCAATACGTTTTTCTAAGTTCTCTTGTTGGCTTTCCCGGTATTCCAAATCTTTCATTATCCCTGAAACCCGATTTTGCTGTTGATGAAATTGGATGTTTTCCTGGTTATAGGCAGAGGATAGTGTCGTTAGCCGTTCAGATAATTCATTGAAATTTTCCTGAAAGGAATGTAGTGCTTCTGCCCGGGCTTTCTGCTGTTCTTGTAACCGGACTAACTTGGGCTCTGCCGTGGCTAGCTCATCGCGAATAGCATTAATTTTCTCTTCAATAGCTACTTTCCGGTCTTTACTAGTGTTAATAAAGGAAAGGTATTGTTCTTGTTTGGTCTGTACAGACACCAATTCATTACTCAATCGGTTCAATTGCAGCTTACTTTCTTCTAAATAAGCTTTTTTAGTCGTTGCTTTTAAATCATTCAATAATCTCGTCTCTTCCTCAATCAGTTGTTGGGTTTTTTCCAGTTGCTGACTTAATTGTTTGATTTCTTTATGAAGATTATCTAGGTTTTTTGCTCTGCCAATGCGTTTACCTTCGAACAAACCAACAGAACCACCGCTTAAACCGGTATGGAATTTGGCAAATTTACCCGTCCGATGAAGAATGGTCACAGGTGCTTTGGGTAAAGGGGTCTCTAATTCGTGCTCATCTTCCGTGTCTAATATATACACTTGATGGAGTAGACGTTGAATCAACGGTTGATAAGGAGTGTCGGTGTCTACCACTGCTAAAGCGGGGATAAGCTTTTCATCTCTTAGGTCGTCAACCCTTGTCGTTGGTGCTTCCAAACCATCTAAAATAAAGAAATTGGCACGGCCTCTTGAAGCACTTCCTAATAGTTGGATCGCCTTTATTGCTTCTTCTTGTTTATTAACCACATAATGGTTCATCACCGGCTCTAAAAAGTTTTCGATGGCTACTCTATAGGCTTCTTTACAGAATAAAATATCCGATAATAAGGGATAAGATTTGGCCCAACCGGCATTCTTACGGAGAAACCGTATAGATTCTGGATAACCCTCGAGATTGTCTACCAATGACTTGGTTAGGTTGTATTCATTCTGTTTAGCGTCTAATATCCTATTATCCCGTATGACCGTTTCTTTGAGAGATTGTATATGTAACGTTTTCTGCTCTATTTGTTGCTGTAGCGCTTCTTCAAAAGCGAACGTTTCTTGATAGTTGTCCTGTAGGCTAGCGACACGAGCTTCCAGGTCAACGACAACCTTGGTAAATTCATTGAGCTCAATTTCTTTAGCTTCTGTATCTACAATATTGCGTTCACTTTCTTGGGATAAAGCATCTTTTTGAATATGCAAAACGGCGATTTCCTTTTCTAATTTATAGCTTTCGTTTTGCAAATGATTGTTTTCACGGATAAAATCATCTAGCTTGACCTTCGCTGTTTGTTGTTGCCCCCTTAACTCATCTACATTTGCTTTTTGATCCTGCAAAACATGTTTTATGGCATCCAGTTTTTCCTGTTCCAGCAAATGCTCTTCATGGAGCCTTTTCATGTTATAAAGAACATGGTTAATCTGCTGTTTATCATTAGCCAGTTCTTTACTCAATCGTTGCTCCTTATCGTTTAGATTGCGTAGTTGTTCGTTTTTGATCTTCTTTTCACTCTCATAGGCCCGTATTTTTGACGTATATTCATTGGCTGCTTTTTGCTGAACCGAAAGATTTTTTTCTTCGGTTAAACTTTCTTGTTTTAATTTTTGTAAAGCAGCTTCTAAGGTGTCTAGTTGTGCACTAACTTTATTCCGTTCATCTTCCTGCGACGCCTGTTGCTCATCTAATTCGCTTAGTGAAATTCGGAAGCCACTTATTTTAAATGAAGCAAGGGCTATACTGAGTTCTTTATATTGCGCTTTTAACCGGTAGTAGCGTTCTGCTTTTTTCGCTTGGTTCTCTAGGGTTTTTAAATTTTTCTCAATTTCAAATAATAAATCCTCGACGCGACTTAAATCGGTCTCCGTGTCTTTGAGTTTAGTTAAGGTTTGCTTTTTTCTAACCTTATATTTGGAGATGCCTGAGGCTTCTTCAAAAAGTGCTCTTCGTGAATTTTCTTTGTTGTTGATGATCTCGTCAATCATCTTCAATTCGATAATGGAATACGAATCATTGCCAATTCCCGTGTCGAGAAACAAATCGGTAATATCCTTTAATCGGCATTGCACATCGTTTAACCGGTATTCACTTTCTCCAGAGCGGTAGAGTTTTCGCGTAATCGTTACTTGAGAGAACTCGGTGGGAAGAATGTTTTTAGTGTTATCAAAAGAGAGGGATACTTCAGCTAAATTAGCAGCTTTGCGCGTTTTAGTACCGTTAAAGATGATGTTTTCCATCTTTTCGGAACGTAAATTTTTGGTTTTCTGTTCACCCAGAACCCATCGGATAGCATCCACAACGTTTGATTTTCCACAACCGTTTGGTCCTACAATGGCTGTTACTCCTTCGTTGAAATTAATGGTAATCTTATCGCCAAAACTTTTAAAACCTTTAATTTCTAAGCGCGTAAGTTGCATTCGATTATTAAAATTAAGGTTGCGAATTTAATGAATATTCTTATCTTTAACCTTATGGAAACTGTTTTACCCTTTATTATAGCCGCCTTGGTGTTTGGATTTCAGGTATATTCCAATTTTAAGAAGGAGCAGGAAAAGGCAAAAAAGCGTGTCCAAACTCCACCAAAACATAAGTCTATAGCAAAAGGTCCTGTTAGCTCCCCGACGCAACCGGTAAAAGAAAAGCATCCGGTGTACGTTCAAACGATCGACGTGAAGGATGAAGCGGAGGAAGTCAAACGTGCCCGAAAAATTCATCAGGCACATGCCCACGCTTTTAAGCGTTTGGACCCTTTTATGCTGGATGAGCAGCAGGAAGAAAATGCCGATTTTGATCTACGCGATGCGGTGATCAAATCGATCATTTTGGAAAGACCATATAAGTAATACAAAGTAGATCGTCCCAGTATTTAGATAAGTGTATTCAGTATGCCAAATAGCCTTATAGCTAATCTATCATCACAAATTTATCTGCGTCTTGTATAAAAGGGAGTTTTTCCCTGATCTGTTTTAGATCGTGTGGATAAAGGGTGAATGTATATAAATCTTCATCCTCTGGCTTATAGTAAACCACACCACCATCTGGTGCTACACACATAGAGGCACCGGAATGATAAACCTGATTGCCGTCATAACCTACACGGTTTACACCGATAACATAGGACTGATTTTCGATAGCCCTCGCAGGTATCAAAGCCCGCCAATGTGCAATTCTTGCATCTGGCCAACTCGCGATGTACAGCAAGATGTCATAAACATTATTTAGGTTTCTACTAAAGGCTGGAAAACGGAGATCATAGCAGGTTTGTAGGCAAACTCGCCAACCATTGATCTCTACAATTACTCGTTTTTTCCCCGCTGTAAACACTTTTTCCTCCCCAGCCATGGAAAACAGATGCCGCTTATCGTATTTATGAAAAGAACCATCCGGTTTCATCCAAATAAAACGGTTGTAATACTGTCCTTGGTCTTCGATAATTAAACTTCCAGCCACGGTGCAATCGTATTTCTTCGCTTGCTCCAGCATCCAATAAATGGTTTTCCCATCCATCTTTTCTGCACATTTCGCTACGTTCATGGTAAAACCAGTATTGAACATTTCGGGTAAAATGATAAGATCGGTTTTTTCTTTTAATGAAGACAGTCTGAGTGCTAAATTTGATAAGTTTTTTTCCGTATTTTCCCAAAAAAGGTAAGCTTGAAATATCGTTATTTTTAGAGGTTTCATCTGTTTATATTTTGTTTTTATCCATGGAATACAATTTTCTTCTCACTGGTTTATTCTTTATATCTATGGATATTTCATATCGTATATGTTATAGGACATTATTTATCATATATAATGCACCGTATTTGATTTGTAGAATATTATAAATATTTGTGTACTAACGATTAACGAAAATCACTTGTACTAAAATAGCTAAAGTTTATCAATAACATTGCCAAATATGTAATCTTTTTTGTTTATGATTTCAGCCAAATGATTCATTTACTTTGGTTAAACGAGCAATTGCTTGTTCTAACGTTTCCTGTTTTTTTGCGAAACAGAATCGTATAAAGTGCTTATCCAATCGGTTTTTATAGAAAACCGAAAGCGGAATCGTTGCAACACCATGTTTAATCGTCAGTTCTTTTGTAAATTCGATATCGCTTTTTTGACTAATCCTGTCGTAATTGGCCAGTAAAAAATAGGATCCACCGGAGGGCAATACCTCAAAAGGAGTTGTAGCCAGTGCGTCGGCGAAATAATCTCTTTTTTGCTGGAAAAAGTCTGCTAACGATAAATAAGCGTCTTCATGCCTCAAAAAATCGGCCAATGCATATTGTATGGGGGTATTGACACTGAAAACGAGGTATTGGTGCACCTTTCTAAATTCAGTTGTAAGTTTAGTTGGGGCTAAACAATATCCTACTTTCCAACCCGTTATATGGAACATCTTTCCGAAAGATGAAATGACAAAGCTCCGTTCTTTAAGTTCAGGATAATTGGCCACACTAATATGCTGTTTATGATCAAATACGACCTTATCGTATACTTCATCACTGACAATAAAAATGTCGGTACCACGGGTGAGTTTGATGAGTTGCTGCATGTCCTCATCGCTGAATGTGCGTGCCGTCGGGTTATGCGGCGTATTCATGATAATCAGCTTCGTTTTATGTGAAAATACTTTTTTAACGTCATCCCAATTAATCGAGAAATCATTTGGTAGTAAACTTACTGTCTTTACTAGACCACCGCATAAATCTACCGCTGGCGCGTAACAATCATAAGCTGGATCAAAACAGATGACTTCATCATCAGGGCGTATGATACATGCAATAGCGGTAAAAATGGCTTGGGTAGCCCCGGCAGTCACCGTTATTTCGTTATCTGGATGATAGACGGATTGTTGTTGTTTCTCCACCATTTCTGCAATGCGTTCTCTTAGCTGTTGTACACCGTGCATGGGTGCATATTGGTTATACCCCTTCTTCATGTAACTATAGGTTAGGTCAACCAATGCTTTAGGACAATCAAAGTCGGGGAAGCCTTGCGAAAGATTGATAGCTTGGTGTTGATTGGCCAAGGCTGTCATGGTACTGAAAATAGAGTTATTTAAATTGGGCAGCTTGGAAATAATATTAATCATAAATATTTAGATATGCTATAGGGCGATGTTTGCTTTATTTTTTTAAATTAGTTGCTGATATAAAGATAACATTGTTTTAATGAATATTTCTAATGGATTATAACAGATTTTTAGTGTTATTATTGTTGGTGCTTGGATTTACATCGTGTAGTAATCCGAAGAAAAATAAAGCAATACCTACCGTGGGTTTTATCGAAGCTTTTGAAGATGCTACCATAGCGGATGCACGCAAGGGCTTTGTCGATGCGCTCACAGCAGCTGGATATGATGAAACCAAAGGAACAGTCCGCATTTTATATAAGAATGCGCAGGGTGATATGAATACCATGAATCAGATTGTCAGCTACTTACAGACAACGGATGTTGATTGCATCGGTACAAGTACTACGCTTTCTACTTTATCTGCCGTTCAACGTATTAAAGACGTTCCTATCTTTATGTGCGTAACAGCCGTTCCAGAGATATTAGGCCTGAAAACCAAGGATAAAGAAACACCTAAGAATCTCTTTGGTGTAGGTGAAGATTTGAATTATATCGATACCTCTTTTGCCATTATCCAACAGGTTGTACAACCAAAAAGCCGGCACAAACTTCGTATAGGTATGATTTACAACCAAGCCGAACAACAATCGGTAACAGCTTATAAGCGATTGGACGGATTGGCTAAACGGTATGGTGTAGAGTTGGTTGCTTTACCCCTTAACACGTCTGCAGATGCTCAATTAGTTGTTAGGGGATTACTAAATAGAAAGATAGACGCCTTTTTTGCTAATCCAGATAATACCGTTTTTGCAGCATTTGAGACCATTTTAAATAATTGTAACACGAATAATATTCCTGTATTTACCAGCGAAATCGGTTTGGTAAAGCGGGGAGCGGTTGCTGCATATGGCGCGGATATTTATCAATGGGGTTATCAGGCAGGAACGCAAGCAGCTCTTTTTCTAAAACAACACCAAACGAATGCCTTGAAGATTGAAAAGGTTAAAGTACGTAAACGAGTATACAATGGTGTTGCAGCAACGCGTTTTGGATTTAATTTTCCTGCTACTTTTGAAAGGCTTTAATTAATTGCTGTTTACGTAATGGATTTTTATTTAGCGGCTATTGTTCAAGGGCTTTGTTTGGTTCCTATGGGATTAGGGATTTATATTACCATGAAAATTTTTAACTTTCCGGATATTACTACAGATGGAAGTTACACCTTAGGAGCGGTTATCTGCGCTGTTGGCTTAACCCACCATGTTCCACTATCGATCTTAATACCTTTGATTTTTTTTGGTGGGGCTATTGCTGGCACCTTGACAGCGTGGGTGCATACTCGGTTAAAAATAAATGCTTTGTTGTCCGGTATTTTAGTAATGACTGGTTTGTATTCGATAAATTTAACGCTGCTTGGACGATCCAATATCCCCTTATTAGCCTATACTAATTTGTTTACTCCCATTTTTGATATCAATCCGCTTTTAAACCAACTGGTGATTACGGCGAGTATGGTTCTTTTGCTCATTTGCGGATTAAGTTATCTCTTGCGTACCGATTTTGGTATAGCCATGCGAGCAACTGGGAATAACGAAGTAATGGTTCGCTCTTTAGGTGTTAATACAGCTACTATGAAATGGATCGGACTGGCATTGACTAATGCGATGGTTGCATTTAGTGGCTCACTAATGGCACAATTTCAAGGCTTTACGGACATTAACATGGGGATCGGAATTGTTATCAGTGGCTTAGGATCTGTCATGATCGCAGAAGCAATCATTCGTTGGTTTGCTACGGAAAAAATAGGGATTCATTTACTTTTTGTTGCGATGGGGGTTATTATTTTTCAATTAGTGCTTGCATTCACGTTAAGTATAGGTATAGATGCTACTTTGCTCAAACTATTGACCTCCTGCTTTGTACTACTCATCGTTGCCTTACCTACTGGTAATTGGTTTAGTTCATTAAAACGTTTTTATTAATTATGCTAAACATACAACAGGTAACCAAAACTTTTTTTTTGAATAAACCCAATGAAATTAAAGCGTTGGATAATCTAACGCTAACCATTAATTCAGGAGATTTTGTGGTAATCGTGGGAGCCAATGGTTCAGGTAAAAGTACATTACAGCATGTAATCTCCGGTAACCTTGAAGCAGACGCTGGTGCGTTAACTTTAGATGGTCAATCTATCGGTAATTTGCCTGATTATAAACGCAGTAAATGGATAGCAAGGGTTTTCCAAAATCCGCTACAAGGTACTGCACCAGACTTATCGATAGTAGATAACTTTAGGTTAGCCGCCTTGCGGGGAGAAAGGAAAAAAGTTAAAATCGGTACCGATCAGGTGTTTACGCATCGGGTTCAGGAACAGGTGCGTTTATTAGGTATGGGATTGGAAGATAAAATACATCAACCGATGGGTTTATTGAGTGGAGGGCAACGACAAGCATTAACTTTGCTGATGACTGTTATGAACGATGTCAAGTTGCTATTGTTGGATGAACCAACAGCAGCCCTCGATCCACGTTCTGCAAAAAAAGTAATGGAACTAGCACACGAATTAATCCAAAAATACCGCTTAACCGTATTGTTTATTACCCATAACATGAAAGAAGCGTTAACGTATGGCGATAGGCTTATTCAGCTAGCTAACGGACGGATTAAAAGGGATTTAACCAAGCGAGAGAAGGATATTTTAAAACCACAGGATTTGTATGAATGGTTTAATGAGGATTGATTGCTAGTATTGGCTCCATTGGTCTTTCATGGCTATTGTGGATAATGCATTTCATTATAAATCCCAGCGTAGAATCCAAGTTAAAATTGGTATATTCGCGTCATGCTGAGCGCTCATGGTATTTATAAGTCTTACGGGACGCTTCAAATTTTAAAGGGAGTAGACCTCGAAGTACAAAAAGGAGAGATTATTAGTATTGTCGGAGCTTCGGGTGCTGGTAAAAGTACTTTTCTCCACATTCTCGGTTCTCTAGATATGCCCGATAAAGGTACCGTTCTATTGAATGGTACCGATCTGTCCAAACTGTCTACAACCAAGTTAAGCGCTTTCCGTAACGCACATATTGGTTTTATCTTTCAATTTCATCACCTCTTACCTGAATTTACTGCTTTAGAAAATATTTGTATCCCAGCTTTTATAGCGGGGGAGGACAAAAAAGCAGCCGAGAAGCGTGCTAAAATGCTGTTGGAGATGCTTAATATTGGCAGTCGCGCAGATCATAAACCAACTACATTATCAGGAGGAGAGCAACAGCGGGTTGCCGTTGCTCGGGCGTTAATGAACAATCCGGAAGTTATTTTAGCTGACGAACCTTCAGGAAATTTAGATTCTGAAAATGCAACAGCTCTTCATCACCTTTTTGTTGAACTTAGAAACCAACTGCAGCAAACGTTTGTAATCGTTACCCATAATGAACACCTTGCTGAAATCTCTGATCGTACCGTGCACATGAAGGACGGCTGCGTGATTTAATTTTTTTGAAAATGAAGCTATTGATCACTGGGGGAATGAGTGCCTTTGCACAACGCGTAGCCCGTTCAATTCCGGAAGGTAATGAAATCATTTTCGGAGATGCTATTGCGATACCGGAAGTATTGGTAAAAAGCGGAAAATACCAGGTCATTCCCTTTTACCGTAGTCCAACCTTTAGCCACGAATTATTGAAGCTGGCGCTAAATGCTGATATCGAGGTTATTGTTCCGCTAAGGAAGGAAGAAATTAGATCATTGGCCGAAAGCAAAGTGCTGTTTGAAGAGTATGGTATACAAGTGGCTGTTCCTTCATTAGAAGCGTTAAAAGAAGTCTCGTTCGTCGCAAATCCAGATAAAGTCATGCAGCCTGTATTGGTTTTGAGAGGAAAGCGTTTTCAGTCGGAAAAAGAAGCTATTGCTTTAGACGATCGATCAGGAGTGTGTTTGGTCGCTGATTCAGGGGAAGACCTATTTTTTTGTTGTCTTGAAAGTGATTAAATGGAGATACTAACATATAAGGAATTAGATTCGCATAAAAAGGCATTTATTTTTGAATTGGACGATGTATTGTATCCCGAACGTGATTATCTTTTACAGGTATATTATCTCTTTGCCCATTTGTTGGAATATACCGAAACGGTACCACCAGCAGAGGATCTAGTCGCTTTTTTTCAAAAAGCTTATACATACCATGGTGCCGCAGGTATTTTTGATCGAGCCGCAGACGCCTTTGGGATTGATGCTAACTATCGGGCGCAATTTAATCGCTTACATGTCCAGGCAAAATTACCTTTACCCTTACTTTTATTTGGAGAGGTAGAAAACCTTTTAAAAGCAATTGTCTCAGCAGGGAAACGGGTGTTTATTTTAACTAAAGGAAATCCGCTGATGCAGCTCAATAAACTAAAACAACTGGCTTGGGGTGAACTTGCTAAAGCTATTAAAACGTATTTTTATGATGAATTGGTTATTCAAGGATATCAGCAGCCATTAATACCTATATTACAGGAAAATCATCTTGAATTAGCAGATGTACTTCTTTTTGGAAAGGAAGATACGATAAAAGATACAGATTTAGAGCATCAGGTAGATTACTTACCTATACAAAAATTCCTTAATTCGAAGCATAACCACATCGGTTAAGATGTGTGTATTACCTTATTTAACGACAGTGGTTTATGGAATATATTTACGCTCCTGCTTGCTTGGTAGATAATCTTCGTTCTGCTTAAAAACCGCCTTAGCGTTTGCGGTTTGCATTGGGAGGCACTACCTTTGAAGCAATTCTCTATCGCGAGAGCTTTTATGAATAAAATGGTTTTTACTTTAGGGTATTATTCGTGTTTGCTATCAATGGTATTCATGAACTCGGTTCACTCGGTTCATGAGCTCATCGCTGCGCTCTTCGGTTTTGTTACCTTTTTTCGCGGTGAAAAAGTAAAATAAACAGGTTCTATTTTAAAAAATACAGTTAGTTAGCTTGCATAATTCTTAGCATTGCGATATTCAGTAAAAGATTTCGTAACTTGCTATTAGATTTTAATATGTTTATATTACAATCGCTGTTCTGCCTGATAATAGGGCGTTTAATTCTTGATATTTATGAATAAAGGCAAACAACCAACTATTAAAGAAATCGCCAAACGATTAAAAATTTCTACATCAACGGTTTCCAGGGCCCTTAATGATCATCCAAGTATCGGTTTGGTAACCACTATGCGTGTTAAAAAGCTAGCAGAGGAATTAAATTATGAACCGAATAGAACAGCTATCTTCTTTAAGCAGCGGAAAACCTTTACCATTGGTGTCATTTTACCTAGCCTATCCGAAGCTTTTTTTTCTGCAGCGATCAGCGAAATTGAAAATTTAGCCAACAGCAATAACTATACGGTCATTCTTGGCCAGTCTTTAGATGACCCTGAACGCGAGCTGCGCATTATTAATACGATGAAAGGACATCGTGTCGATGGCATTATTTTATCATCTGCAAAGAATACTCGTGAATTTGATTATATAGCTGTCTTGCAGCAAGCAGGAATACCCGTTGTTTTTTTCGATTGCGTACCCGATTTGGTCCATACGAATGCTATTGTAAGCAATTTAAAAACGGGTATGCATGAAGCAATCGATACCTTTGTTTCATGTGGTCATCACGCAATTGCATTTATTAACGGTCCGGCCCACTTACCAGCAAGCAAAGAACGCGAAGAAGCCTTTGTCGAAGCGTTAGCTAACCATAATATCTCTTTAAACAAAGATTATATCGTATATACCGATCTGTCTGAAAAAGGTAATGAACAAGCTGTACTCGAATTGCTTAATCTGAGCACTAGGCCATCTGCTGTCATTTCTTTTAATGATTATGTTACCTTAGATGCCATGAATGCTGTTAGAAAAAAAGGATTAACGGTAAATCAGGATATTTTCTTTATTAGTTATGCTAACTATCCCATTTGGAAATATATGGAAAATCCGCCGATGGCTTCCATAGAACAGTTTCCCGGAAAGCAAGGTGCTTTGGCGTTACAAATGTTGTTCGACTTAATCGACAAAAATGTAGCAGGTGGAACAGAGGATACGAGTTTAACAGACGGACAACGCATCGTTTTAGAATCTAAATTGGTTAATCAACACCTCTAATAATCCATTACAAAAAGGACAATGGCCAAAAAATAGATACGCTATCGGCCTGACGGATAGAGGACTCAATATATCGATTATGAACCTTGATTTTAATAAGCATGAAGATGCTAATAAGCAGGCTGTTTATAAGCTAAAAAGTCGTTTAAAGCAAGTTTTCTTAGGCGGGGGGGCGGAGGCTGCTAAAAAGCAACAGGAAAAAGGCAAACTATTGGCAAGAGAACGTATTGCCTATTTACTCGATCGTGATAAACCTTCATTGGAAATTGGAGCATTGGCTGGCGAGGATCTTTATCCAGAACAAGGTAGTTGCCCTTCTGCTGGTGTTGTTGTAGTGATAGGGTACATTGCAAACCGGCAATGTATTGTCGTTGCGAATGACGCTACGGTAAAAGCGGGTGCATGGTTTCCAATAACCGCAAAGAAAAATCTTAGAGCACAGGAAATAGCCCTGGAAAACCGTTTACCGATTATCTATTTGGTCGATTCGGCTGGTGTTTATTTACCCCTGCAAGATGAAATTTTTCCGGATAAAGAGCATTTTGGACGAATCTTTAGAAATAATGCACGCATGAGCAGCCAAGGTATCGTGCAAATAGCAGCTATTATGGGAGCTTGTGTGGCTGGCGGAGCCTATTTACCGATTATGAGTGACGAAGCCATGATTGTCGATGGAACGGGCTCTGTATTTCTGGCGGGATCTTATTTGGTGAAATCGGCTATTGGTGAGGACGTGACGAATGAAATTCTTGGTGGGGCAACGACGCATTGTGAAATATCGGGTGTCACGGATTATAAATGTCCGGACGAGAAAAGTTGCTTGGATAATATTAAAAATATCATCTCTAAAATCGGAGCACCGCTTACTGCTGGATTTAATCGTGTAAAACCAGTCTTACCCGCTTTGGATAGCGAAGCAATTTATGGGTTACTTCCCGATTCAAGGGAAAAGCCTTATGATATGTTGGATATCATTTTGCGTTTAGTAGATCATTCCGACTTTGAAGAATATAAAGCCCTATATGGTAAAAGTATCATCTGTGGTTTGGCCCGAATTGATGGTTGGGCAGTAGGCATTGTAGCCAATCAGCGGAAAGTGGTTAAAAGCAAAAAGGGGGAAATGCAAATTGGTGGGGTGATTTACTCTGATGCGGCCGATAAGGCAACTAGATTTATAATGAACTGTAATCAAAAAAAGATTCCCTTGGTCTTTTTGCAAGATGTAACAGGTTTCATGGTGGGTAGCAAATCCGAACAAGGAGGTATTATTAAAGATGGGGCCAAGATGGTAAATGTTGTGGCCAATTCGGTAGTTCCGAAATTTACATTTATCGTTGGCAACTCTTATGGAGCAGGTAACTACGCCATGTGCGGAAAGGCTTATGATCCGCGTTTAATTTATGCTTGGCCATCGGCCAAAATAGCCGTAATGGGAGGAGAACAAGCAGCCAAAACGTTATTGCAAATACAGAAAGCAACTTTAAAGTCGCGAGGGGAACAATTGAGTGAACAGGTAGAAGAGGAACTTTTAAATGATATAAAAGCTAAATACCATAAACAAACGACACCCTATTACGCTGCCGCGCGTTTATGGATAGATGGCATTATTGACCCGTTGGATACCAGGCAGATTGTATCGATGGGTATTGAGGCGGCCAATCAATGTCCAGTAACAGAGCCCTTTAACGTAGGGGTAATACAGACGTAGGTATTAGCTAATGAAATGATTGGCCAATTTTGATAATTAGTTAATGAAAATGAACATAGAGCGAGTGTTGACGCACAACCCGCAACTCAAGTGGCAACGCATACCTAAAAACAGCAGTTAAAGAGCGCTAGGAAATTTACAAATGATAAACGCAAGGCTTTAGGAGAATCCGTATCTTTGCATCAAAAAACACAAATTACATGGCTGAAGAAATAGAACACGTTAAGTGCTTAATTATAGGTTCGGGCCCAGCGGGTTATACTGCAGCAATTTATGCGGCACGTGCTGATTTGAAACCGGTATTGTATACCGGAATAGTTCCTGGAGGGCAATTGACGCAAACAACTGATGTAGAGAATTTTCCAGGTTATCCGGCCGGTATTATGGGACCGGAAATGATGGAGGATTTTAGAAAACAAGCAGAACGGTTTGGTACGGACATCCGTTTTGGATACGCAACGGCGGTAGATTTTTCTGGTCCGATCCATAAGGTTACCATTGATGAAATCAAGATTATCTATGCTGATACTGTAATTATAGCCACTGGTGCTACAGCAAAATGGCTTGGTCTACCTAGTGAACAAAAGTATAACGGTTTTGGTGTCTCCGCTTGTGCGGTGTGTGATGGTTTCTTTTTTAAAGGGCAGGATGTTGCCATTGTAGGCGCAGGAGATACAGCTGCTGAAGAAGCGACTTATCTCGCAAAACTTTGTAATAAAGTACATATGCTGGTAAGACGGGATGAATTCCGAGCTTCTAAGGCTATGCAACATAGGGTATTCAATACACCAAATATTGAAATCCATTACAATACAGAGGCAGAGGAAATCTTAGGAGATGGTAAAACTGTCAATGGTTTACGGGTGATGAATAATCAAACGAAGGAGCAACGCATCCTCAATATCACCGGATTTTTTGTAGCTATTGGCCATAAACCAAATACAGAGATTTTTGCTGGATGGTTGGATATGGATGAATCTGGCTATTTATTGACAAAAGCGGACAGTACCCAAACCAATATAGAAGGAGTGTTTGCTGCAGGCGATGTACAAGATCATATTTATAGGCAGGCTGTAACTGCTGCAGGCAGTGGTTGTATGGCTGCTTTAGAGGCAGAGCGATATCTGTCTGCAAAAGAACATGCGCTTGTAGAAACGGCTAACTGATATTGATTTTGATGACTATCGGGGAGTTCACCTAAGAAACGTAACACTTCTCGTTATATTGAGTGAAGCGCCTCATTCGTCATATCGAGCATAGTCAAACCGACCGTAGGGAGCTCATCAATGCCTTTAAAACGAATACTAGTAGATAGACAGTTGTTTGTTTAATGGGTCTTCCGCTGCGGTTAAGATGAGGTGTTTAAACTCCTCTTGGTGATTTGTCTGATAGTCATTTTAATTTTTAAATACCTCGTAATATCTTCCGATTTATTTTGCTACAACCTTTAATCCAATAATAGAGGCGATCAGGGTAAAAATAAAAAACAATCGCCAAAAATCAGCAGGTTCCTTATACCATATTATGCCTACAATAGCTGTTCCTACGGCCCCAATACCGGTCCAAACAGCATACCCCGTACCGATAGGAATATGTTGAATAGCTTTATTTAGTAACAGAAAGCTACATATGATACAGACAAAAAAACCAATAGACCACTTCACATTACTAAAATTATTAGACAATTTTAAGCAAGAAGTAAAACCGATCTCAAACAGTCCTGCAATTACAAGGTAAACCCAAGCCATAGTGTTGTTTTTTAGGTTATGGAATATTCAAATATTTATGTGTTTGTAATGATATTTCCCATTGAGGATGAGCCTTTACATAGTCAATAATCAATGGTGTCATTTGCTGGGCTTTTGACCATTCTGGTTGGAGGTATAATTTCTTTCCTGCAGGCATTTGCTTCGCATAGGTTTCCCCCCAAGCGAAGTCGCTTTTATTGAAAACAATGACTTTTAATTCACCGGCAGCCTCGATTACTTCAGGTAAGGGGGCTTTAAATTTTTTAGGCGATAAGCATATCCAATCCCATTCACCACTCAATGGATATGCTCCAGAAGTTTCCATAAAGGTTTTTATACCCGCTTTATGCAAGCCCTTGGTTAGATAATCAAGATTATAAATCAACGGTTCTCCACCAGTAATAACCACTGTTTTTGCAGGATATTGTGCCGCATGATCGATGATGGTATCGGCCTTTGTCAAAGGATGTACATTGGCGTCCCAACTTTCTTTTACATCACACCAATGGCAGCCTACATCGCAGCCCCCTAAACGTATAAAATAAGCTGCCTTCCCGGTATGGTAACCTTCACCCTGAATGGTATAAAATTCTTCCATCAATGGAAGAAGAGAGCCATCTGTTGGAACCTCATTCGAAATCATGCGGCAAAGGTAACTAATTTTTGAGTTTCCCTTGTCAATTGCTCGTAATCAATAAATCATCAAGATTAGACGAAATAAAAAAGCTGTGGAACCTTTGCTCCACAGCCAACCAATTATCCAAACACCATGACTTCTTTTTAGAAGCCACTATCATCTAATGCGAACACATCTTTGCGTTCTTTCCATTTTCCATTCGTAAAATCAGGAATTTCAACTGATTTATTTCCTTCAGCTAAAGATTGGGTAGACAAAGGTGTAATGACGCTCATCGAAACGGAATCGTAGACATCAATTGGCGTTTGCCTATTTTGTTTAACCGCTTCAATAAAACCGTTAAACACAAACCAATCCATTCCACCGTGTCCAGCTCCAGCTGCATCATTGGCGTATTTTGCCCATAGGGGGTGATCATACTTTTTTAACCATTCGTCAGCATTATCCCATACATCATCCTTAGCCGATTTTCCTTCAATATAGATGGTGTTACTTACATCCATCCACAGTCCGTCAGTTCCTTGTACCCTAAAACCTAGTGAATAGGGCCTAGGTAAATGGACATCATGTGATAATAAAAGGGTTTCTCCATTGGCGCAATTGATCAATGTCGTAGTGACATCCCCATTTTTATAATGGATTTTCGCATTGGGATGACCTGGCGACTGTTTTTGCACATAATCAGCCAATCCTCTTGCTTTGCTTGAAAAAGACACCATATTCGTCATGCGATTACCGTGGTTGATTTTTGTATAGTGCATGAGCGGGCCTAAACCATGAGTAGGATATAGATCCCCATCTTGATCAATATTAAACTGGGTACGCCATTGTGCTTCACTAAAAGCCTTTGGTCCATATTCCACACCCCCTCCATAAGGTTGTGTGCCATTATTGAACAGTACTCCTCGTAGATCATGCTGGTAACCACCTTCTAAGTGAATCAGCTCACCGAAAAGCTGCTGCCTCACCATGTTAAGAACGGCCATCACATCGCGGCGATAACAAACATTCTCCAACGTCATATAGGGCTTTCCGGTTTGTTCTGATGTTTTTACTACTTCCCAGTGATCGTCTACCGTCAAACCAGCAATTACTTCGCAGCCAACATATAAACCTGCTTTCATGGCATCTACTGCTTGAGGCTTATGAAATTGCCAAGGTGTAGCGATGACAACAGCATCTAATTTCTCCTGATCGAGCATTTTCTTATAGGCGTCTTCACCTCCTGTATACTCTTTAGGTAATTTTTTATTTGCTTTTTGGAATTGTTTTCTACAGCTTGCCAGCGAACTTTCTTGTGTGTCACATATTGCAACAACGTCGATATCATCTCTTCTAAGCGCTAATGCTACATGGTTTCGTCCACGCATGCCTACACCTATAAAAGCTAAACGAATCTTGCTTTTCCCTTGTGCCAGAGCAGTCGTGTGTGATAAAATGCCAGTTGCTGCGGCGGCCATTGATCCTGATTTAATAAAACTCCTTCTATTCATTAGGTATTGTTTTGATTATTAGGTACTAACGCGTGGGCTTTCTTTATGAAAAACACATGCACTGAACAAACATATAAAAAACAATCCAATAAAAAACCATGCAACCGATTGCTCTATTTTCAAAAAATTGCGCAATCGGTTGTGTTTTTAATTATGTATGAAGTTGTTTTTCATTTTTGCATATTGCAGAAAATTACAAAAACTAGCCGTTTGTTGTAATTTTAATGATTATCAGCTTAAAATTTTAAACGTATATTAATGACCAATACAAATAATAACGCGTTAGCATTTTTACCTATAGTGAATTTTTTTGCGATATCGGGTAAACCTGTCCAGATCATGCCTTTTGGTACAGGGCATATTAATGATACGTATAAAATTGTTACCGATACGAATGATGGGCCAAATTATATGCTTCAGCGAATTAATAACCATGTATTTAAGGATATTGATCATCTAATGAAGAATATTGCAATGGTATGTAAGCATATTAAGGAGAAATTAGCTTTGGATGGCGTACAAGACATTGAACGTAGGGTATTAACGCTTATTTCGACAAAGGAAGGCAAGTTATACCATAAAGATGAGGACAATCGTTATTGGAGGATCTTCATTCTTATTGAAGATACGAAAACGTACGATATTGTAGAGACAACCCAACAAGCTCGGGAAGGTGGGAGGGCATTCGGTCAATTTCAAGCGATGCTGGCCGATCTCAACCCGCGTGATATTTACGAAGTCATTCCCAACTTTTTAAATATTGCCAGCAGATTAAGGGACTTTAGGGAAGCCTTGCACAAGGATGCAGTGAAGCGGGCGTCTAACGTCGACCAAGAGATCGATTTCATTTTAGAGCGGGAAAACAAAATGAATACTGTCCTTCATATGGCTGCGAAATCACAGATTCCTTTGCGTATAACCCATAACGATACCAAGTTTAATAATGTGCTGCTCAATCGTCAGGATGAAGCACAATGTGTCATCGATTTGGACACGGTGATGCCGGGTTATATTGCTTATGATTTTGGCGATGCTATACGTACCATTATTAATACAGCTGCAGAAGATGAGGAAGACCTCAACAAAGTGCAATTAAATATTTCCTTATTTCAAGCCTATACGGAAGGTTATTTGGAAACAGCTCACCATTTTCTCTATCCTATGGAGGTGAAATCGCTAGTAGATGGCGTTTTATTATTACCTTATATGCAAATGGTACGTTTTCTGACCGATTATTTAAATGGGGATACCTATTATAAAATAAGTCATTCAGAGCATAATCTTCAACGAACAAGGGCACAGATGAAATTGGTCAGTGAAATTGAGCAACACGAATCTTTATTACGAAATATTGTAGAAAAGGAAGCGAACGTTTACCTTACTTGAAATACTTAATCATGCAGTTGATCATTCCTTACGTATCGGACATTAACCTAAATTCATCGGGGGTAGCGCTTCGAGAAAGCCTGCGTAAATTTGAAAGTCACCCTATAGCTCGTGTAAATTGGCAAGTATACCCTTATACACCGGCAGTGGTTTTTAAGATAGCTCATAATCTGGATGGCATTATACTCCAATATCAGGTTAATGAACGCTGTTTTAAAGCTTGTTATACAGGGATTAATGAACCGGTTTATAAAGATAGTTGTGTAGAGTTTTTTATTTCATGGGATCAGGAAAACTATTACAATTTTGAGTTTAACGGTATAGGCACTGTCTTGGCAGGCTATGGCCAATCAGACAAGGCTTCCAGAATTTTTTTGCCCGAGGTGCTTATTGAAGCTATTGAAACGGATGCTACCATCCACGGCAAGAAGGGAGATTTTACGTGGGATCTATTCATTCATATTCCGTTTAATACTTTTGTTTATGATCAATTAGAGACGATTAAAGGAAAAAAATGTACGGGAAACTTCTATAAATGTGGTGATGATTTACCTGTCCCGCATTTCCTTTCTTGGAATGCCATTGACGCACCAGAACCAAACTTTCATTTACCCGAATTTTTTGGCGAATTGGTTTTTGGGGAATAGAAGAGGTGATGAATCGTTATGTTGCTGGGTATTGAGTAATCATAATTTATTAGCCTCTTGCTCAAAAACGGTATCGATTTGATGACGCTGTCTATCTTGTCCTGCTTTTACCGCTAGCTGATCGCAGCGTTCATTTTCCGGATGACCAGCATGACCTTTTACCCAAACAAATTTTACCTGATGTAATTTATATACCTGTAAAAAGCGCAACCAGAGATCACTGTTTTTTTTTCCTGCAAACCCTTTATTAAGCCATCCAAACACCCATTTTTTTTCAACGGCATCTACCACATATTTTGAATCGGAATAGATCGTGACTTCATTTCCAGGTTTTTTTAAGGCTTCCAAACCTTTGATAACGGCTAGCAGTTCCATGCGGTTATTGGTTGTTTTTCTAAACCCTTCTGCTAACTCTTTATAGTATTTTCCGGCTTTTAAGATAACCCCATATCCTCCCGGCCCAGGATTGCCACTTGAAGCGCCATCGGTAAATATTTCGATCATCGGCGCAAACTTAATAAAAAGGGGCGATACTCATAGCTCATCACTCCACAAATTGATCTTTTAAATCTTTTAATTTATTGATAAGTTCTTGTAGCTTTTCACTTTCCTTTCTAATATATACTTTCATCAATACAAAGTAGCAGATGAGAAACCAAATGACAGTTGCTACAACAAATATAATTAAGGTCATTCGAGAGACATAGAAAGACATTTCTATGAGGTATAGTGCAAATGCTACGGATAGGCAAACGGTATAAACCGTATAATTTTGAGTGTTGAGTTTGTAACGATGTTTTTTGTATGCTTGTAAATAGGAAATATAAACTTCCGGTTTATTTAGAAGATTTTCGCTGTTATGGATAGCACGATAATCCTTTATTTGAATAAGCATGTAATAAACTAAACATATGAGTACAATCAGCATAGAAAGTTGGGTGGTCCAGGTATAAAATGGTATAGTAATAAAAATATAAAAGGTTATCAGTACGATGACTGCAACACTAATAACATGGCTCAAAAGTTTTGCCGTATATTTATTCTTTGTTTGTTTTATCGTATTTCGGATAGCATTGTAGCTAACACCATCATGTTCCTGCTGCACATGCCAAAGCTGTTTTAATTCATTAAAATCTTTCATGACGATTATAAATTTCAGTTAGCTTATTTTTAATGCGATGTATTTTTACCCGAAGATTCCCCTCGGATATCCCGGATATGTCGGCAATTTCTTGATAGGGTATCTCATCTAATACCATAGTGATAATAATCCGTTCATTTTCTTCTAATTGCGAAATGCATTTATAGAGTTGATTGACTTGTTCCTGTTTTTCTGAAACATCTTCTGCTTTTGTTTCGATAATCCGCTCGTTGATCTCATCGGTTGCTTTTCTTTTTTCAACGCGTAAATAAGATAGACAAGTGTTTACGGCAATACGATAAATCCAAGTAGATAATTGCGATTGATTTCTAAACTTATCAAGGTTTTGCCAAACCTTGATAAAGGTTTCCTGCATAAGATCATTGGCCGAGTCACTATCTCCGGTATAACCATAACAAAGGTGATAAACCTTCTTGCTATTTTGATCAAAAATTTCCTTAAATAGTGCCTCTTTTTGCGCCATTTTTACTTTAACTAAACGATTAGACTACGTATAATGGGCGATGTTACAAACTTACTTTATTTCAAGTGTTAAGTGAAAATTAAAAAGAAAAAATAGAAAGCTAAAGCACAGAAAGGGTACTTGAATGTGCAATGCTTCATCCTAAAGTTTGCGTAGGGGCTTCGTGAATGTCAAGCATTTTATCTAAGTTTGCGGAATTCCGCAAAGTAAAACGTATTATATGAAGTCAAGAGCCACCGTAATATTCCTGCTATGTACCCTTAGTATCGTTGCCATATTATACGCTGTAGATTTTATTTTTCATGTGATTCCAGAAAGTGTACTGTTCGTTTTCAGGTGGCTTGCTGTTTTAGGATTAATCGTTTATGGCTTTAAGAAAAAAACATTAACTGCGTGGATTTTGATCGCGTTGGTTATTGGTGCAAATATAGGTCACGATTGGCCGCATATAGGTATAGGCATGCAGGTGGCTAGTAAAGCTTTTTTAAAATTAATAAAAACCATTGTTGCGCCTTTGATTTTTGGAACGTTGGTTTATGGAATAGCTGGTCATTCCGATATTAAACAAGTGGGTCGGATGGGATGGAAGTCGCTCCTTTATTTTGAATTGGTCACCACCATTGCGTTATTCATTGGCTTGGCCGCCATTAATATTAGCCAAGCGGGTATGGGAATTAAACCGCCAAAGAATCAACATGAAGAGCTAACTAATGTTAAACCGCAAACGGCGGCCGATATTATCTTGCATATTTTTCCTGAAAATATAGCTAAATCAGTAGCAGAAGGAGAAGTGTTACAGGTTGTGATTTTTAGCGTAATATTCGGACTTGCATTAATTATGGTACCCGAAAAAAAACGGGCGCCCATGGTAAATTTTGTAGAAAGTCTTTCCGAAACGATGTTTAAATTTACCAACATCGTCATGTATCTCGCCCCAATTGGTGTAGGTGCAGCAATGGCTTATACGGTAGGGCATATGGGCCTAGGCGTACTCGTTAATCTTTTCCAGCTTTTAGTCACACTATATGCATCTTTGATTGCTTTTATTTTATTGGTATTTCTGCCGATAGCACTTTTAATTGGATTACCTCTAACGCGTTTTATAAAGGCCGTAGGAGAGCCCATCTCCATAGCATTTGCTACCACCAGCTCTGAAGCGGCGTTGCCCAGGGCTATGGAAGCGATGGAAAGTATTGGCGTACCTCGAAAGATCGTTGCTTTTGTTATGCCCACCGGTTATAGCTTTAACCTCGATGGTACGACGTTATATCTTTCGTTAGCAAGTGTATTTGTAGCGCAAGCTGCCGGCATCCATATGTCTTTTGGAGAACAGCTCTTAATGGTTTTTACACTCATGATCACCAGCAAAGGAGTGGCTGGAATTCCTAGAGCCTCGTTAGTGATATTGATGGGTACTGCCGCATCTTTTCACTTACCCGTTTGGCCTATCTTTATTATTCTAGGTATCGATGAATTAATGGATATGGCAAGAACATCGGTTAACGTACTGGGAAATTGTTTAGCCTCAGCAGTCATCGCTAAGTGGGAAAATGAATTTGACCCCAATGCACCGACCAACAAAACGCTTTTAGAAGTAAAAGTACCTCATAATGATAGTCGTACACAACAGACTGAATAAGTATTAATCGCTAATAACAAAAGTGTCGTAAACTATAAATTTGTAAATTGTTGACCATATGAGTGATCGCGCAAGAAAAATTTTTCTGTATATCTGTATTATTGTGCCTTTTTTAGGTTATTGTATATTTTACTATAGCCAAATGATTAAAAATGCACCTTTCCGGTTTTCAGATTTTGAATCCATCACCTTTAGTTATGGACCGCCTGATCGGATGTTCACCACTTTTGATTCGAAAACGACCAATTATCAATACGTTAATAAAAGCGATTCTGTTGTTAAAACAACCTTAAAATTGAGACAGGATGATTTACTTTATTTACACCGGAAAGCGGTAGAATACGGTTTCTGGAATTTTCCCGATGATATGACCGTTCCTGGAAATACAGATAGCACAGCAAATGTGATGCGTTTTTTATTAAAGTTTACCTATAAGGAAAAAAGCAAACAAATGATTTTTGATACCAATTATCCTGGCGATCCAAAATTACGCGATGCCGCAAAAACGATGATTACTGAAGTTCAGGGCATTTTAAAAGATGCTGAGGATCGAAAATAAGTTGTGCGAAATCCGTTTGTATCTTTCAATTATTTGATATATCTTTGCGCTTCGAATTTTTAACATAAATTAATTTTTAAACAATTAACAATGTACGCAATAGTAAATATAGCCGGACAGCAATTTAAGGTTGCAAAAGACCAGCATCTTTTTGTGCACCGTCTACAGGGAGATGAAGGCGCTAGTATTGAATTTGACAATGTACTGTTAGCAGAAAATGGTGGCAAGTTTACAGTTGGAACTCCAAGTGTGGCTGGTGCTAAGGTTTCAGCTAAGATTTTGTCACATTTAAAAGGGGATAAAGTAATCGTTTTCAAAAAGAAACGTCGTAAAGGCTACAAAAAGAAAAACGGACATCGTCAACAATTTACGAAAATCCAGATTACGGATATTACGTTATAAGATTATTTTAAATGAATAGGGATTCCCTGTTATAAATAAATTAAGATATGGCTCATAAAAAAGGTGCGGGTAGTTCGAAAAACGGCCGCGAATCACATAGCAAAAGATTAGGAGTTAAGATTTTTGGTGGTCAAACAGCAATAGCTGGTAATATTATTGTCCGCCAAAGAGGTACAAAACACCACCCTGACAAAAATGTAGGTATCGGTAAAGACCATACGCTTTTTGCTTTAATTGACGGAAAAGTTGTTTTTCGCAAGAAAGCAGACAACAGATCATACGTTTCTGTAGTGCCAGTAGAGGCTACAGGAGAAGCTTAAATATACCGTTAGCAATAAAAAAGGGCTATGTGCATTCGAGTGCACATAGCCCTTTTTTATTGTTGGCAAAATTTTATCTTACTAAGCGACTTGTCTATTTTACTTCCTGATTAATCTTAGACGGAAATAACTTAATTTGATATTCGTAAATACCAGGCATTTTGTCTAAGTTTGTACTAATTTTATGATGACTAATCATTCTTGGCAGTAATCGCCGCTGCTCTGAAAAAACCAATACATACAGTTTTGCAATTTCGAATTTAGTAAAGACTTGCTGATAGCCAGTGTTTTGTGATTTTTTTAACGTAAACCGGTTTTTCGTAACAGTTTGCTGTTGTGTGTTTTTTCAAAGAATTGTAATATATGTTATTAAAATTATTAAAAAATATGTTAAATCTTGCAAATATTGAATAATATTTCTTTAATTTGTAAACATTTATAATTTGTTAAAATTTAGCTAGTAAAAAATAAATTTATGTGTGGAATTATTGGTGCATTTGATTTAAAAGTTAAATCGCAAGATTTACGAGCTCAAGTGTTGGAAATGGCGAAGAAGATTCGTCATCGTGGTCCGGATTGGTCGGGTATTTTTAGTTCGGATAAAGCGATATTAGCTCATGAGCGATTGGCTATTGTTGATCCACAATCTGGAAAACAGCCATTATATAGTGAAGACGGAACGGTTGTTCTTGCCGTTAATGGTGAAATTTACAATCACCGTTTGCTTCGTCAACAACTTCCAAATTATAATTTTTCCACTAATTCTGACTGTGAAGTTATCTTAGCGCTTTATAAAGAAAAAGGTCCAAAGTTTTTAGAAGATTTGAACGGCATTTTTGCATTTGCACTTTATGATACCGTAAAAGACGTTTACCTCATCGCCAGAGATCATATTGGTATTATCCCCTTCTACATGGGATGGGATAAGAAAGGCAATTTCTACGTTTCTTCGGAATTAAAAGCACTGGAAGGCATTTGTAATAGTATTCAGGAGTTCAAACCGGGGCATTACATTTATAGTGAACAGGGTCAAGGGCTACAACAATGGTATAAGCGTGATTGGGAAGACTATGAAAATGTTGCTACGAATGTCTCCGACATAGCGGTATTGAGAAAGGGATTGGAAGATGCTGTTCACCGTCAAATGATGTCTGATGTGCCTTATGGTGTATTACTATCTGGAGGGCTAGATTCATCGATTATTGCAGCTATCACTAAAAAATTTGCTTCCAAACGCATCGAATCTAATGATACCGAGAATGCATGGTATCCTTCTTTACATTCATTTGCCGTTGGATTGAAAGGTTCGCCGGATTTAGCTGCTGCTCGAAAAGCTGCCGATCATATCGGAACCATACATCATGAAATTCATTTTACTATCCAAGAGGGTTTAGATGCGATAAGAGACGTTATTTATCACTTGGAAACCTATGATGTTACCACTATCCGGGCTTCTACACCCATGTATTTATTGGGCAGGGTCATTAAGTCTATGGGCATAAAAATGGTATTGAGTGGAGAAGGGTCAGATGAGTTATTTGGAGGCTATTTGTATTTCCATAAAGCACCTGATGCAAAAGCTTTCCATGAGGAAACGGTTCGCAAATTGGGTAAACTTCATCTATACGATTGCTTGCGGGCAAATAAGTCTTTAGCAGCGTGGGGTATTGAGGGTAGGGTGCCCTTTTTGGATAAAGAATTTATGGATATTGCCATGCGCCTTAATCCGGCGGATAAAATGGCGGGCAATGGGAAAATGGAAAAATGGATTTTGCGTAAGGCTTTTGAAGATTATCTTCCCGAAAGTATCGCCTGGCGTCAAAAGGAACAATTCTCTGACGGGGTAGGTTATAGTTGGATCGATACTTTAAAAGAACAGGCAACAAGATCTGTGTCGGATGAAGAGTTGGCTAATGCTAAATATCGTTTCCATATTAATCCGCCAATGTCTAAAGAGGAGTATTTGTATCGGAGTATTTTTAGTGAACATTTTCCTTCTGATTCTGCTGCGGCATGTGTACCTTCAGTGAAATCTGTGGCGTGCAGTACACCTGAGGCATTAGCTTGGGATGCTTCTTTCCAAAATCTCAACGACCCGTCTGGTAGAGCTGTAGCGAGCGTGCATAACGAAAGCTACAATAAAGAAAAGGCTTTAGCGGAATAGCTAAGTAGTGATAGTAGTTGTTGAGTAGTGATATAGTATTTTATAACTTAACTACTCTACAACTTGACTATTTAACTCCATCACTAACCATAAAGCTCTTCAATTGCCTTGGCATATAGCTTTTCAATAACCCGTCTTTTGGTCTTTAATGTTGGGGTTAGTTCTCCGGTATCTATACGGAATGGCTTTCGTTTCACCTTAAAAGACCTAATACGTTCAAACTTGGCCAATTCATTAGAAAGTTGCTTGATATCGTGTTCAATCCAGTCGATAATGGCGATGTCTTCAATAAAAGGATTTATTTGCTCGAAAAAGCTGTCTTTCAGATTGAATGTTTCTTTAAGTAATTCCTGTTGTGGTACAATAATGGCTGTTATGTATTCTCGGCCATCTCCAATAAGGAAAATCTGTTCAATTCGCTTACTTTTCAAATAGGTGTTTTCCACCGGTGTGGGGTAGATGTTTTTGCCATAGGCATTAACCAGCATATTTTTTAACCGATCGGTAATCTTGAGGTTTCCTTTATAAAATTTACCAATATCACCGGTATGGAACCAACCATCCTTATCGATGACATGCTTTGTCTCCTCCGGTTTATTCCAATAACCTTTCATCACACAATGTCCCTTGATGATAATTTCGCCTTCTTCACTATCATAGCTTGGATCAAAATGTTCATGCGTCTGTTGCGTATAAATTTGATTCGTATCGGTATCTTGAATACCAACGGTTATTCCCGGTAGAATTCGTCCTACTGTTCCGTATACTTGTCGATTAAATTCCGTGACAGCTACTACCGGTGAAGTTTCCGTTAAACCATAACCTTCTAAAATTTTTATTCCAATATCGCCGAAAAATTCACCTACATTCTTTGGAAGGGCTCCTCCGCCAGAAATCATGAATTTTAACTTTCCTCCGGTTTTATCTTGTATTTTAGAGAAAACCAGTTTTTTTGCCAATCTAAATTGAGCATTTAACAATGGTCCTGGCGCTTTATTTGCTACTTTTCTTTCCCGGTATTGCTTTCCTTTTTTTAGTGCCCATTTAAATATCTTCGCTTTCGCTAAACCACTTTCTGTTCCATTTTTGATAGCCTTATCGTGAATTTTTTCCAGCAAACGAGGAACAGCACAAATGACGGTAGGTTTTACATCAACCATGTTTTTAGCAAGCAAATCGATGCTTTGGGCAAAGGCTATTTTTGCGCCTGTAGCCATACAAACATGGTAAGTGGCTGTACGTTCAAAGACATGCGATAGAGGTAAGAAGGAAAGAAATGTTTCGTGTTGATCAACTTCTACGATTTGATCTAAACAGGCGCTTACATTTTTGGTTAAATTGGCGTGGGTCAGCATAACGCCCTTTGGGGTACCTGTGGTTCCGCTAGTATAAATGAGGGTGGAAATATCGCTTATTAAAATCCCTTCCCGTGCACTAGTAATATCGTTAGCATACTGTTTGGTAAGCGATTTACCAGTTTTAAGTACCTCATTGAACGGAATGACCCCCGCTTGGAGCGCTAATCCGTTCAGGTATTTCCCGTATCCGTCAAAAGTAGGTATAATGCGGATGAGCGATGGACAGTTATTGGCAATCTTTATTATTTTCCTAAAGAGAAAAGGTGTATTGGTAATAATGGTGCGTGCACCAGAATCATTCAAAATGTATTCTGTATCGGCTTCTGGGAGGGTAGGGTAAATGGATACATTAACAACACCGATTTGTTGTATTCCTTGATCAAAATAGACGTAATCGGGCCCGTTTTCTAATAATAGAGCTGCGCGATCACCCTTTTTTAAACCAATTGAAAGTAAATAAGCAGAAACGGCGTGAATATGTTCAAAAGCTGTACGATAACTGATTTCGCGCCACTTGCCTTCATAATAATGAATAAGAAATGGATGCGTTTCAGGATGAATGTTTTCTACTACGTTCCTGAGCAAATCAGGAACGGTCATGTCACGATTAATTGGATTCATGTATAGGGTTTAATTAGCGCTTCTGCTGGTATTATCGTTTAACCATGTATTTTATGGTGAAGCAAACATAACTAACTTTCGCTTTTTTCACAAGGAGCTTTTACTTTTATAGGTACTGAATCGCTGATTATTCGATAAATTGTATATACCATATCCATGAATATCAAATAATACATAGAAGATAAATTGCTTATAACAGTTAATCATGCGCCGTGAAGTTTTATTATTACTTTAGGTTCGTGAATGCAAAGCATTTTATCTAAGTTTGCTATCCAAAAAAATAAACAATGGTAACATATAACCAATTTACGGTAAAAAATGGTTTGCGGGTGCTTATTCATGAAGATCATTCGACCCCTATGGCCGTACTTAACTTATTGTATGATGTTGGTGCGAGAGATGAAGCTCCAGATCAAACTGGATTTGCTCATTTATTTGAACACCTCATGTTTGGGGGGTCAGTAAATATTCCACAATTCGATTTACCTTTACAACGTGTTGGTGGTGAAAGTAACGCTTTTACAACGAACGATCTCACTAACTATTACATGACGCTTCCAGCCATCAATTTGGAAACAGCTTTTTGGCTGGAAAGCGATCGTATGCTTAGCTTAGCTTTTAGCGAAAAGAGTTTAGAAACACAGCGACAGGTGGTATGTGAAGAATTTAAACAGCGCTACCTGAACCAACCATATGGTGATGTATGGCTCAAATTACGGCCCTTAGCTTATAAAAAACACCCTTATCAATGGGCAACCATAGGGAAGGAGCTCGCTCACATTGAGCAAGCCACCATGGATCAAGTCAAGACGTTTTTCAAAAAGCATTATACCCCACAGAATGCCATTATGGTCGTTGCAGGAGATGTGCATACCGATGAAATTAAAGCGCTAACAGAAAAATGGTTTGCCGATATTCCGGCTGGGGAGAAATACCATCGAGCGATTACTCCAGAACCCAAACAAACAAAGGCTAGAAGAGAAATCGTTGAAGCTGATGTACCTGTGAACAGCATTTATATAGCTTTTCATATGGGAGATAGACGATCTAAGCAGTATTATATTGGTGATTTAATTTCGGATATCTTATCAAGAGGTAAATCTTCTAGGCTTTATAGAAGACTGATAAAAGAGCAGTTGCTATTTAGTGAGATAAATGCGTATCTGACGGGTAGTATTGATAATGGATTGTTTATTCTTGAAGGGAAACCGCTGCCTCATGTAACACCTGAACAGGCTGAAGAAGCAATTTGGGATCAGTTGATCGATTTACAACGATTTCCTGTATCCGACTATGAATTGGAAAAAGTCAAAAATAAAATCGAATCAACTATGGTATTTGCAGAATTATCGATATTGGACAAAGCTATGAACTTGGCTTATTTTGAGTTACTTGGTAATGCCGATTGGTTAAACCAAGAAATCGGAACATACCTAAAAATTGATGCGTCGGCTATACAGGAAGCAGCAACTGCATTATTTCAAAAAGAAAACTCCTCTACTTTATTATATTTAGCGAAGACAAACGATGGAACGAATAACAGCACCAACATTTAAGAATATAGAACAAGTTAACTTATTAAATCCTCATGAAGAACGGCTAGACAATGGTATAGCTTTATTTGCGTTTGAAGCGTGCGAACAGGACTTAGTCAGAATAGAGTGGGTTTTTAACAATATCAGTTTTGATCATTTAGTTAACCCTGTACTTAATATGGGTTTAGCAGGGATGCTTTTGGAAGGAACGAAGCAACATTCAAGTGCTGAAATAGCTGAAAAGATTGATTTCTATGGTGCATTTCTCCAGCCAGAGTATTCTTTTGATCATACGGCGCTTACACTATATGTACTGCACAAACATATTAATCATGTGCTACCGCTCATTAAGGAAATTCTAATTGATAGTATTTTTCCAGCACATGAATTGGACACATACATTCGTAATAACAAGCAAAATCTTTCGGTATCACTTAAGAAAAACGATTTTATCGCCAGGAGGACATTCAATCAGGCTATTTTTGGAAGCGGTAGATACGGGTTCAGTCCAGAACTAAACGATTATGATACCCTTTGTCGTGAAGATTTGCAAAGACTCTACACACACCAGATTTGTCCGAGTCAATGTACCATATATATTGCTGGAAAAGTAACATCAGAAACGATTTCATCAATAAATAGATTATTTGGACAGGCATGGAAGGATGAACCCATCGTTGATGTAAGTACCTATGCTATTCCTCAGGTAAACACGGAAGATAAAGTGATCCTCATTAAAAAGCCAGATGCACTACAATCTGCCATCCGGATTGGTTGTGCTAGTATTAATCGCGCACATCCGGATTTTTCGGCTTTGCAATTGGTCAATACGATTTTGGGGGGATATTTTGGTTCTAGACTAATGACTAATATTAGGGAAGAGAAAGGGTATACCTATGGCATTGGTTCGGGAATCGGTGCTTTAAAACACGGTGCTTTTTTTACCATAGCTACCGAAGTGGGAGTGTCTGTTACCCAAGAAACCCTGACTGAAATTGAATCAGAAATTAACCGATTGAGGACGTCACCTATCGAAAATGAAGAGTTAGATTTGGTCAAGAACTATATCGGTGGAACCTTTTTAGGCTCATTGGAGAATGTGTTTTCGCATGTAGATAAATTCAAAAATGTACATACCGTAGGCCTTGACCTGACCTATTACAAAAACCATTTAGACGTTATTAAAAGGAGTACAGCTGATGACATTTTGGCTATAGCCAATAAATATTTAGATTATAAAAAAATGGTTAAAGTAGTTGTTGGCCGCTTAGAGTATTAGCAATACAAATGCTTGTTACTTACCTCTCAATTGGTTTGGCGATTTTCCATATCGTTTTTTAAAAGCTGTAGAAAAATGGTTATAATAGCGATAACCCATCCTGTTTGCAATATCTTCAATGGTTAAATTGTTGTTAGCAACGTCTATTAATAAGTCATATGCAGTTTGTAACCGAAGATCTGTAACATATTCGTGTATGGTTTTACCAAATAGCAACTGAAAGCAGGACTGCAATTTGGTACGATTCATAAAAGCTATAGAAGACAGCTCGTCAATGGTATAAGAACAGGATAGATCGTTAGCCAGCATTCGTTTTATTTTATGTAAGCTTTCGGTATCAACAACAGAAATACACCTGTTCAGCACATCCTTTTTTGTATTTACCTGATGAAGCGTCAGACTAAGCAATTCCAACAGCTTACACTCGACATAGATTTTCTTAATATCTCCTTGGGTTGGCGTTTGATACAATTGATAAACTGCCCTAGAAATTTCAGTGGTAATGGGATAACTTCTATGTCCTAACATAGCTGATTGATTGTTTTTAATAGCATCTCCAAATTCACCAAGTACCGATAGCTGTTTACCCACATTTTTTTCTAACCAATACCTCGAGATTTCTATATGAACACTGAAAGCATCTTTGCAAATTGGAGAAGATAAGCTGCCGGATAATCTAGGTACATAAAAAAAAGTAAATTCCCCTGCATCGGTATAAAGTGCTAATTCATCGGGATGATGCGGATCATAGTAGGTAGCGCCGCCGTAAAGTTCGAAATGCAGCTGCATGTACGGTTCATCAGTACTCACGTGAATCAAGCGTGTTTGCTTATAATCCTTTTTATAAAAGGTAATATAAACCCCATCGATGTGAATCAAGCGTTCGTGATGCACAAAGTCTCCCGTTTTAAAATCACGTTGATCCTCCGCTATTTGGAGTCCGTCTTCTAGTAAGAAATTCTCTGTAAGGTTTCGGACGAAATGGTTTTCGATCAAACCATCATCGCTGAGTTCAATCTTCATATGCCACTAGCGTAAAAAATGCATTTTTTGTATATAATACTGTCAATACCGTATATCCTTAATTTTATATTTGCCTCATTATTTAAAATCAGTCTTAATAACAAAAGTAATGTTTTTAAACCAAGCCTGTATGAGATTTTTGCTACTTTTCTTTATGTTGCTGCTATCCCCATTGTTAAAAGCACAAGCTGTTGATGGAATAATAAGCGGTCGCATTGCCTTTGAAAACGATGAACCAATAGCGGGTGCTTCCATTCGTATAGCTGGATCTAAGCAAGGTACCAAGTCTGACAGCAATGGTCGGTTTGTTTTAACTGTGCCCTCAGGAGCCTCTTATCGCTTGCAAATAAACTATATGGGTACGGCTAAGCGTACCATCAATGCAGATCTGACGAAGCAAAAGGAAACAACCCTCCAAATAACCCTATTCGAAAGTACTAATGAGCTCGATGAAGTGACCATACAAGGGCAAACGACCACGCAAAAAGCGAAAACGCAAATTGTAAAAGCAGAAGTGGTGGATACAAAAGCCCACCAGCAGGAAGCATCCACGCTGGTTGAACTTATGAATCGATCGGCAGGTATCCGCATTCGGCAATCGGGTGGTCTGGGATCCGACAATAATATTATGCTGAATGGTTTTCAAGGGAAATCGATCAAAACCTTTAAAGACGGTGTGCCGACTGATTATCTGGGGGCAGCGTTTAACCTATCTACTCTTCCAGTCAATATGCTGGAGCATGTGGAGGTATATAAAGGCGTATTGCCCACCCAGCTGGGTGCCGATGCACTGGGAGGTGCTGTTAACTTGGTGTCCCGTTTAGGCACACAGCCTTATCTTGCTGCATCCTATGAGTTAGCTTCTTTCAATACCCACCGTGCTACCATAAACTGGTATCATCGCTCAGATAACAGTAAATTATTTGGTGGTTTGGATGCCTTTTTCAACTATTCGGACAATAGTTATCAAGTAACGGCGGATATTCCGAACGAAGAAACGGCCAACGTTATTCCTGAAAAAGTAAAACTCTTCCATAATGCGTATCGGCAATGGTATGCAGAGGCTTATGGTGGCTGGAAAGATGTTTTCTGGGCAGATGAATTTCGTTTGGGCATAACCACTTTCTATATGAAACGCGATAATCAATTTGCTGCCTTGATGGAAAGGCCCTTTGGTGCCGCTTACAGTAGACAAAAGGCACCTATTATCCCGACCTTACGCTATAAGAAGTCTTTATTGAACGGAAAGTTAATTTTTGATCAGTTTGCTGTATACAGCAGCATCAACAATCTTTTGGTTGATACTTTATCTGGTTCGTACGATTGGTATGGCCAATATCATGCACCTGTGGATGCCGGTAAAAGAGGCGAGTCGGGCAATGCGAGTTTAGCAGACATCCGTTTCTCTAACCTTACTACTCGAACAGGGATCAATTACCAATTAAATGAGCAGCATGGCTTAACCTTCAATTTGGTTTTTAACGACTATAACCGTAAGGGATCTGACCCCTATGGTGCCGTTAGTGCCGGCGAGAACCCTGTCGACTTGCAAAGTCTTCCGGCTGATTATACGAAAGTAGTGGGGGCGTTGGGACTCAGTTCGACGTTCTTAGAAAAGCGTTTGCAAAATCTGGTGCAGGTAAAATATTATCAAGCCAATGCTGTAGGGCAGGAAGTGAACCTCTCTACTGGAAGATTGCGGGAGGAAACATCAAAAGCCAAAAGTTCTACTTTTGGTGCAGCAGAGGCATTGAAATGGAACATTAACCCTAACACCTTTTTCAGGCTTTCAGGAGAATACGCGACACGCCTGCCGGAGCAGCAGGAAATCCTTGGTAATGGGAACTTTGTTTTGGCCAATTTCGGTCTTAATCCAGAGCGCAGTGTAAACGGAAATTTGGGTTTTGGCTATAACAAGGGTAATCATTACGGTGTAGAAGTAAATAGCTTCTACCGTATTACTAAAGATATGATTATATCGGTTCCGGTAAACCTCATTTATTCTCAAAGTTCCAATGTCGAGCAAGTACGTGGTATTGGTTTGGAAACAGATGCTTATGTACAAGCATTCAAGTGGTTGCGCCTCAATGGAAACTTTACCTACCAGGATTTTCGTCTGTACCATGTCACCGAACCCTCTATTCTCTACCTAGAGCGTGCCAGATTGCGTAACGTACCTTATTTCTTCGCTAATTTGGGAGCTACCTTTAACGTTAATAACACCATATCCAACGGTGACCATTTACAAGCCTACTGGTATTTCAGTTATGTGCATGAATATTACCTGAACTATATTCCAAAAGATACCGAGCCGGATGGTTTTCTAGGACTTTGGGGCGACGCAAAAATTGATGCACCAAATATTATTCCCGGCCAAAATGTGCATACTGTAGGTGTGGTATGGAATCCTTCTCCAAGTCAGCCTTTATCCATCAATTTGGAATGTAAAAACCTATTTGATGCCGCAGTATATGATAATTTTCGCATACAGAATGCAGGCAGAAGCTTTCATCTCAAGTTAAACTATATTTTAAATTATTCACATAACAAATAAATCAATACAATATGAATCGTAAAATTTTTAAATGGGGAGTTTTTTTATGGATTGGCGGCATGCTGCTGGTTTCCTGTTCTAAAGACGACAAAAACGGTCCCGATGATGACCAGAATCAGGCTACTGGTAAATATGTGCTGCTTACTGCGGAGAGTGGATCTGGATCAGCCGGTTATTATGCAGCCTACGATGCATTACCGAATGGAAACGTAGACAATATTGGCGGTTACTCTTTACAAGCAAGGGCCTATGGTGGATTCCGCCACTATGGCAACTGGATTTTCAACCGTGCTACCCTGGCAGGTGAAACCGGTGTCGTGCGCTATAATGTAGGTGCTTCTGGAAAATTGGAACAAACTGGATTCATTAAGTGTGGAAGCTCTGCACAAAACCTAGTGGTAGATGAAAATACAGGTTTCTATTTTGATGCCGACAGGGGCAAGACCAAAATCCAAAAGTTCAATCCGACCTCCATGCAGCGTACCGGTGAAATAGACCTGAGTCCGCTTATTGAAAAAGGTAATGGCATCAGTACCAATGTGTATACCGGTAATCAAACCATTGCTGCGAAGGAGGGTAAACTCTACGTGAACATCACTTACTCTCGCACGGGTGGAAGCGGACATAACGACAATACCCGCAATTTTACCATGGCAGTGATCGACATAGCTACCGAAAAATTGGAGAAGACCATTACGCACAAATTTGTAAAAAATCAAGGACATTCACCTTCCGAATTTCCAGCATGGACGCAAGGAACAGACGGTACACTCTATTTTGTAACGACTGGTTGGGATTACGATGAGCAAAATATTATGGTACCTCAACCATCAGGTGTTTACCGTATCAAAGCGGGAGAAACCGATTTTGATCAGGATTGGTTCCTGGACGGTGAAAAATTAGATATAAAAGACGGACAGCTATGGAGTGTACGGGAATTAAACGGTAAACTGTATGTGGATGTTTCCAAAAAGCCTGTTGAGCTTCCTTCTTTCGGTAATTTAGCTGACCCGATGTATACCGTATATGCGGTTGACCCGAACAGTATGGCAGCTACAGAAATTACCGGTTTCCCACTTACCGTTTTCGGGCACTCTACCGGTAATCTGGAAGTGGTTGACAACAACCTCTTTATCCGCGTCATCAGTACAGCAAACAATTATAATGGATACTATCAGCTCAATGCAGATGGTAAAACGGCAAGCGCAGCGTTCAACGTAAGCCGTGGCGGTCAGGCGAAAGGTTTTACTCGGTTAACGGGAGAATAAAATTTAGGGGATAGCTGACCATGACAAGTAACAGCCGCAAAGGAAAATCAATAGGACGTCGTGTAAACGAGTGGTTACACCTATGGTTAGGATTGATTTCCGGACTGATGGTGTTTTTCGTCTGTCTATCGGGGGTGTTGTTTGTTTTTCACGATGAAGTGAACAACTTTATTAACCGTGATGCACGTTTTGTAACGGTTCCGGAACATCCCGTAAGGGTGTCTCCGGATACCATATTGGCGAACTTGCGCAGACAATACCCAACGGTCAGAACTAATCTGTACACAGCATATGCTGATCCACGTAAAGCAGTAAAAATCATGTGCTCCACACCTAACCCTAATCAACCGATGCTGGGACTGGGAAGCGCATACGCCAATCCGTATACTGGCGAAATCCTGAAAATAGACAATACCTATGGTATTTTCCGTTTACTGGCTGCTTTCCACATGAATCTACTTCTAGGAAATGTAGGTTCGCAATTGGTTCGTATTGCGACAATCACTTTCTTGATAGAATTAATCAGTGGTTTTATCTGGTGGTGGCCAACCAAATGGAATAAGTCAACACGGGATAAAAGTTTCAAGGTTAAGTGGAACGCAAAATGGAAGCGCCTCAATATCGATTTGCATAACGTATTAGGCTTCTACTCCCTTCCTTTGGCTATGGTACTGACTGTCACTGCGCTGATTCTATGCTATAAACCCGTTAAAGATTTTTTCTTCTGGACGTTCGGGCATAAAGGTACAGACAAAACGGTTTTTCAGGCACTTCCGCAAGCTGATAGTACCAAGAACGCTTTATCTTTAGATCAACTGTTACAGGGCTATCAATCGGAATTGGGTATATACGCACAGCTGTCTATAGGTGTTCCAAATCCCCGAAGTGGCGCTGTTATGTTACGTATGGAGCATGAATCCAGTATGGTAACATATCGTGGCAAGCAACTATATCTTGATATTTACACGGGGAAAAAGCTGGAAAGTTTACCACTCGAAGCAATTCGGGAGGCGAAGATGATGAATACCAATATTGCCCTGCATATCGGCACATGGTACGGACTTCCGGTGAAGATAATTACCTTTGTGGTCTGTCTCATTTGCACCAGTTTGCCCATTACGGGTTTCCTGATCTGGTATAATCGAAAATTTAAAAAGAAAAAGGGTACAACAAGACGGAAGCCAACCTTAGAGACGATAGGCACCGCATAAATAATAAACATAATAATATAACCATGATGAAGACAATGAAATTACTAACGGTATTACTGTTAGGTGTTTTTTCCTTACAGGAAATTCAGGCACATGCCTTATGGGTTAGTACTGCACATTCGGGAACCAAAGGGGTGTCCCATGACGTGAAAGTATTTTTTGCAGAGCCAGGAGAAAAGTGGGAACCATTAGATGGTGATGAATGGAAATTGGTAGAAGGTTTTGAGTTGTGGTTGGTTAAGCCTAATGGGGAAAAGAGTCGTCTGAAACTCTTCCCTGAGGATGATCATTATGCTGCATCATTTACTCCAGAAGTAGATGGCTTATATGGTGTGGAGTTGAAGCATGAAAAGGTAGGTGTATTAACATTTGAGAAAATGCCTCCTTTCATTCCTTACTTTTATGCAAGTGCCGCTATAATCGTAGGAAAAGGTTCCTTGGCGCAATTAAAGAAAAGCGACTTACCCATTCAAGTTGTTCCACAATGGAATGGATCATCAAAAGTAGATGGGTTTACTATTGTTATCAAAGACGGCGGTAAAGGAAAAGCGTTTGTTGTAACCCCAAATGGAGCGGTAAAACAGCTCGGTGAGGTGGCTTCTGGAACACAAACATTTGAAGCAAAAGAATCGGGCACGTATCAAGTAGAGCTGAGTGTACAAGATAAAAAAGGTGGCAGCTTTGAAGGTAAGGAGTATAAGGCAGCCTTTTATACAGCGACTACTGTTTTTGAAATACCTTAAAAGTTCGGTCTGGTAGTTGTTGCTTATTAACGCAGCACATGTTAACGATCGTCACCATGATATGCTAAAATTTGGTCATTTACGTAAAATATTATGAAGAATGATAAGGTAGCAGCTATCCTAGCCGATAGTACCACTAAACTGGGGCGCAAACCAAAAGCATTGGAGGAAGCCTTGCTCGCTCTTTTGGCACAAAAGAATCAGGCACTTACCGGTGAGGATATCTTTCTCGAATTATATAACGGTGGTATGCAGGTTAGTTATCCTACCGTTTATAATACGTTAAGACGATTGAAGCATGTGGGTATTCTACAAAAACGGCTTCATATGGGCAGAAAGTTTTTTTACAGCGTTTAAAAAGGTGTTTCAAAAGCATTTATCTGTCATTTAGCTATAACCCCAAGTCTTCGGGGAAACAGGGACTCCAAGAAGTTCAGCAAGGTTAAATTCAATAATCGAACGAGGATGTCTCCTATGTTTGTTCCAAGCAAATGTAGGAGACATCTTCTTTTGAAGCATCCTCTTTTTCTGAGTACGATGAAATCTAGAATATAAAATTAGTACTCAAGAAATTAGAATCGTGATGATTGACAATTTCATTAATTAATCCCTTATTTGTTTCGTTCATTTTGGTCGCCACTAAAGAGCGTATTGAAAATGAACGTAGTGCATCTACTACAGAGAGTGTCCCCTCCGCGCTATCCTTACGTCCAGTAAAGGGGAATTTGTCTGGACCACGTTGGCACTGACTGTTAATATTTACCCTACTTACTAAGTTCACGAAAGGATCTATTAAAGAGGCTATCTCTTTTGCATCATTGCTAAAAATGCTGACCTGCATACCATGAGGCGAATCGATCTGGTATTGAATAGGTTCTTCGATAGAGTCATATGGGATTACAGGAATAATAGGGCCAAATTGTTCCTCGCGATACAACTTCATCTTTTCATTTACCGGATAAACAATAGCTGGGTAAACAAAGGAAGCGATGTTGGTACCACCATTCTCGTTTACAACATGCGCACCATGCGAAATTGCATCGTCAATACACGTTTTTAAATATTCCGGTTTGCCAGGCTCAGGAAGTGGTGTTAAGCTTACCCCTTGTACCCAAGGCATACCAAATTTAAGTTGTGCCACGGCAACACTCAACTGTTTCAAAAAGTCGTCTGCAATAGCTTTATGAACAAAAACAATTTTAATTGCAGTACAGCGCTGCCCATTGAATGAAAGCGCTCCGAGTATCGTTTCGCTAACCGCTAATTTGATATCGGCATTTTTGGTTACAATGGCAGCGTTCTTAGCATCCAAACTTAGCACTGCTCTTAAGCGATTGATTTTGGGATGCCTTTTCTTTAAATCGTTAGCAACTTTACTAGACCCAATAAATGCCAGCACATTTATTTTTCCAGTTTGCATTAATCCTGGGGTGATGTTGGCTCCGCGTCCGTAGATTGTATTGACAACACCTTTAGGGAAAGATTCCTGGAAAGCTTTTAATAGAGGATAATGTAAAAGCGTACCATGTTTTGGTGGTTTAAACAATAACGTATTCCCCATGATAATCGCCGGTATTAGCGTTGTGAAGGTCTCATTTAGCGGATAGTTAAATGGCCCCATACATAACACTACGCCGATTGGCGAGCGCCTGATTTGAGCAACAACACCTTCTTCCATCTCAAATCGAGAAGATTGCCTATCAATGTCTTTTAAAGCGTCTATCGTTGCGTTGATATAGTCTATTGTCCGATCAAATTCTTTGGCCGCATCGGCATGTGATTTCCCGATTTCCCACATAATCAATTTTACGACTAAAGAACGCTGCTCGTTCATTTTAAAGACAAATTTTTGCAGGCATTTAATCCGGTTGTCTATGCTCATAGTCGGCCATTCACCACGACCATTATCATAGGCCTTGACCGCCGCATCCAGTGCTTCCATGGCTTCTTTTTCGGTACATATTGGATATGTTCCAATAAACTTTCGGTACAAGTTACCCTCTTTGTCGGGAACACAAACTGGCGAATATACTTCGCTAACGGGACCATCCCATTTAAGCATTTCGCCATTGCATAGGTATTCCCTTTGGTGGATTTCCTCGGGAATGCTAAATTCAACCGGTATGTCGCTTTCCGGTATAAATACAGCTTTTAATTGATCACTAAATTCCATTTTATTGTTTGAATATTGATTTATTAAGCCATAAAGAGCATTATCAGTAAAAAGCTTCTTTATGTCAGGATGCCGTGAAAATAGCTATTTATATGATAATTTCATATTAAATATGGTTTGAATGTGCTAAACCTGACAATAATTTCACGAAATCGTTTGCGGCTTTTTAACCTAAATAAGGTATGAAACGCACTATTAGGTAAGATAGCTCATCAATACCAGACACCTTCGTAAATCGTTGTTAAACCTATGCTATCGAAATGCGGAATTCATTAAATAAGCTCCGTTATAAATTCGTCTTTTGGTTTTCTGACCTTTTTCAAGTTTACCAGCCAGTCATTATTTTCATCACGATAACCTAAGGGTAATAGGGTAACACTTTTTAATCCTTTCTGATCTAAGGCCAATAACTTGTCTAGTTTAGCATTATCAAAGCCTTCCATTGGGGTAGCATCAACCTTCAGTTCTGCTGCAGCTGCAATCGCGATCCCAAATCCAATGTACGCTTGCCTGGCGGCATGTTCAAAATTCTCCGCTGGTGTCCGATTAGTATATAATGCAAGCAATCTATGCTTATAATCATCCATTGCATTCATAGGCAACCCTCTCGTTGTTACAATATGTGAAAATATCTGTTCAATGCGCTGTTGGGTATAATTATCCCATGCTGCAAAGACCAATACATGTGAGCTGTCTGTGAGCTGACTTTGATCAAAAGCTACTTCCCGTATTTTTGCTTTTAATTCAGGATTGCTTACAACGAACACTTCATAAGGTTGGAGACCGGATGAGGTTGGAGCTAAATGTACAGCTTGTAAAATAATATTAACCTTGTCTTGGGAAACTGCTTGCCCATTCATTTTCTTTGTGGCATAACGCCAGTTTAAAGCTTCTAATAATTCCATTTTCTATGTGTTTGATAGTTGCAAAGCTCATAAAAACACTTTACTTTTGAAAGTGATTATTGTTTTGGAAGTACTTTCCTTCGAGAAACTATGTATTGTCTATTATATTATGGAAGCTAACAACAAATCGATTACGGATACCATTTGCCGAGAAAAACTTCGTGCTGTGCATGACACCTTAGACGTTTTAGGTGGAAAATGGAAAATTGAAATTATTGCCTCCTTAAGTTTCGGTAAAAGACGTTTTATGGAACTACAACGAGAAGTAGAAGGCATTGGTGCTAAAATGTTATCTAAGGAGCTTAGTGAATTGGAAATCAACGGACTAATTTCAAGAAAAGTATGTGATACGCGTCCCGTCACGGTGGAATATGAGTTATCCAACTATGGTACAACACTTCAACGAATCATTGATGAAATGATGAATTGGGGCTTAAAACATCGCGAACGTATCAAAGAGCAATGTCATCAAAAACAGTAAGATTATTTTTTGGTCAGATCTATCTGGAATAATTGCGTAAGCATGGCATAAAGTTCTGGGTGATGTTCATGCAATTTTTCCGGCTTTTCAAAAAAGTATTCAGAAACCACTGCAAAAAACTCCGCTTGATTGGTGAGCGCATACGCATCAATATCCGACTTTCCGGCTTGGATTTTTTTCATTTCTTGATGCATAAGATGGATCCATGGAATCACGTAAGATCTATCGAGGAGATTTTCGGGTATACCATCAATGCTCCCATCATTTTTATCAATCAAATGTACAAATTCATGAATGGCCGTATTATGATCTCCTGCTTGCACCGAAAATCCTTTATATAAGGCCTCTTTTGACAGAATCATCTGTCCGTTCATATAGCCTTCGCCCACCATACCCAACGTATTCCGATGAGCACCTTGAAATTGAAAAGCTTCGTTAAACGTATCTGGATAGAGTAAAATATTCGTTAAATGCTGGTAGTGCCAATGAGGGAAAGCAAAAATGGGAATAATGGCGCTCGCACCAATCAATATCCGATCAATATCCGTTACGGTTGTTCCTATACCCTCAATACGTATTTCTTTCAAAAACTGGAGCACTTCATCAAGAAATCGCTCTTTTTCAGCTTTAGCTAGTTTTCTATAGAATAAAACGTGTTTTGCTAGTAATTGCTCATAATAGCCTTTATCAATACCAGCGTTTTTGCGTTTATGGTTGATACGGCTATAAAGTAATGCTAGTATAAGCAAAAGAATTATGGCTAAAAAAATATAAGAGATTAAAGGCATTCTGGATTGATTTACTTCTTTTCTTTAGTTGATTCCTTTTCTTGATCCAGCTTATCTTTTAATTTCCATCGCTTAACCAGAACCATAGAAGAATATTTTTTAAGATGGTATTTTTCCGGTTCGCCAATGAGGAAACCGAATGCTTTCATTGATGGGATAGCATCAAATAGTACCTTAACTACAGCGGTTAATGGCAACGCTAAAATCAGTCCGGCCAAACCAAACAACATGCCTCCAAGTAAAATGGCAATAACCGCCATTAATGGATTAATGCTAACTTTACTACCAACGATATTAGGCGTAATAAAATTACCTTCCAGGAATTGAACAACTTGGAACCATCCAATAACACCGATAGCGTACCAGTAACTATCTTTGGTTGCCAAGGCAAATAATGCCGGTAAAAGTGAACCAATTCCGATACCGATGTACGGTAATAACATCAATAGTGACGCTAACGTGCCAAAAAACCAAGCATATGGAATTCCCATAACCAGAAGTCCTACTGTATTCAGTACAGCAACGATCGCCATTACTGTTATTAGCCCTAATAAATAACTCTGTACAACGCTGTATATCCTATTCAAGGTTTCATGAACCTTATCCTGAGGAGTACTTTTAAAGGCGTGAAAAAAGAATTCGCGGAAAAAATCTCTATAGTAAAGTAAGAAAAAGGAAAATAAAGGAACAATAACAACACCAGCCAATATACCACCTACTGAACCAAAGGCAGCAGATAAATAACTTCCTGCATTTGCCAAAGCTTTATTGGAAAGTTCTTTGATTTTAGCTGTTACCTCACCAGGTTCAACGCCAAATTTTATCGTTACCCATCGTTGTATGGCATTAAAAATGGTGAGAAATTTATCCTGCAAGTCTGTGCCGTTGTGGCCAATTACCAAGACCTGATGGATGATAAACCAAATGAGCGCAGCAATAATTAATATTGCCAAGATAACTGACAGGATAGCGGATAATGCCCGATGCATATTAAACCGTTCTAAGAATTGCGTTACCGGATAAAGAGATATAGCAATTAAAATGGCAAACATCAAGGGAACCAAAACACTTTGTAAAAAAAACAAAATGGCAATAATGAGTATTAGAGCCAATAAGCTCGAGGCCAATTCATAAGAATAGGGTTTTTTATTCGGAGAGTCAGTCATGTCATTTTCTGTTAAGGCGTAACACTAATAAGACTTAGCATTAAATCCACCTTGTAACAAAAAAATAATGTTATTGTTTGAGAAAATTTTGACCACAGCACACTGCCGATATTGAGGATGTCTATATAAGATCAATTAGTCGTATTCGACTGTTCGCGAATGTCCGGCATTTTAGCTAAGTTTGAACGTGTAAAAATAAATGTTTTGGCTTATTATTATAAGCCAAAACAATTGCTTAGCAATAGCAAATTAATTACCATCTGAATGAAAAAAAGCATATTCTCAAAAGGTGTATACTGATGATTGAATGGTATAAACTATTTCTGCAACAGTTGTTGGATACGCCGCTGTTACAATGGATAGGAGTTGCTTTTGGCGTTTTCGAGGTAGTATTGGCTAAGGCTAATAAAATAGGATTATATCCTTGCGGGATTATTAGTATTCTGATTACCCTATATGTACTTTATGAAGCAGGCTTGTATGCCGAGATTTTACTAAACCTCTATTATCTCGTTATGAGCATTTATGGATGGTATTATTGGATTCGAAAACCCAACAACCATGATGTACCTATTACTACTTCGACTAGTAACGATTGGTTAATCTGTATAGCAATGCTTGTGATAGGTTTTCCTTTGTTATACCTATCCTTAGTAAAATTTACCGATTCTGTTGTTCCAATATGTGATGCCTGGGTGAGCATTACCGCTTGGATAGGGATGTGGCTTTTAGCAAAACGGAAAATTGAGAATTGGATTTGGCTCAATTGTAGCAATGCTTTTGCTATTCCTCTTTTTATCTACAAAGGATTGTTGCTTTATGCATTGCTTACCCTATTTCTTTTTGTTTTAGCAATATTCGGTTATATTTCTTGGAAAAAGAAACTTCGACAAACACAGCACATGGCAGGCACCGTGTAAAAATTTAATAATGGATCTTTTAGAACAACTATCTTCAGTTAGCGGCATCTTACAGCAAGAATGGCGTCACGCAGAAAAGATAACGCAATTAACCACTAAACAGCTGGAGCTCATCCATCAATATAAATGGTTTAATTTATTTGTACCAAGAGCATTTAATGGACTGGAACTTACCTTACCGGAAGGTTTACGTATAGAGGAAGCCTTAGCTCAACTTGATGGAAGTTTGAGCTGGACAGTAACGTTATGCAGCGGAGCCAATTTGTTTGTTGGTTATCTCGACTTCGGCCTCGCAAAGCGTTTATTTCGTGATCCTAAGGTGTGTTTAGCCGGTAGCGGGAAAGCAAGCGGTCAAGCGCATCTTAACGAAAAAGGGTATACGATCTCCGGCCAATGGAGTTATGCAACGGGTGCGCCACACGCTACAGCCTTTACCGCAAACTGCCAGTTAATGGCTGATGGCAAACCATTACTTAATGAAAGGGGAGAGCAGGTCATAAAATCCTTTGTTTTCTTCGATAATGAGGTACAGCTATTAAATGATTGGCAGACGATGGGATTAAAAGCGACAGCAAGTTGTTCATTTAAAGCAAGTAACGTATTGGTGGATGAAAGCCGTTGCTTCGAAATCCATCCAAGCGGGGCCAAGCTACCTCATGCCATTTACCGCTATCCTTTTCAACAACTAGCCGAAACAACGTTGGCGGTAAACACGCTAGGGATGGCTTTGCGGTTTTTACAATGTTGTGAAGAACTATTTTTGACCAAATACATACAGACCGATAGGTATATGGTGAATAAGGTTAATCTTAGGAGTAGCATTATCGAGGCAAAGGAAGCGGTAAAAAATTGGAAACATACTTTTTACGATCTAGTAACGGAATCTTGGGAACAACTGGAGACACAAGGACAGATTGACGAAATGCTATTAAACCGCTTAAGTGATTGCAGTTTGGAGATGGTAAGGGGAATAAGACAATGGATCGCTTTCCTTTATCCATATTGTGGTATGTATGCAACACATCCTGAGGCAGAAATCAATTATATCTTCCGTAATCTATTTACGGCTAGCCAACATAACTTGTTAGTGTAATCTATTCCAATCTTAGCTTACAAAAAGCGTAGCAAGAGGTTCTCTTCTATCGTGCCTAGTGTAACGTGTAAACGTCACTTCGACCAAGTGGAGAACCTGAAGGCTCAACAATTTAAATCTATATAAAGATGGGATTCTTCAACTGTACTCGAGATAATAAGTGGGTATTGGTATTTTGGTAAATCTTTCGATAATCAAAAACATACCGTCAATGAGGCCAGCCTTTGGTAAAATTTTAATAGTAGTAAAACAATTTTTGTTCAAGAATACTTTTATAGCTACAAATTGCTTATAGAAGCTGTAGAAATATCCATAAATTATTTTATCAATTCCTTCAATGAAAGTTGTTTATATAGGTACTTATGTGCCCCGGGAATGTGGGATCGGTACTTTCACTAAAAATCTATTACGTTCAACCAAACAAATCATTTACGAAACACCGGTAGAAAGCATTGTTGTTGCATTAAACGATGCTGAGAATATCTCGGACTATCCAGATGAAGTAAAATTCATTATTAATCAGGATCAGCAAGAAGATTATATACAAGCGGCTGATTTCATCAACAATAATGGAGTAGACTGTTGCATCTTAGAACATGAATATGGCATTTTTGGAGGCCAAAGCGGACTTTATATTCTCCCTTTACTTCACCGATTAAAAGTACCAATAGTAGTGACCTTTCATACGGTATTAGAACGCCCATCTTATAATGAAAAGGCCGTGTTAATAGCCATTAGTAAAATGGCTAATGCGATCGTGGTTATGAGTAATAAAGCCATACGGTTATTGCAGCGGATTTACCATGTATCCGTTGAAAAGATTTTTTGCATTGATCATGGTGTACCCACATTTAATAAATCCCAAGTTGCCGCTAAGGAAGAATTGCAATTAACCGGTAAACGCGTTTTATTGACATTTGGTTTTCTGGGGCGGAATAAAGGCATTGAAACCGTGATCAAATCGTTGGTAGAAGTAGTTAAGCGCTTTCCTGATACGCTTTATGTTGTATTAGGAAAAACACATCCCAATGTGCTTAGACATTCTGGAGAAGAATACCGCAATTACCTGAAACAACTTGTTACGGAGTTAGGGCTGAATCATCACGTTTTATTTATAAATGAATTTATTGCACAGGATATACTTGCAACTTATTTATCAGCATGTGATATTTACATCACGCCCTATATTAATGAGGCACAAATTACCAGTGGTACCTTGTCTTATGCCATAGGAGCGGGAGCGGGAGTACTTTCAACACCTTATTGGCATGCAAAAGAGCTCTTAAAAGATGGGAGAGGTCGATTGTTTGGTTTTAAAGATGTAGATGGTTTGAGTAGCCTACTATTAGAATTATTAGGAGATCACGAAAAATTGAGCGAACTACGAGCAAGAGCGCTAGCTTATGGCCAAGAAACCACCTGGCCCAAAATCGCAGCGAAGTACCTTAAACTTTATGATGAGATTATTGCTCGGGCACATGTCCATAAGAAAGATTTTTCCGAAGTAAACATCAATGATTTACCCCCTTTTTCCTTAGAACATGTTAAACGCTTAACCAATCCGGTGGGCATTATACAGCATGCTACTTATGCTATTCCCAATTATAAGGAGGGCTATTGTTTAGATGATAATGCACGGGCACTTTTGTTAACCTTGATGGCTTATCAGCAATTTAACGACCCAGACGCATTAGCCTTAATCCCTACTTACCTTGCGTATATACATTATATGCAAAAGGAAGATGGGTTATTCCGTAATTTCATGGGATTCGACAATCAATTCACAGAAGCAGTAGGATCGGAAGATGCTTTTGGAAGAACAATCTGGGCCCTGGGTTATTTATTTGCGCATGCTCCCTGCGATGGCTATTATCAACTCGGACGCCAGCTATTTTTCAATGCTGCTAAGCATTTTGAACGTTTAGATTCTATACGGGCTATCGCTTATACCATTATAGGTATTTGCCATTATTTAGAGCACCAACCCAACGATGAAGGTATGATTGAGCGCATGCGTGCATTGAGCTTCCGTTTGGTCAACGCATACGAAAACAATAAAACCGATAAATGGCATTGGTATGAACCTTTATTAGCCTATGATAATGCCATTTTACCGCTCGCACTTTTGCAAGCAGTGAAATTTTTAAATGACGACACGATTCAAACAGTGGCCATGGAAACCTTAGATTTTTTGGAAAAAATATGCTTAAAAAATGGATATTTATCGATTGTTGGAAATCAGCAGTGGTTTTATAAAGATCAGCATGTAAGTAAATTTGGGCAACAACCTATCGATGTGTTGGCTACCGTCATGATGTTTAACCAAGCATATGTTTTAACGGCAAAAAAGGAATATCTTGAAAAAATATTTGTTTCCTTTAAATGGTTTCTTGGAGAAAACGATTTACGCATAACCATTTACGATCACGAAACAAAAGGTTGCTGCGATGGTCTGGAGGTTTATGGTGTTAACCGGAATCAAGGTGCAGAAAGCACGCTTGCTTATCTGATTTCCTATTTAACGGTATATAAGACCTATAACAGCCTTTAAAATGGCCTCGGATTAACGTCTTAATTCTTGTAACAAATCATCCACAGGGATAGTGGCATAGGTTGATGCACAATCAGACATCGCATAAGGTAACACCACATGTCCGTTATGGATAATAGAGCCACAAGAATAAACAACATTTGGTACATAGCCCTCGCGCTCGTGATCATTAGGGCTCAATAGGGGAATAGTCATTCTTCCGATTTCTTTTACCGGATGTTCTAAATCAAATAAAGAAGCACCCAATACATATTCACGCATCGGTCCGACGCCGTGTGTAATGACTAACCAACCATCTTTTGTTTCTAAGGGAGAACCGCAGTTCCCTAACTGAACAAATTCCCAAGGATGTTCTGGTGTCTGTATCAGCTTGGCAGGCTCTCGCCAAACATTGATTGTATCCGAAAAGGCGATATAGTTATTTTCTCCATCAATTCGACATAGCATGGCATATTTTCCGTTTATCTTCCTCGGAAAAAGCGCTATCCCCTTATTTTGGGCAATTTCACCATGGAAAGGCAATACTTGAAAGTGATAAAAATCACTGGTAATTAAAAGTTTGGGAAGTATCGCTACTCCGTCATAAGCTGTATAGCTCGCATAATAAATGATTGATCCGTCATCGTCAGTAAATTTAACAAATCGCGCATCTTCGATTCCTCTTTTTTCCGTATCGGCAATAGGAAATATAACCCGTTCAGATAGCGATGTATCCAATGAAAAGGTCATTTCGTAATGAGAAGATGCCAACCACATGATTTCTCGTAAAAAAACCAATCCCTCCTGATTTAGCACAATTTCAGTCTTCGTTTCTTCAACATATCGTTTTAATTCTTCGTAGGTAAAGGTATCGGTTAGTTTATCAGCAATGATATCGTAAACATTGCCGTATAAGCAATGCATTTCTTTTAATTTTTTGAGAAAACTTTTTTTATGGTAAATGTGATTTTTAATTTGTGATGGCTTATCGAGCATGTTTCCTACATGCTCCATCCGGATATGTAAATTGGCGTCAATGATGGCCGATCGAAAAACAATGGAAGAAACATGTCCTTCTCCAGTTGCCCTAAAACTCAAAATAATCCGCTTTTCACCATCGGCTAGTTGTGTTTGATCTAAATCTTCAACAATGGAAGGATTAAAGAACGCAGCTGCTTCGATAGAATATTCCATGGTAAAATAAGAGCCAATGACCAATTTTTGAGTTAAATTGAGGCTGTTGGGGTCAATATTTAACGACTTAAAACAGTTACTTAAACGATTAAAATGCTTTTCAAAAATACTAACAATACTTCGATGTCTTTTTGAATAGCCCCTTAATACCTGTGCTAAAATTTCTTTTTGTTGGTCGTCAGTTAAATGGAGTACGCGTTGTATAATTTTTATACTCCGTTCATCGCTGATATAAAAAAAACGAGCAATAATACGTTTGGAATCTGGTTGAAAAAAGATGTTTTTTCTGGTGATATGAACAGGCATCTATTGATCAAATTTAGTTAAGCTAAAAGCTATTTTTTAAAAGAAAATCGCATATTCAACGTATTCAACAGCTAAATATGCGACTATAAAACGATGTACAGCTAATGGTATAGAAGCTACTCTTCCACGATCTGCGCATCAGGAGCATTTTTCTTAACAGAATTAATGCCATTATCCCTTCCTGACGCTGATTCATAAAGCTCGCTAGTACCAATAATCTGACCATTCCTCGCTTTTAAATTAAAATAAAATTTCCCATTACTCGATTGTTTGCTGTCAAAACGCTCATCCAATTTAGCATTTTCTTTAACAGAGGAAATCCCATTATTACATGCAGATTTGGTTGTGTACTGTTCGCTAGATAAGATAACTTGACCGTTATCCGCTTTCAGATTAAAATAAAACTGGCCATTTTTAGCGACTTTTAAAACAAATTTTCCCATAACAAAAAGTTTGATAGTTAAACAAACATAATAATTAAGTTGTTTTATTCCAATGTTTTATTGGTTAAATTCCTTCTGTTATATCTACACTTGCATATCCAATGCAAGTTATCTAAGTTTAGACCTTCTAAAAATCGCAAGAAATGAAATATTTAAGTTTAACCGTATTGGTCCTTTGTTTGCTAAATGCCTGTAAAGATCCAGAACTACAAAAGGAAGAAGCTTTTCGTCTGCTGAAAGAAAATGGAAGATTTCCATTGACCCACACGTATAATATCTATACAAAAGACTCAGAAGACGGTAGAAAATTAATAGATGCAGGATTAGAAAAAGAAGGCGTAGTTACGGTAGAGCGAAATCGTAAAACTGGTGATAACCATGCTCCTATAATTGAGTTTACGGAGAAAGCGAAACCCTATTTACTGGCTCCGGATAAAGGTCAGCTAAGCTCCGTTCAGAAAGTAATGACTGGGGAAGAAGTGCTAGACGAAATCACGGCCTTGAAAATGAATCCGGAGAAAACGGCTGCCGCTATTAATTACACCACGAAGTTCATTCGGATAACACCATTCGCCGTACTGGATAAAGCTAAATTCGATAGCAAGAAAAATTATCAGGCAAAATTCGTATTAACGAAACAAGGTTGGGAATTACAACAAAATTAGTTACAAGGTAATCGTGTATTGTTTTTGTTAACTATTAAGATATTCTTACCTAATTTGTGAAATACAAATACCCCCATTGTTTATAAAGTGATATAATACATTGATTATTTTATATATATGAAAAAAATATTATAAATATGAAATATCACTAAAGTTCTGTTTATATTTGCAGTCCTATGTCTTGGCCATTCGGCCTTTTTTAATAATTTATAAGGCCTCTAATCTCCTTAGAGGCCTTATTTTTTATTTCATTCGTGGACTTATATGGTTTTGGTTATTGGGAAGTTTTGGTTGTTGGGAAAAATGTAAAAGCTAAAAGTTACCCGTTAAATCGCGGATAACAACGGAAGCTGCAACAGCACCAAATGTGGCAGGGATATAAGACATGGTGCCATAAGCAGATTTTTTATAATGGCTTCCATCCGTATAAATGAGTGAAGCTGGGTCTGGACGTTCTGACGAAAAAACGACTTTTACGCCTTGATAAATATCATGTTTCTTCAATTTTTTTCTCAGGTGTTGTGCAAGCGGGCAATTGTATGTTTCGGAGATATCGGCTACTTGTAGTTTTGTTGGATCAATTCTTCCTCCAGCTCCCATAGCGCTTACAAATTTCAATTTTCTATCATAAGCCTGTCGTATAAAAGCCAGCTTAGGCGTTATACTATCTATAGCATCGATGGCATAGTCGGGATTGCGATCTAATAAACATTCAATACGTTCACGCGTAATGAAATCATTGACCACATTTATTTTCACCTCCGGATTAATTGCAGAAAGACGCTCGGCCATAATGTTTGTCTTCGACAAACCGTGGGTAGTAAAAAGTGCGGGAAGTTGGCGGTTGCGATTGCTGGGATCAACTATATCTCCATCAATAATAGTCATTTCTCCAACACCACTTCTGCAAATAAATTCAGCTGCAAATGAACCAACACCTCCTAAACCTAAAATCATAACGTGACTGTCGCACAATAACTTTAATCGATCTTTCCCTAATAGAACTTCTGTCCTGGAGAGCCAAGAAATGTCTTGCATATATGTTATAAAAAATGTTTATGAAGTTATTATTTTATTAAAATTATGTTCTACTTCTTCCAAAAGAATTGCCTGAGGTATGTTAAGCAGTGAGGCTGCTTTTTCATAGACCTGATGAATCGAGTACTGATTATTATCTGTTTCAAAGAAAAGCTGGGTTAATGGGCACGATAGGAGTGAATCCGTATGCTGATCCTTTAAAATAGCTCCTCCAAAAGAGAGGTAATATCCTTTCTTCGTTAACATTGCAGCAAGCGTTTGCTTTTTATTAAAACCATGAAAGATTACCGGAACTTGGTTTTTTTCGGTTTTTAAAATGGCCATTACCTCTTCAAAGGCTTTGACGCAATGAATAATCAAAGGCTTTTTTACCCAATTGGCTAAGGATACTTGAGCAGCAAAAATTGTGCATTGCAATTGCCAATCTACAGAACATAACTTATCTAAACCGCATTCTCCAATAGCGGCAACAGGAGACAAAGATGCATAATGCTTCAATTCATCCAGTTGTTGTTTCCAAGAAGCTAATGTGATATCCCAAGGATGTATTCCTATTGAGCAATAAGGATATAAATATTGTGTTTGATACTGTTGTCGTAAATTGTAAATACAAATATCTGCTTCGCTGATTAATTGGTGGGTATGAATATCAATGTATGTTGGCAAAGTATAAAAATTATAAAACCTATAACGTTTTTTCGCCTTCTCCCTGCATATCTTGATTGGACGCTGTCAATTCATCATCTTTATGAAGAACTAAAGCAGCCAGCAACTTTTGCTTTTGGGCAACAATTTGTTTAAATGCAGTTAAAAATTTATCGGGTAAAGGTGTCGTTTCATGAAAATTCTGTTTAAGTGCATCTACTTGCGCACCATTTTTCCAAAAGCGATAACATACGTGGGGGCCAGTTGCCAAACCGGTACTGCCGACATAACCTATTACTTGTCCTTGTTGCACGTGCTGTCCGTTTCTAACTGCTCTTCTGCTCATATGCAAATATTGTGTAGTATAGGTTCCATTGTGTTTTATTTTAACGTAATTACCATTGAATTTGGTAAACGCAGAGGCAATGACTACGCCACTGCCAGTAGCAATGATAGGCGTTCCGGTGGGCGCTGCATAATCTGTACCTAAATGCGCTTTCCAGACTTTTTGCACAGGATGCAAACGCCTTTTGGTATACCGTGAAGTTATTCTGCTAAATTTAAGAGGAGCTTTTAAAAAAGCACGTCTTACACTATTGCCCGTTTCATCGTAGTAATCACCTTTTGAGGTGCTGTCACCTTTAAAATAAAAAGCAGATAGCGCCTTCCCTTTATGGGAAAAAACCGCGGATAAAATACGACCGGCATCTACTGGTTTATTATCCACATATTGCCTTTCGTACTCGATTTTAAACCAATCGTCACTTGCAATTCTATAAAAATCAACCGCCCAGCCATAAATTCCTGCCAATTGTATGGCTAACAAAGGATCAGCGCCTCTACTTTGCAATGCATCATATAGCGAACTATTAATGGTACTGGCTACCGTTTCTATCTTGGTTATGACTTCTTTTTTACCCGCATATACATTTAAGGTATCTCTTAAATCATAGACAATATAGTCGATCGGATTGGGCTGATAAACAAAATACGCAACCTTATCGGGTTGTCCTTTATAGGTAAAAACTGCATATGGATTACCAACTGCAATTTTACGGACATCAAATACAGATTTTGATTTACGAGCTATTTTACTCACCGTAACAGCATCTATGCCATAAGCATCTAACATATTGGCCAGAAATTCATTCCGTTTAACTTCCTCGTATTTTACATCAAAAGAATCGACAGCAATATCAAATTGTTTGGGTAGTACCGGAGTTGCTTTTACCAGGTTAGTATCGGAAACAGGTTTTTCTACAATAGGATTATTATTAAATCCAAAGAAAAAAAAGAAAGTCGCACCTAATGCTATAACTATAACTAGGGATAATAAGAATAAACGGTTCTTTTTGTTAAAATTCATGCGATACTGGTTAGGGCGATTTTCCCTGAAGTTTCTATTATGCTAAAATCTAAATAATGTATAAGAATAACAAGAAAAGAAGAAATTTATTACGTTGCTCACGACAATTTTTGTAAATACAAGACGGGTATCTTTCTAGTGGGTGGTACTACTTATTTTTTGCTTGATCTTAACGGTTAATCACAATAAAGAATAAATACCATCGTTATATAAAGTAAAAAATCGCAAGCTTTACTCATGATCCATTAGAGGTGCACATCTGTAAAGCCTGCGATGATTTATATAAAAATCTTAGTTTTATAATTGATTAGTTAGACAAATATAGCGCTTGTAACAGAAAGCACGAAAAATATTTTAAAATTAAGTAAGTAAACACTCACCTTTTTGTTTCGTGGAGCGGACATGTTGGTATTGTTATACCTGGTATTTATGTTTGACCAAGGCAACAATTTCTTGTAAATTGTCAATTTCTCCTGCAGCCTCCTTTTTCCATAAACTATCTATTAAAAGCAATAGAAACTGCGTTTCCAAGATAGGATTTTCTATTTTCAAATCGGTAAAAGCTCGTGTAATAATTGGATGAACGGGCTTCATGAAAAGCATATGTTGCTGTCTGGAGAACTCATGATGAGAAAGTCGCTCTTGTAACTTCCAAAAGAGTGGTTCTTCACTGACTAGTTTCTGAGGTAATTCGATCATATGACGTAAAAAAGACTTAGCATCATGATAGGTGAGCATTCCCTTATTTTGCAGTAACACTCGTCTGTACCCCGATTTAATTAAATGAAATAACAATTTATCTTTATTTTCAAAATGTTTAAAAATAAGTGCTTCAGAAACGGAGGCTTCTTTTGCAATTAACTTCGTAGAAGTATCGGCATAACCGTTTTCTGCAAATAACAAAAGTGCTGCTTGCATTATTTTTTCTCTTCTATTTGCACCCTGTTTCTTCATAAATTCATCAACAATTCTTTCTAACGCTTATATGCGCACTTCCTATGCAAAGATATCCATCTTCGTTTATTTTGAAGATAAAAATTTATCGATTAAATAGTTTCCCCATCAGCTTATCATCCTTGGTATTAGTTAAATGGATATTTGCATAATATCAACAAATATGCTGATTATATATTTTGCTGTTAAATTTTTAGCGTATAAGCTAAAAATATGTTAATTTAGGCCGCCTCTTGTATCAGTAATCTTATGGACACCAGCTATAAAAGAATCATAATAAAAATTGGATCTAACGTCCTTACTAAGGATAACGGTCTGCCAGATGAGGCACGAATACAGCATATTGTTGACCAATTGGCACAGATCAAAAAAAGCGGAATTGACGTTATATTAGTATCCTCTGGAGCAGTCGCTTCAGGGAGGAGCTTAATAACGATACGCGAAAATAAACAGACGGTAGCGGTTAGGCAGTTATTATCTTCCATTGGTCAGGTAAAATTGATTAATACATATGCTAAACTATTTGATAAGCATGGCATATTGTGTGCGCAAGTATTGGTTACGAAAGAAGATTTCCGTGATCGGGTTCATTACCTGAATATGAAAAATTGCTTTCATACCTTGTTGCAGCATCAAATCATTCCGATAGTTAATGAGAATGACGTTGTGTCCGTTACGGAGTTGATGTTTACCGATAATGATGAATTAGCAGGTTTAATTGCCTCGATGTTGAATGCTGATGCCTTAATCATCCTATCTAATATTGATGGAATATTTGATGGCAACCCCAATTTACCGGGAACCAACATTATTGAACAGATACACGATAATGTCTATAATTTCTCGACAATTATCCAACCTGAAAAATCTACTTTTGGTAGGGGAGGGATGATCACTAAAGCATCCATGGCCAAGAAAGTAGCAAAATTGGGTATTGGGGTACATATTGCCAATGGCAAAAAGGACGACGTTCTGCTGAAGCTATTTTCTGGAAAGTTGGTGCATACCTATTTCATACCTGAAAAGCGGAAATCGGGAAAGAAAAAGTGGATAGCTCATGCGGAAAATGCTGCAGCTGGAATAGTGAAATTAAATGAAGGAGCCAAACAGGCTATCACATCAGGAAAAGTAACTAGTTTGCTTCCTGTAGGCGTCGTTGCGGTAGAAGGTGATTTCAAGAAGGGCGACATTATCAAACTATTTGATGAGAATCATACCCTCTTAGGCTGGGGAATCGCTCAATATAGTGCAGAAAAAGCACGGGAAAGAATTGGCTTGAAAAATCAAAAACCATTGGTTCATTATGATTACCTTTATTGCATTTAATGGTCTACACCTAAAAGCATCCGCATAAGTTGGTTGTTAATTTTAAGTTATAAATTTATGTTTATCTTAGCACGTATTACTGATTACTTAAATTTTTTTTACTTTTGAATTATTGATGTCGTGTTTGCTCTTAAGGCATCAATAGGCCCTTCGGGGTTGTTGAATATATTATTTGTTTTAAATTAAAGGCATCAATGAACCCTTCGGGGTCTTGACTTTTCTCATGAATTATCTACACTACTTTCAGGAAGCAAAAGATGCGCAGCAAGTGATGATAAACTTGTCTCACGAAAAAATCGATCGGGTATTGGTCGATCTGGCCGATGCAGTTGAAGCCAACATGTTGTTCATCTTGGAAGAAAACCAAAAGGATTTGGATCGAATGTCAACTAGTGATCCAAAATATGATCGGTTAAAGTTAACCGACCAACGTATACATGACATCGCAAATGATATTAGAAACATTGCCAAATTGGCAAGTCCGATTGGTGAAATGATAGCAGAGAAAGTACTTCCCAATGCATTAGCGTTAAAAAAAGTTCGCGTTGCACTGGGCGTAGTAAGTGTTATTTATGAAGCGAGACCAAATGTTACCCTAGATGTGTTTACTCTTTGCTTTAAAACCGGAAATGTGACGGTTCTAAAAGGAGGAAGTGATGCCGAGTTTTCGAATAAAGCACTTGTTCAGGTTATTCATAAGGTACTTCAAGAGCATCGTATAAACCCAAATGTGGTAATTCTTTTGCCGACAGCGCGTGCAGCAACTGAAGCCTTATTACAGGCCGTAGGCTACATCGATGTACTAATACCAAGAGGTAGCCAGCAATTGATCAACTATGTCCGCGATCATAGTAAGATTCCTGTGATTGAAACGGGCGCTGGAATTGTACATACTTATTTCGACATTACAGGCGATTTGGAGAAGGGTAAAGCGATTATCCAAAATGCAAAAACACGTAGAGTGAGCGTTTGCAATGCATTGGATTGTCTAATTATACACAGGGACCGTTTGAAAGACTTGCCCGCCTTGGCCGCTCCGTTAGCAGAAAAAAATGTTGAATTATTTGCTGATGAGGCAAGCTATGCGTTGCTTTTAGGTAATTATCCAGCAGCTGATCTCCATCATGCTGATGAAACACACTTTGGAACGGAATTTCTTTCCTTAAAATTAGCTATAAAAACGGTAAATAATTTAGAGGAAGCCATGGCACATATCCATAAATATAGCTCGCAGCATAGCGAAGCGATCATTGCTGAAGATTCCGAAACTATTGATCGTTTCTTATCAGGTGTAGATGCTGCAGCTGTCTATGCTAATGTGTCAACAGCATTTACCGATGGTGCTCAGTTTGGTCTTGGAGCCGAAATAGGTATCAGTACACAAAAACTGCACGCTAGAGGGCCGATGGCGTTGGAAGAATTAACTTCTTATAAATGGTTGATTCGGGGAGACGGACAAATAAGGGCATAGAACGGTTTTTACCGCAGGTGTATAACTAAAATGACTATCTTTGCCAGATAGTTGGTTTTTAATGACTCAATCGTTAAAATGAAAAAGGGAATTTGGTGCAAGTCCAAAACTGTCCCGCAGCTGTAAGTTCCGTAACCGAAATTTCTCAAAGCCACTGTTTCCATAAATGGGAAGGCGAAATGTAGGGGAACAAGTCAGAATACCTGTCAACTACAATTTATCAAAGCTTTCGCGGATTGAAGCTGAAGATGAAGTACGCCTGGGGTGTTAGCTCCCTGGCTATCTGTGCTTTTACCTTCTTCCGCCTATATTCATAATATCTTAGATATGACTAGTAGGTTTACCTCAAAAAAGAAGTACTTATTTTTGGTTGCTTTGTTTACCCTTGCAGCTTGTGACAAAAATGAGGACACAGCTCCTGTTGGCCCTCCCATACGGCCAATTACCGATGCCAGTAATGCTTATGTAACAACACTTATTGAATATCGACCTGGGCCAGGGCAAAGTATCAATACCAGTTTTGGTAATGAAGAGGCGGCCAAGTCTATCCTTGGTGGTAAGGAATCCATGGTATCATTGGGTGCCTATGGAGGCTATGTGGTGTTAGGATTCGATCATTCGATAATCAACCTGGCCGAGTCACCTGATTTTATCGTTTACGGGAATGCCTTGGATAAAATGGCTGAACCTGGTGTCGTTTGGGTGATGCAGGATGAAAATGGCAATGGATTGGCCGATGATACCTGGTATGAAATTAAGGGTAGTGCCTATACCGAAGAGGGCTATAGACGGGATTATGAAATAACCTATACCCGGCCATCGGGAGAGCATAAAGATGTTCCCTGGAAGGATAACCTGGGAAACAGCGGCTTTGTAAAGTGGAACAGTTATCATACCCAAAACTATTATCCCGAATGGATTCAAGAAGATACGTATACACTAAAAGGAAGTCTGCTTCCCGATACGCGTATCAAAAGAGATGGTATGATTACTAGTATGCCATTCGACTGGGGTTATGCCGATAATGCTGTCGATGGTGATCAAATCGATATTGCTAATGCCATTGATAATAAAGGAAATCCGATTAAATTGGAGGCTATTGATTTTGTGAAAATTCAAACGGGTATTTCTGCAGACCTTGGCTTGCTTGGTGAATGTTCTACCGAAGTAAAAGGAGTTGCGGATCTACAGGTGCTTTAAAGAGATATCCGACCTATGAAAAGGTGTTGGTTGGTTGTTTTTAATTTCGTCCTGATAACCGGCTGTATTAAACAGTTATATGCCCAACATGCTATGGATACCGTAATGGTGTATACCTTTAAAAACAGTACCTTATTGTCATCACCAACCCCCGTTCAGCGACTATCTGGTCAACAGTTAGAAAGACTTGGAAGTCTAAGCGTAGCCGATGCAACACGCTTCTTATCGGGTATTCAGCTGAAAGATTATGGAGGGATAGGCGGACTTAAAACGATTAATGTACGCAGTATGGGGGCCAATCACACAACGGTTTATTTAGATGGCTTACCGATAAGTAATGCGCAAAACGGACAGGTAGATCTTGGAAAATTTGCTTTGGATAACATAGCAAAGATCAGCTTATATAGTGGCGACAGACCGCTTTTACTCCAACCAGCAAAAGCCTATGCCTCAGCATCGTCCATCTATTTGGAAAGCCAGCTACCCGCTATGGAGAATGGGCAAAAACAATCGCTAAAAGCGGTATTAAAAACAGGTTCGTTCGGTTTATTTAATCCTTCATTACAATGGCAAAAACAATTAAGCACCAGAACAACTGCTTCCTTGAGTACGGCTTACACACAGGCAAATGGTAGGTATCGATTCCGCATTTATGACACCAATTATGATACCATAGCGACACGAGAAAATACCGATATTCGCTCTCTTAGGACTGAATTATTTCTTAACAGTGAATTACCTGACGGTAACTGGAATACCCATGCCTATTTTTACCAGTCAAAACGGGGACTACCAGACGCGGTTGTAGCCAATAAATTTAAACCGATAATGCTAGGATTAGGGCAGCGGCAAAATGATCGGAATATTTTTTTACAGACATCTATACAGAAGAAATTTAATCGTTACCACATGGCTGTAAAGGCAAAATATGCTAACGATTATACTTACTATACTGATCCTACTATTGTTAAACTTGAAGGCCCTTTGGAAAACCATTACCACCAACAGGAAACCTATTTATCCCTTGCTAATAGCTATGATTTAACCAAAGGATGGGGCTTTGCACTAAGCGGTGATTGGCAATGGAATAAATTAAATGCAGATTTGGATAATTTCGCTTATCCAACACGTAATACTGTATTAGTGGCAAGTGCCACTCGGTATAAAAGTGATCGATTAACCTTACAATCGAGCCTATTGGTAACATGGGTGCAAGATGGTACAAAATATAACCAAGCGGCAAGCCGTAAAACAAAAATGAGTCCGGCAGCATCGCTTTCCTGGCAGCCTTTTTTCCAAAAAGACTTTTTCTTACGGGCTTTTTATAAGCGTATTTTTCGGATGCCTACCTTTAATGATCTATACTATACTGCCATTGGTAACACCTTGCTTGATCCAGAATATGCTCATCAATTTGACGCCGGATTTACTTTTGCCAAAACGTTTAATCAGCAATCGGGTTATATTAACCTGCAAACAGACGGCTATTATAATTTGGTGACCAATAAAATTGTGGCTACACCCGCAGCCAATCAATTTAGGTGGATCATGTATAACCTTGATCGTGTTTCGATTAAAGGTATAGACGTGGTACTAAAAGGTGGATTAAGCCTTTCCCGTGACTTAAAACTGGATGTTGGAATCAATTACAGCTATGAAGACGCCCGCATTAAAACCGATGCAACTAGTGGCATGAAGTATAATGCAGGCGAACAGGTACCCTACATCCCATGGCATAGTGGATCGTTTATTATGCAAGTCGACTATAAAAATTTTCTACTAAATTATAGCTTTGTATATACAGGAGAACGGTATAGCCAGGCTGCCAATAGTTCAGAAAATTATTTGCAACCCTGGTATACACATGATCTCGCTGTTGGAAAAGGCTGGTTGATAGGCCATAGAAAAATGCGTGTAATGGGCGAAGTTAATAACATTTTTAACCAAGCATACGAGGTTGTAAAAAGCTTCCCTATGCCCGGTAGATCGTATCGTTTAACCCTAATATTTAATTATTAATTTTTATGCATAAGCGTCGTTGCGGTTCCTTCTTTTGGCTGAGCATCTGCATAAGCTTTCTGGTAGCCTGTAGAAAAGATACTGTACCTTCAACCGAGGAGGGATTCACCTTTACAAAAGGCCTATACTTATTAAATGAAGGCAATATGTCAATGAATAAGGCCTCCTTAGATTTCTACGATTTTACCACCGGTATTTATGAACGTGATGTATTTAAAAGAGCCAATCCAGAAGTAGTTTTGGGACTAGGGGATGTGGGAAATGATATTCAATTATATGGAAGTAAATTGTATGTGGTTGTCAATGCATCGAATAAAGTGGAAGTATTGGATGTACACACGGCAAAACGCATCAAACAAATCGAAGTACTTAACTGTCGCTATATTGCATTTGACCAGGGTAAAGCGTATGTAAGTTCTTATAATAGCAAGATCGATTTAGATTCCAATTCTCCATATGGAGAGGTAGTAGAAATCGATACGACGACGTTAATGGTAACCCGAGAAGTGACTGTTGGTCGACAACCCGAAGGCCTGGCTGTTGTTGGTCGTAAACTTTACGTCGCCAATTCGGGTGGTTATAATCCTTCCAACTATGAACACACGGTGTCGGTAATTAATTTAGATGCTTTTAAAGAAATCAAACGAATTGAGGTTGGAATCAACTTAGATCAGCTTAAAGCTGATCGCTATGGAAACATATGGGTAAACTCGAGAGGCGATTATCAGGGAAAACAAGCTAATTTCTTTATGATAAATACAAAAACGGAAGAGGTCAGTTATACGTTTAATAAAGCGGTAAGTAACTTTTGGATTGATCAGGATAACATCTATACATATAGCAGTGAATGGAACTATCAGACGCAAAAGAACACAATTAGCTACCAATGGTATGCATTAGCTGATTCCCATCAAGGAATGCCTTATATAACCGATGGAACAGAGAAGGAAATCGCCTTGCCCTACGGTATTGCCGTTGACCCACATTCAAAAGATATTTATTTAACCGATGCCAAGAATTATGTAACACCTGGAACACTATATCGTTTTAGTGCCAACGGAAAATTAATTGACACGTTCGAAACGGGAGATATTCCTGCACATATGGTATTTTTGGGTTTATAGAAAAGAAAATGACTTTTGGAAAGGCATCTAGTTTATATGAAGGATATAGAAATTGCGGTAAAGTTAATGTAGATTTAGTTGGATATGGTCGGGATGACGACTCCACTAGGATTAGAATCGCATGTTTATGTCCTCTTCAGCAATTTATCTGATAGCCATAAAGAACATACTGATTAATCCTTTCTGTATTTGTATTGTCAAATAGCTAACATAATGCAAAACTTGGCAATGGATTTGACACAGAAAAAGAAAAATATGCGTTAAAATCAATAGTTTTGCGCTGTTAATTTTTTTACCATGAAGAAAAAAATTAGTTATCTTTTTTTAATAGGTTTACTTGCTGCATTAACATTACATGCGCAAGAAGATCCAGATCAGAACCCCAATGCGGCTAAAAGTGCGGCACGTTATCAAGCCATAAGTGATTCTCTGTTGGCTGGACAGGGGACTACTTATCAACAAACGTACAAGGCCTATGATTGGTACGAAGCCAAACAGGAGCGTAAAGCTTTAAGACGGGAAAGAAGGCATCAGGAAAGAATGGCTAATCCTTATTATGGATACGACAATTGGTTTTATCCTTCTATTGGATTTAGTTATTGGGGTGGTAGGCACAGTCACTGGGGATGGTCTCCCTATATCGGCATTAATACCGGAGGATATTGGTGGTAAAACCTTACTTCTGGTTCTCCTTCTATGAATCATTTTAAAATAACGGGATGATGGATAATTTATCCGTATCGTTGCGGTTATATGCTAAATTAAAAATAAAAACTCCATAAAATATGAAATTCAAACGTCTAATATCTCCAGCACTATTTGCTGCTTTATGTATTATTTGCTTTTCCTGCGCGCGGCAGGTAACTCGGGTTAGTCCGGAAGAGACTATTGACATTAGTGGTAACTGGAATAATTCCGATTCGCGAATGGTTGCCGATGAAATGACCAAAACAATATTGGGCGCATCGTGGTTAGGTGACCATCTGGAAAAGAATGGAGGCAAAAAGCCTACCGTCATCGTTGGGCTCATGCAAAATAAAAGTCATGAACACATTGACGCTGAAACCTTTGTAAAAGATGTGGAACGTGCATTTATACAATCGCAACGGGTAAGGTTAGTACAAGGAGGGAAAAAGCGGGAAGAATTACGTGCAGAGAAAGCTGATCAACAGGAAAATGCATCCTTGTCAACCATGAAAAAATTTGGTTTAGAAAACGGTGCAGATTATATTTTACAAGGTTCCATTAATTCCATAGTCGATGCACATAAAAAGCAGAAAGTAGTTTATTATCAAGTAGATCTAGAACTTACCGATATCCAAACAAATGAGGTCGTTTGGATTGGCGATAAGAAAATAGCAAAATACGTAAAAAATTAATCTGCACATCGACCCTGATATGAACAAACAATATTTTAAAACATCAAAAATATGGATCTTGCCCGGGGTTATATTTTTGATGTTTGGTTGTGCCAGTTATCATAATAGGGTAGCATCTTACTATCAGAAAATAGCAGCTGGTGATTACCAAGCGGCTGAACAGGATCTAACTAAAAACGCTTTATTAAAAAAACCGAGGAACAAGCTACTATACCTTATGGAAATGGGGCGAGTCAGCCAGCTTAATGGAGAATATGAGGCAAGTAACCGTTACCTTAACGAAGCAGACCGTTTACTCGAAATCGGACTAAGCAATGCCAAGGACGCTGTTGTTGGGGCACTTGTCAATCCTATGAACCAAAACTATAAAGGAGAGGATTTTGAAAAGTTTATGCTGCATTACTACAAAGCACTTAATTATATATATCTCCATAATACAGAAGACGCAATTGTAGAAGCGAGGCGCATAACCTTACAGTCCCAAGAACAAACGGATAAATATAACAACCGAAAGAACAGGTATTCTACCGATGCGTTTTCTTTAATGTTACAAGGACTCATCTATGAACGCGATGGTGATGTGAACAATGCCTTTATTGCTTATCGAAACGCTGTTGAAACCTATTTAAAATCTGATGACAGTACCTATTATGGAACGCCTTTACCAAGTAGCTTAAAATATGATGTCATGCGTATGGCCTATTTAAATGGCTTCCATTCCGAATTGCAGTACTTTGAAAAAAAATTCCATACGTCTTATACGCACTATACACCAGGACCCGGCGGTGAATTGGTGCTGTTCTGGGAAAATGGACTTGCACCGATCAAAGAACAGGAAGATATTATCTTTTCTCTTATAAAGGGAGATGATGGAGATTTCGTCTTCACGAATGCTACGGGAACGATTTTTATTCCGTTAGATCGCCATGCAGCAGGTTCCTTTAATCTAAATGATATCCATAGCGTTCATATTGCGTTACCAAAATACGTTTCCAAGCTACCTTACTACACCGATGCTGAGCTGAAATTAGATAGCAGCACGTATTATTTTGAGAAAGCAGAAGATATCAATGAGTTGGCCGTAACCACGCTAAAACAACGGTTCGCCAAAGAATTAGGAACCACTTTAACCCGTTTGGCCGTAAAAAAAGGGGCCGAATATGTGCTTAAAGAAACGGCTAAAGGTACCGGTAAAAATGGGAAAGATAATGCATTGCTGGAAGGTTTAGGCTTCGGCGTGCAGTTATATGGGCTTTTATCAGAAAAGGCAGATACGCGAAATTGGCAATCTTTGCCCAGTCAGATAGCTTATACGCGCGTACCGCTTAAGCCAGGGGAGAATAAACTGCTTATACAATTAACCAGCAGTGATGGCCAAAGCCATACGGATACCATCCGTGTAAAAGGAAACGGTTCCCTGCAATTCTATAGTTATTCTAGCTTACGCTAATGATTGGAAAAATTCTTTTCAGAAAACTCCAATTTAACAAACCAAACATGTATTAATATGCGATCGGCTTCCAACTTTTGATGGGTTTTACATGGAAGTTATCAAGACGTTGTTGTCTTCTATTTCTTCGACCTTAACCTAGATTTTAGTATTCACTGGTCTCGTGAAAAACAATGTCAGGATATTCCCGCATAGTGGATTCAATATCCCATTTAGAATTGGAAAGATAGACTGGTCGGTCCTCTTTATCGTAAGCAATCCGATTAGCCTGAGACCGTTTCAATCGTTCCAATTGCTCTGTTTTTTCAGAACTAATCCAACTGGCCTTGGTAAAACTTATTGCCCTAAAGTTGCAGGAAGCTCCATATTCATGTAATAGACGGAACTTGATCACTTCAAACTGAAGCTCGCCAACTGTTCCCACAAACTTCCTACTTCCCAGGTTTTGCACAAATAATTGAGCAACACCCTCATCCACTAGCTGACTAATGCCTTTCTCCAATTGCTTGGTTTTCATTGGATCGGTGTTTTCCAGTTCTTTAAATATTTCAGGAGAGAAACTAGGGATACCCATGTAACGCATTTGTTCACCTTCTGTTAAGGTATCGCCAATCTTAAAATTACCCGCATCATATAGCCCGATAACATCTCCTGGCCAAGCTTCCTCTACCAAGCTTTTGGCATCAGCCATAAAGCTGGTGGGAGAGGAGAACTTTAATTTTTTTCCTAGCCGGATATGCTGATAGAACTTGTTTCGTTCAAATTTTCCGGAACATATCCGACAAAATGCAATTCTATCCCGATGATTGGGATCCAGATTTGCATGAATTTTAAATATAAATCCAGAGAATTTGTCTTCTTCTGGGTTTACGATTCGTTTATCTGTTTCCCGAGGTTGCGGACTGGGCGCTATTTCAATAAACGTGTCTAATAATTCTTCAATACCAAAATTATTAATAGCACTACCAAAGAAAACCGGTGCTAGATAACCAGAACGGTAAAGTGCAAGATCAAAAGGCTCATATACACCTTCTACCAATTCTGCTTCTTCACGCAATTTCTGAGCAGCGTTTTCGCCTACTTGATTTTCGAGCTCCTTGCTTGAAATGTCTTCCAGCTGAATATAGTCATGGGCAATTTGTTTTTTATAGTTGCCACTGAAGAGCTTCAACTGTTTTTTATAAAGATGGTAAACGCCAGCAAAAGTACTTCCAATACCTATCGGCCAGCTGAGCGGGCGCGTAGAAATGTTAAGTTCTTTCTCAATCTCTTCCAATAAATCAAAAGGGTCTTTTCCCTCCCGATCCATTTTATTGATGAATACCATTACCGGAATGTGACGCATCCGACAGACATGCATTAACTTCCTCGTCTGTTCTTCTACGCCTTTTACACAATCAATAACTAATATAACAGAATCTACCGCCGTTAATGTACGATAAGTATCTTCTGCAAAATCCTTGTGCCCTGGTGTATCCAAGATGTTGATTTGACACCCTTTATAAGAAAAACCCATGACCGACGTAGCTACAGAAATACCCCGTTGCTTCTCAATTTCCATGAAATCGGAAGTTGCCGTTTTCTCCGCTTTATTCCGCTTTACAGTTCCAGCTTTCTGTATGGCTCCTCCGAATAAGAGTAATTTTTCCGTCAAGGTTGTTTTTCCGGCATCAGGGTGACTAATTATACCGAATATTCTACGTTTACCTATTTCTGCTTTTAAATCGTTCATGTATATATAATAGTATTTAGTACATCGTACTAAAGTATCTAGCAAATATCCTGCGGCTTTATTAGTTTTTAGTGCCTTCTGCCGACACTGGGTGAATCGAACATTTCACATCAACTGCACTCCAAGAAGGGTGCAAAGGTAAACATTATTTTTTGGAGAACAATTGCCTCGGTCGACTTATAATTATACATGCATTCACTTAGCTTTGGTACCAGAGAACTAGGGTTTTACTTCCTACCAATTTCTGAATTAAATAGGAATTAAGTCGGACCTTATTAGGACTTTGTTCGGACCTTGTTCGGACATCATTCGGATAAAAGCGAATTATTTCCGATTTATATCCTTATTTTTTACCTATTATTTTTATGTTAATATAGAATTTGGTAGGCACTTGGCCACACCTTGGTATATAACAAAGGCGTTAAAGAACAATTATAGGAAGAGTAATTGCTCAACAGAGAAATTCTATTCTGCTCAATTTTCACCTTAAAGAGTTGCTGTCTGTATTGGGAAGTACTGATAAATTACTTTTTACTTACAAAATAGCTATTTTATTTAACAGAAATACCAATAATAGTCGTATATTTGCCCGGCAAATAGTAACCCCTATACATATTTGCCATGCATTTAGATCCAGAAAAATTCGTAGCAGAAGGTCTCACCTACGATGATGTGTTATTAATTCCTGCTTACTCTGAAGTACTACCGCGCGACGTAGATACCAGTACGCAATTGACGAAAAAAATCCGTCTGAATATCCCTTTGATTTCTGCCGCAATGGATACGGTTACCGAAGCCGATCTAGCTATTGCTTTAGCACAGGCTGGAGGAATAGGTATTCTGCATAAGAACATGGGTATAGATGCACAGGCGAATGAAGTCCGAAAAGTCAAGCGTTCAGAAAGTGGCATGATTCAAGATCCGGTTACACTACATCAGGAAGCTTTGGTGAAAGATGCCCTAAATATCATGAAGGAAAATAAAATTGGAGGGATACCGGTGGTCGATCAAGAACGGAAACTAATTGGTATTGTTACCAATCGTGATCTCCGTTTCCAGAAAAATATGGAACGCCCCATTCGCGAATTCATGTCCAAAGATAATCTTGTCGTAGCACCAATTGGTACCACTCTTTTAAAAGCAGAAGAGATTCTGCAATCGCACAAAATTGAAAAATTGCCTGTGGTGAATAGCGACGGCAAGTTGGCGGGCTTGATCACCTTTAAAGATATTCAGAAGTTTAAGCATTTTCCAAATGCCGCAAAGGATAAGCATGGACGATTATTGGTGGGCGCTGCAGTTGGTGTAGCTGCTGATAATTTGGAAAGGGTAGCAGAATTAGTAAAAGCAGGTGTTGATGTCGTTACTGTCGATACGGCACACGGCCACTCTAAGGGAGTGATCGATATGGTTAAAAAAGTTAAACAAGCATATCCTGATCTACAGGTGATAGCTGGCAATATTGCTACTGCTGAAGCAGCTATCGCCTTGGCCAAGGCCGGAGCTGATGCGGTTAAAGTAGGTATAGGGCCAGGTTCTATCTGTACAACAAGAATTGTGGCGGGCGTAGGTGTACCCCAGTTGTATGCTGTATTTGAATGTGCAAAAGCATTGAAAGGAAGCGGTGTACCCGTAATTGCTGATGGTGGTATTAAACAAACTGGGGATATTGTAAAAGCAATTGCTGCTGGTGCCAGTACGATAATGGCAGGATCGCTATTCGCTGGAGTAGAAGAGTCGCCCGGTGAAACCATTATCTATGAAGGCCGAAAATTTAAATCTTACCGAGGTATGGGGTCCGTTGATGCAATGGCCAAAGGTTCTAAAGATCGGTATTTTCAGGATGAAACCGATGTAGTCACCAAGCTTGTTCCGGAAGGTATTGTTGGTAGAGTCCCTTATAAGGGAACACTAGCCGAAATTGTTTACCAATATATTGGAGGTCTACGAGCTGGAATGCATTATTGTGGGGCAGCAACCATTGAGCAATTACAAACAGCGAAATTTGTGAAGATTAGTGCCGCAAGTATGCGCGAAAGCCATCCGCATGACATCACGATTACCAAAGAAGCACCCAATTACAATAGTAGGCAATAATAAAAAACGATTTAGCAAAACAAACCTGTAGAATAGTTCGCTCTACAGGTTTGTTTATTTTATAAGGAAGCTCTATAACCAAAATGTTATAAAACATTTTCTTTGGAGAAACATCCATCACTTAGTGTAATATGTACAGACTGATAATCAATCAGTTATGCTAAATACTTCATAATGACTGTCAAAAGTGATAGTCGAAGCACCTCTATAAAAGTTAAAAGAAAATAAAGCAGTATTTTGGTTTTTTTAAAAAATCGCCTACATTTAGTAAATTTTCTTTGGCTTTCGAAGAGGAGTAAACCAAAGACTGGCAGCTTTGAATGGAAAAGCTTGTTAGGTAAAACTAATGCATTTTAATAATGACTAAATTAACTTTTATACAAACACGACCAAAATCTTATTGTAAACCCGTCTTATGAACTCGATTACTCGTGCCAAATTATCCTTCATGATGTTCCTGGAATTTTTCATCTGGGGCGCATGGTTCGTCACATTAGGAACATTCCTTAGTAAAAATTTAGGGACTACAGGATTTCAGACCAGTCTAGCTTTCCTTACTCAATCAATCGGTGCAATCATTGCGCCTTTCATTATTGGTCTTATAGCAGATAAATTTTTTTCTGCACAAAAAATTTTAGGTGTTCTCCATCTTATTGGAGGGGCATTATTATGGTTGGCGTCGTCATCCATCAGTTTTGATCGACTTTTTCCTATCATTGTGGTATATATGATTTTATATATGCCAACCCTTGCGCTAGTCAATTCCATATCTTTCAGACAAATGAAAGATCCAAGTAAAGAATTTTCTACTATTCGCGTTTTAGGCACCATCGGCTGGATTATCGCAGGTCTTGTAATCGGCTGGCTTGGCTGGGAGCAAAACAATCAACTTGCCTTAACATTTAAAATGGCAGCTGGAGGCTCATTTTTATTAGGAATTTTCAGCTTTACCTTACCAGCTACTCCACCGCTGAAAAAGGATGAAAAAACTTCTGTCAGCGAGATTTTAGGTTTAGATGCGTTACGTTTACTCGCTAATAAATCTTATTTATTGTTTTTTATCTCATCCATTGCAATTTGTATTCCACTACAGTTTTATTACACATTTGCCAATCAGTTTTTCAATGAGGCAGGAATGAAAGCCGCTGCAGGGGTACAATCGTTAGGCCAGGTATCGGAGACATTGTTTATGTTATTGATCCCGGTATTTTTCATTCGATTAGGCGTGAAGAAGATGTTAGCTATCGGAATGATTGCCTGGGCACTGCGTTACGCTTTATTTGCTTATGGCGATGCGGGTGCCAATTATTGGATGTTAATCATCGGTATTGCCCTCCATGGAATCTGTTATGACTTTTTCTTCGTTACAGGGCAAATCTATACGGATAATTTGGCAGGAGAGAAGTTTAAATCGGCGGCTCAAGGTTTAGTTACCCTAGGAACTTACGGTGTGGGAATGCTGATTGGTGCTTTTGTTTCAGGCCCCATTGTTGATGCTTACGCGATAGGTACAGAGGCGCACGACTGGAAAAGTATCTGGTTGATTCCAGCAGGAATAGCTTTATTAGTAACGGTATTATTCTTCCTTCTCTTTAAAGATAAGAATTCGGCAACAAAACCGTTATCAGAAGAATAACATGTTGACACTAATTAAATAAAATTCTAAAACAACAAAATAAACGCAATCAATTATGGCAGATAATGTATATGATGCGATAGTAATCGGATCAGGTATCAGCGGAGGCTGGGCGGCCAAAGAATTAACAGAAAAGGGATTGAAAACCATCATGCTTGAACGCGGTATGAATGTTGAGCATGTCAAAGACTATGACGCTCCGAATAAAAATCCATGGGATTTTCCGCATAGAGGCGGAAGAACGCAAAAGATGATTGAAGATTATCCAGTGTTAAAAAGAGATTACCCACTAAATGAAATGAATTTAAATTGGTGGGTAAATGAGAAGGAGAGCCCTTATGTAGAGACCAAACGCTTTGATTGGTATAGAGGTTATCACGTAGGAGGTAGATCGCTTATGTGGGGTCGTCAAAGTTACCGTTGGAGTGATCTTGATTTTGAGGCCAATTTAAAGGATGGTCATGGCACGGATTGGCCTATTCGTTATAAAGATATTGCGCCTTGGTACAGTTATACTGAAAAGTTTGCTGGAATAAGTGGTAACCGAGATGGGTTGGCTGTATTACCCGATGGTGATTTTATGCCTCCTATGGAAATGAATATTGTAGAAAAGGATATCGCGGCACGCGTAAAAGAATACTATAAAGGCGAACGCAATTTTATTATAGGGAGAACGGCTAATATAACGGTTCCTCATAACGGACGGGTAAACTGCCAATACCAAAATAAGTGCTGGTTAGGTTGTAATTTTGGAGCGTATTTCAGTACGCAATCAGCAACCTTACCTCCTGCCATGAAAACAGGTAACTTAACCTTACGTCCTTGGTCTATTGTTACCAAAATCATTTATGACAAAGACACTAAAAAAGCGAAAGGTGTAGAAATTGTAGATGCTCAAAATAATCAGACCTATGAATATTTTGCAAAAGTAGTTTTTGTTTGTGCTTCCGCCTTTAATTCTACGTGGGTATTAATGAATTCGGCAACTGATATTTGGCCTGATGGTCTTGGTAGTAGCAGTGGAGAATTAGGGCATAATGCAATGGATCATCATTTCCGTTGTGGAGCCAGTGGGACGGTTGAAGGATATGAAGATAAATATTATTTCGGTAGAAGGGCTAATGGTATTTACGTTCCCAGATTCAGAAACGTAGGTAATGATAAGCGCGATTATATACGTGGTTTTGGTTATCAAGGAGGAGCGAGCAGATCAGGTTGGAGTAGAGATATTGCCGAAATGAACATTGGAGGAGAATTCAAGGACGAGCTTTGCGAACCAGGGTCATGGAGTATTGGCTTGGGTGCTTTTGGAGAAATTCTTCCTTATCATGAAAATAAAATTTCGTTGGATAAAAACGTGAAAGATAAGTGGGGATTACCGGTACTAAATATGGACATGGAAATCAAGGAGAACGAATTGAAAATGCGCAAAGACATGATGGAAGATGCTCGTGAAATGTTAGAAAATGCGGGTGTTAAGGATGTTCATACCTATGACAATACGTACGGCTTCGGTCAAGGTATCCACGAAATGGGTACAGCAAGAATGGGTACAAGTCCGAAAAATTCTGTCTTGAATAAGAACAATCAGGTATGGGATGCGCTAAATGTTTTTGTTACCGATGGTGCCTGTATGGTCTCTGCTAATTGCGTAAACCCATCATTAACCTATATGGCGTTAACTGCTAGAGCAGTAGATTTCGCCACAAAAGAATTAAAAAAAGGAAATATTTAATCTAATTAACGCTTATAAAACCATGTCTGATACTAATAAAAAAAAGGAGATCAAAACGAATGAATCAAGAAGGAACTTCATAAAATCTGGCGCCTTAGCTGCAGCAGGTTTTATGATTGTTCCCCGACACGTATTGGGAGGGGTAGGCTTCGTTGCCCCTAGTGACAAACTGCAAGTGGCAGGTATTGGAGCTGGAGGTAAGGGCGAGAGTGATATCCATGCCTTCTTTGAAAGTGGAAAAGCAGATATCGCTTATCTCTGCGATGTAGATGATAGACGAGCAGCTTCTTCTGTAAAAAGATTCCCTAAAGCAAAGTACTACAAAGATTTCAGGGAAATGTTAGATAAAGAGCAGAAACATATTGATGCTGTATCCGTGTCGACACCTGATCATAATCATGCGATCATTGCTTTAGCTGCCATGCAGTTAGGAAAACACGTTTATGTACAAAAGCCACTAACCCATGATGTATGGGAAGCACGTGTACTGACAGATGCTGCTAAAAAATATAAAGTGGTGACGCAAATGGGAAACCAAGGAGCATCAAATGATGGTCCAAGACAGGCTCGCGAATGGTATGAAGCGGGTATCATTGGCGATGTACATACGGTATATTGTTGGACAGACAGACCTGTTTGGCCTTCAGGTATACAATGGCCGACTCAAAAAGCAGAAATTCCAAAAGAGTTGGATTGGAATTTATGGTTGGGTACCGCTCCGCAAAAAGATTATGTAGATAAATTGGTTCCATTTAACTGGCGTGGTTGGTGGGATTATGGCACTGGAGCACTAGGAGACATGGGTTGCCATCTTTTGGAAATGCCATTCAGCGTCTTAGGCTTAAATTATGTTCAAGATGTGCAAGCAAGTGTTGGTACCGTATATGTTGACGAATTTAAACGTGGATATTTCCCTGAAAGTTGTCCGCCATCCAGCCATGCGACATTAACATTTCCTAAGGGGCAGCGTACCAGTGGACCAGTAACGTTACATTGGATGGATGGAGGGATTCAACCTGAACGTCCTGAAGAGTTGGAACCTAACGAAATCTATGGTGACGGTGGTAATGGTATTTTGCTTATTGGTACCAAAGGAAAAATCTTAGCTGATACCTATGGAAAAAATGCACGTTTATTACCAACGTCAAAGACAGCAACCGTTAACGTTCCGAAAAAATATGAACGTGTACCGGGCCAAGAAGGCGGACATTATGCACAATGGGTTGAAGCCTGTATAGCAGGTTATGGAAAAAAACCGGTAAGTTCTCCATTTGAAATTGCTGGTCCGCTAACAGAAGCCTTATTAATGGCTAACTTAGCTATTAGAGGTGCCGATCTGCGCATAGATAATCAGTATCCAGGAAGAAACATTAAATTGGTTTGGGATAATAATGCCATGAAGGTAACGAATTTTGATGCCGTCAACCAATTTGTTAAACGGAATTACCGTTCTGGATGGGATATTAACTATACAATATAACGTTAAAACGAATTAAACATGAATAGAAGAGAGGCCTTAAGCCGTGTTGCTTGGATTATGGGAGGTACCGTTATTGGTGCCAATCTCTTCCTAGAGGGCTGTACGCGGCCTGCGTCAAAAGACGTAGCGAGCTTATTTCAGGAAGATCAAATAGATTATCTAGGAGATATCGCTGAAACTATTTTGCCACAAACGTCATCACCTGGGGCTAAGGAAGCTGGTGTGGGCGCATTTATCCCAGTAATGGTGCGCGATTGTTATACCCCTGAGGATCAAAAAGTTTTTCTAGAAGGTTTAGGAAAACTGGAAAAAGCAGCTAAAGATAAGTATAGTAAAAATTTTCAGGAATTAACTAAAGAAGATCGAACTGCTTTGTTAACCGAAATCGATAAAGAAGCTAAAGAATATAATAAGAATAAGAAAGAAGGCGAACCTAATCATTATTTTGGTATGATTAAACAACTTACCCTTCTTGGTTTCTTTACTTCGGAATTGGGGGCAACAAAAGCATTACGGTATGTGATGATTCCAGGTCGTTACGATGGTAACTTGCCCTATAAAAAAGGAGATAAGGCTTGGGCTACCTAGCATGAATTGCTGATGCATAGTATTATTTAACTAATATAAGGCTATCCTGCTTTTAGGGTAGCCTTATTCTATTTACAATCGTATAGCCCTTCTAATTCCCTATGTCGACTATATTTAGGTTTAAACAATTTGAGATTGATCAAGAGGGAAGTGCCATGAAGATCAACACAGATGGTATTTTATTAGGAGCTTTAGTAGAAAAAAAGGATCCCGTACATATATTGGATATCGGAACAGGTACAGGAGTCATTGCTATGATGTTGGCACAACGGTATCCAAAAGCAATCATTGATGCTATAGAAATTGATGAACCTTCTTTTATGTTATCCAAAAAAAATTTTGAACAGTCGATTTTCTCTGAGCGAGTCTTTCCGCATCACGGCGCTTTTCAACATTTTCATCCAACAAAAAGCTATGATCTTATTATTAGCAATCCACCCTTTTTTCTACAGGCACTCCAAAACACCGATAGACGTAAGTCGACTGCACGGCATACAACGGTTACCTTTTATGATGATTTAATCCGGAAAGCCATTGATTGGTTAACTATAGGAGGGACATTACAAATGGTATTACCGCTTGGTTTAGCCGATTACATCTTAAAACAGACAAAAGATACCGACCTTGTTTTGGAGAAAACCATTTGCTTACGATCTTTTGTCGAAAGCCCACCTTTTCGAAAAATTATTTCTTTACGAAAAAGAGGACTACAAGACGTAATAGTGCCAGAAGAACACTATTTTACCCTTTATCAAAATAGAGGAACTCATTCAACAGCGTATCGTACACTATTACAACCATTTTTTCTGAATTTTTGACTATATAATTTTAAATCGCTGAATTTTGTACGTAACCATCTTAGCTAATGCAAAAAGTAATATTAGTAAACGAAGCCGATGAAATAATCGGTAGCATGGAAAAACTGGAAGCCCATAAAAAGGGGGTACTTCATCGTGCTTTTAGTATATTCATTTTTAACAACAGCGGAGAATTGTTATTACAAAGAAGAGCCTTAGAAAAATACCATAGTGGTGGTTTGTGGACAAATACCTGCTGTAGCCATCCGTCACCTATAGAAGATACATTGAAAGCGGCTGAAAATAGACTTGTGGAAGAAATGGGCTTTCGTGCGAAGCTTCAATTTCTATTTTCTTTTATTTATCAAACAAACTTTCCCAATGGATTAATTGAACATGAATTAGATCATGTATTTGTTGGACATTATAATGGCCCGGTAACGATTAATAGGGAAGAGGCTATGGATTACCAATGGATGTCTTACAAAGCATTGCAAGAAGCTACTATTCAGTACCCGCAAAAGTTTACTTTTTGGTTTCTGAAAATCTATGAGAAGGTAATGCGGCAACACAACATTACGGACAAATAATCTTCTTGTGTTAGACGGGTAAATTTCAACTGGTCTCCTTTTCTTGCAAATGGTGTTAAATTGCCGCTAATATATCTTTAAAGTAAATTGGTCTTCTTGATAATAGTTATTTGTGCTTAAATAACGATAGCGTTTAGGAAAAAAATTGAACCCAATACAAGTGCTATATTTTTGCCCTAAATAAACCCTCAATGGCAGAGTAGAGATCGATAATTTTACTTGGATATACATGTATTATTTATTTTGTATATCAAGTAAAATTATCTAAGTTTGCACGCACGCCCGGGTGGCGAAATTGGTAAACGTTGCGGTCTCAGAAGCCGTTGAGCTTAGCTCTTGAGGGTTCGAGTCCCTCCTCGGGCACCAAGCGTGTAAATAGATTACCCCTGCGCGAGTGGCGAAATTGGTAGACGCACCATCTTGAGGGGGTGGCGCCCTAAGGGCGTGGCAGTTCGAATCTGCTCTCGCGCACCAACGAAAAAGAACCTTTGCAAAAAGCAAGGGTTTTTTTATGCGATGGCGGGCCACGTTTATACTTGAGAATGTCAATGCATAAAAAAAGGCTGACCATTATCCGGTCAACCTTTTTACGATCACTTATTTATATTTAATCTTCTGAATGTAGCATATCCTTATGATCATCGGGGTTGTAATTCGCCTGCAGTTCTTCTAATTTTTTCTTGCCATAGGCTAATCGAGTAATTAGCACAAAAAGTACAGGTACAATAAATATCGCCAATAGTGTAGCGGCGAGCATCCCGCCAAAAACCGTCCATCCGATCGTTTGCCGTGACATTGCACCAGCACCATGAGATAACATTAATGGTATAATACCCAAGATAAAGGCCATTGAGGTCATGACAATTGGTCGGAGCCTTAATTTAACAGCATCTATGGTAGCTGCTAATAATTCCATGCCCATATCTACCCGTTCTTTAGCAAATTCGACAATCAGAATAGCATTTTTCGCCGCGAGACCAATTAAGGTTACCAAACCAATCTGTGCATAGATATTGTTATCTAGTTTGGGTAGGAAGGTCAGTGCGAGAATAGCGCCAAACACACCTACTGGAACGGACATCAAGATGGAGAATGGTACAGACCAACTTTCATATAATGCAGCAAGTAAGAGGAAGACGAAGACAATACAAAGAGCAAAAATCATAACCGTCTTATTGCCCGCTTCTTTTTCCTGCAAACTTAGCCCTGCAAAACTGGTTGTATAACCATTCGGTAACGTTTGGGCGGCGACTTCCTCCAATGCTTTCAATGCGTCACCACTACTATAACCGGGAGCAGCATTACCACTTATTTCAATAGATCGGAAGATATTAAAGTGGTTAATGATAGATGGATTTTCAACAACCTTATAGTTTACTAATGTACCTAAGGGAACAGAAATTCCTTTAGTATTTTGTACATACAGATTGTTGATGTTTTCAATGTGTTGACGGTAACTTGTGTCGGCTTGCGTTACCACGCGGAAAGTACGGCCATAGAGTACAAAGTCGTTCACATAGCTGCTACCGAAATAGTTTGAAATGGTGCTATATACGGCATTAATGGGTACACCCATTTTCCGTGCTTGCTCACGATTTACTTCTACTTTATAATTTGGTGTTGACGTGTTAAATAAGGTATAAGCCATTGCAATTTCGGGACGTTGATTAGCCGCCATCAAAAATTTACCAACTACACCTTCAAAAGCTTTTACATCACCAGTCTGTTGCTCTTCTATTTCCAAAGTAAATCCTCCCGTTGTACCTAAACCGGGGATTGGTGGTGGTGAAGCGGCAATCAAGCTACCTTTAGGATTAGCCATATATTTACCCATCAGTTGTTGGGTAATTTCCGTGACCGACCGATGACGTTCCTCCCATGGCTTTAATTGAATAAAGCAAGTAGCAGCACTGGATTTGAAAGCCCGGTTCAAGATATTAATTCCCGAGATTGACGTTATATTCTTGACTTCAGGAATTTCTTTTTGAATATATTGAGTTATTTCATCTAAATATTCATTCGTTCTGGCTGCAGAAGCTCCCTCTGGTAAAGAAATTCCCATGAAGAATATACCTGCATCTTCTTGCGGAATAAAACCGCTTGGCTTGGCCGTAAACATACCGTAAGTTCCGACAAAGATACAGATAAGGATAATCATCACGAATGGTGTCTTTTTAATACACCATTGTACGCCTTTTGAATATTTCTGCGTTATGCGATGAAACCACGTGTTGAATAAGTAAAACAAGCGATCTAGTCCCCTTGAATCTTTATCTAACTTCATCGGTTTCAGCATGAGCGAACAAAGAGCCGGTGTTAACGATAGCGCTATGAATGCAGAAAGCAGTACAGAAACAGCGATAGTAATGGCAAATTGTTGATATAGTTTGCCAACCATACCGGGGATGAACCCTACCGGAATAAACACCGCAGCTAATATTAATGCAATAGCAATAACTGGTGCGGTGATATCACTCATGGCTTTCTTCGTCGCCTCCTTAGCGGAAAGATGTTCATTATCAATATAGTGCTGCACAGCTTCCACAACCACAATGGCATCATCCACCACTATACCAATGGCCAATACGAATGCCAGCATCGTTAGGGTATTGATCGAAAATCCTAGCAATATGAAGAAAATAAAGGTACCAACAATAGACACGGGAATGGCCAATACCGGAATAAGGGTAGCGCGCCAGCTTTGTAAAAACACGAACACAACAACGGTAACCAATACAAGCGCTTCAATTAAGGTATGGATAACCGAACTGATAGAAGCCTTTACCATTGTGATGGTTTCATAACTGATCACGTAGTCCACGTCATCTGGGAATGATTTTTTCAAGGTTTCCAATGCTTGTTCAATCCCTTCGGCGGTTTCTACTGCATTACCTCCAGGCATCTGATTAATCATCATCATGGAGGACACTTGACCATTTACCTTAGACGTAGTTGAGTAAGCAAATTCTCCCAATTCAATTCGGGCGACATCTTTTAAATAAACCAACGATCCATCGGCATTCGTTTTCACAATAATGTCTTTGAATTGATCTGGTGTAATTAAATCGCCATCTAAGATTACATTAAACTCGAAAGCCTGCGATTTAGATTGAGGTTTTGCACCAACACTACCCCCAGGAATACGTAAATTTTGCTCTTGGATAGCGGCATTAATGTCTGCAGGAGTTAAGTTTAAATTGGACAACTTATCAGCATCTAACCATACCCGCATACTAAAAGGTTGTCCAAAAGGTGTTACATCCCCAACACCCGGAACACGTAGCAAGGCATCTTTGACATAGATTTGAACGTAATTTGATAGGAATTTCTCATCATGCGTGCCCTTGGGAGATACCAGTCCAGCCACCATCAAAATATCATTGTTGGCTTTTCTGGTAACAATTCCTAAACGCCTAACTGCTTCAGGCAGAGCTGGTTCTGCAATACCTACACGGTTTTGAACATCGAGAGTAGCGATATCAATGTCTGTACCTACATCGAAAGTAACCGTGATAGACGATCGACCATCGGAAGTACTATTGGATTGCATATAGGTCATTCCAGGTGTACCATTAATCTGACTTTCAACAGGAGTAGTTACGGTTTGCTCTACTGTTGCTGCATCAGCACCGGTATACGTTCCGGTTACGGTTACAGTGGGAGGAGCAATATCGGGATACTGGCTAATAGGAAGCGTCGTAATCGCAATTGCACCTATAATAACGAGGAGTATAGAAATGACAATTGCTGTTACTGGCCTTTTTATAAATACTTCAGATATCATGTTTTGCTTGTTATAAACTATTTCTTACTTGAACCTTGTCCTTGCCCTTGTGGAGCTTGTTGCTTTGCAACCTCACTTTGGTCAACAACCTTCGCACCGGGTTGCAGGTTTTGCGTTCCTTCAACGACAATTTTTTGTCCTGATTTTAATCCTTCGTTAATTACAACCTTGTCTGCTATCTTTGTTCCCAACGTAACTGGTTGCGATATAACCGTACTACTATCTGTTACCACATAGACCTTAAACTCGCCTAATTGCTCAATAACAGCTTGATAAGGAATAACCGGCATTTTAGCGGTTGAATTAGTAGCAACTAGTACATTGGTATTCATTCCCGCTCTCAATGCGTTATCTTGATTTTGGAATGAAGCTCGAACGGTAATTGTTCCGGTGGAAGGATCAACGGCCCGATCAATTGCTGTTATCGTACCCGGTTTGCTATACGTTTCGTTTCCAGAAAGTTGCAAGGTAATCACCGAATCCTTTAGGGTTGATGCTCCATTTTTTTGTAAATCAACGAATTGTTTAATATAACGTTCATTAACTGGAAAATCCACCGCAATAGGATTTGTGGAAGAAATCGTATTGATCAATGTGGAACCCGCAGTAACCAAAGCTCCAGTACGAACCTGAGAAATGCCAACCGTACCATTGAAAGGGGCGCGGATAACTGATCGATCTAGATCGGTGGTTGCCGAAGTCAATGCTGCTTGTGCGGAAGTAACTTGTGCTTGCGCATTATTCAAATCCGTTAAGGCATAATCTAATGTCTGTTTGGCAATAGCGTCTTGTTCTGCCAAACGCTTGTATCGTTCAACATCTTTGCTAACCTTAGTAAAATTTGCCTGCGCTATCGTCAAGCTTGCTTTTGCCTGTTCTTGCGCTGCTTGATAACGCGTGCGGTCAATTTCATAAAGTTTTTGTCCTTTAGTTACTGTAGCACCGTCTGGAACCAAGATAGCCGTAACATAGCCATTAACTTCCGCGCGTAATTCTGTTTGATTTAAGGCTACCACCGTACCAGGAAAATTACTAACGTTTTTAACAACCTCTTCTGGAACGGTAGCTATGGCAACAGGTACTGGACCTCCTGCACCTGGACGTTGCTGTGCTTGCTGGTTTTTATTACCACAGGAAGATAACATGAAGCCCCCAGATAAAATAGCCAAAAAATGTATTAAATTTCTATTCATGTTTTTTCGTTTTATTGCTGATTAAAAGTGATATTACCCAACGCTTGCTGTACATCCAATTTACCTGATAGAACAGCATACAATGCATTTAAATAGTTAATTTGTGTTGTCCTAAGATCTGTTTCTGCGGTCATTAAATCTAGATACGTTTTGATACCTTCATCATATTGCAATTTAATGGTATTATATACTTCTTTTGATAACTCCACATTCTCTTTAGCTGTCTTCCAATCGTTCATATTCGATTTATAAGTAGCCATTGCCTGTTGATAATCGGTATTCAATTGATTCTTCAAATTGATTAAATCCCAATCAATTCGTTTTTCCTGTAATTTCGACTTTTTAATCTCTTGAATACGCTTGGTTCCTTGAAAGATAGGCAAGGATAGCGTTACGCCAAAAACAGATCGCGGGTAATCCTGATCATAAAGAGAAGAAAAACCACTGTTTGTACGCCAATCCCATGCATAATTGTAAAAGGCAGATAAGTTAGGCAGAAATGTCCATTTATTGTATTGGGTATTAATGTGCTGCAGGTTTTGCTGCGTTAATAACTGTTGATATTCAATTCGCCTTTCTATTTGGAGTGCTTCGGTAGTATCGACAACCATTTCTTCTTCCATACGTTTTCCATCGTAAGACAGTTCTAGCGGATGGTTAATATCTACACCAACTAATTCTTTGAGATACGCATATTTATATTTAAGCATTTCTACTGTCCGTTTTTTTTCAGCTTCGGTATTGCTTAAGGTAATCTGTGCACGCTTGAAATCCGTTTTGTCCACCAATCCGGTTTCATACCGAGCGTTAGCGTCACTCAGTTGTTTTTTGATCCGAGTGATATTTTCATCTATAATTTTTATTTGCTCTTCGCTGGTTAAGACATCATAAAAAGCTTTACTTACCGCTACGGTCATATTAATTTTGGCATTTTCTGTATTCTGTGCATTCTGCAGTTTAACGTATTTAGCTGCTTTTGATGCTTGGATTAAAGATGGATCCAGAATTTTTTGATCGGCCTGTAAAACCGCAGCAGAAGTGTGTTTTTGCCCAATCTTGACGACCTGATCGCCAAAAGCACTTGTTGGAATCTTTATGTTATAGTTATAATTGGCATTAGCACTAATCTGTGGAAACCATCCGGACAATGCCGAAGCCACATCTCTTTTGCCAATTTCTTCATCAATAAGCGCTTGTTGCACAGTTGCTTGGTTTTGTAAAGCATAATCTACACACTGCTGCAAAGTGGCTTGTTGTGGCAAGTCGCTACTTCGCGCCAATGTATCCTGTGCCTTTGCCCCTAATCCAGGGAGTGTTAAAAATAGTAAACCTAAAAATGAATACTTCATATGTAATGTATAATAAATGCTATAGAAAATATGTTCTTAATTGCTCCTGCTTCTTAAACCTTCCCATAAAATATCGGCCATGTCTGCTAATTTTTCTTCAGTAAATGTATGAAATCCATTATTATGTTGTTTAGCTGCTGAAATTAATCCACCCATATATAAACAAGCAATAATATTGATGTCATAAGGCTTGATATATTGATCACGAATAGCACGCTGAAAAAAACCTTTAAAATGATCTTCATATAACTTGTTTTGATCAGAATGGATCATTCGTTGAAACGGACTTGAAAAAAATTGCTCCATAAAGGAAAGCACCTTTGGATTTTGAGTGAAATAATGGTACAAGTTAATCCAAATACATTTAAAACCGACTTCATATCGGGTAGAAGTAAGGTCTTTAATCTTAAAAATTTGATCGGAAATGGTTTTCCGTACATATTCAAACAATTCCATAATCATGGTATCCTTTGAATCAAAATAATGATAAATAGTACCAGCTGCAATACCGGCACGTTTGGCTAATAAACTCATGGGAACCCCCATTAAACCATGCTCATCTATAAGATCAAGCATATTCTCTAGAATAATTCTTTTCTTTTCCTGATTGTTTTCCACTTCCAATTGAACGTTCATTCGGTCGCCAAAGCTAAGAAATATTTATTAGCTGTATATTATGCAATTAATTTGTGACAGAAAAAAGATATTTAAATTACAAAAGAAAAATATAATTGTTTTATCGGATTGATAATCAATACATAATATCTTTATTGGCCTTGAAGTGAGCTATCGTTTTTTGGTTTTAAATTGCTTTAATAAAGATTTTGTTTTCTTATCGACGACCAGCTTCCCGCTAATTTCAGCTTGATTAAATAAAAGTGCATCCCAATCTGCTGTGCCTTTCCACAACATTTTTTTAATTTCCGAGAGCGCAAGTGGTGAATAACTAACCAATCGTTCACAAAAATCTTTTAATAATGTGTCCATTGTATGAATATCCTGACTCACGACTTGAAATAAGCCCGCCTCTAGGCCCCACTGAGCGGATTTGAATACATCTGGTTGTAGCGTTAATTCAGTTAACTTACTCAAGCCTATTTTTCGTTGAATGACTGGCGCAACAACAAAAGGGCCGATACCTATGGATAATTCACTAAGTTTTATTTGTGCATGGATAGTGGCAAAACAATAATCGCAAGCAGCAGCTAGACCAACAGCTCCTCCTACGGCTTTTCCTTGTATGCGTCCGACCACAAGTTGATTGGCCAGACGAATAGCATTAATTACATGTACAAAGCCATTAAAAAAGGTTTTTCCTTCTACTGCATTTTCAATGGATAATAGTTCGTCAAAATTAGCCCCAGCACAGAAAGTGCGGTCACCTTCGCTTTGCAGAACGATAAGCTTTATGGTCACTGTTTTACCAAGACGCCTAATAAGCGCTGCTAAACGAGACAAAAGAGCACTTGGTAGGGCATTGTGGGCAGGATGGGAAAAGGTAATGTAGGCAACCTTACCATCAATGGTCGTTGCTACAGTTCCAGTATCTAAATGATGTTTCTTCATGGCTTCTTTGTTATGATTTTTCCATTTTTCAATTTCAAGAGCCGATCAACGGTTTCCGGAATATCTTCTACATAATGACTTACATAGATAATGGTTGCCGCTGTATGTTTACATATTTCGTCAATAATCATTTTAAAATAATCCCGTTGCTCAGTAGACAAACCCTGACAAGGCTCATCTAAAATTAAAACTGGCGGTTTTTTCACGAGGGCTCTTGCAAGTAAACACAGTCGTTGTTCGCTGGTAGATACGGTTCTTAATCTCTTTTTTTCCAGTGATTGAATGCCAAATATATTCAACCATCGTAAAGCTTCTTCCTCCTGTTGCTTACTCGCTTTCCTGAATAGTCCGTCAGTATCATAAAAACCAGAAATAATGACCTGTAAACAAGTTTGATCTGCCGGAAAGTACTGATGCAACTCTGGTGATACAAAGCCTATCTTTTTCTTAATATCCCAAATACTTTCGCCAGAGCCTCTTTTTCTATCAAATAATATGATGTGATTGGCATAAGCTTGCGGATTATCACCATTAATTAAACTGAGGAGCGTTGATTTTCCGGCTCCATTATGCCCTTGTAAAACCCAACGTTCACCTTGAAGAATTTCCCAATTGATATGATCGAGGATTTGCCTATCGTCATATTTCACAGATACATCCTTCATATATACGATTTGATTAAATTTTTGAAAAGAGTAGTGGGCTAATTCCTCTCTTAATAAATCACGATTTCCCAGAAACGGATCTTGAACGGTCAACGTATCCAGTTCTTTTAATATAGTCTCTTTAGGACCTTGCTTAAGCATTTTCCCTTTTTCCAATACGGCAATATGGGTAATTGCCTTTGGGATTTCAGTAGGGGAGGTGCAAATGATGATATGAACGCCTGATGCGATAATACGTTCAATAATTCTATCAAAATTAGCACGAGTTGCCGCATCTAAACCAATTAAGGGTTGATCCATTAATAAAAGTTTTGGATTTCTTAATAAGGCAAGGGCGATGGTCAGTCTTCGGGTTTCACCATTGGATAATTTAATGATGGATTTATCTAATAAATACTCCAATCCCAACGCTTCGGTTACGCTATTTACCGTCCAATAGCCTGCTAAAGCACTTTTTACACGAGTTAGGTAGTCGTAAACCGTATCGGCATCATCGGCATCCATACTATTGAAACGTTGTTGGTAATAAAAACCTTGTACATGCGCCTTATTTTTAAATTGGTGTCTAGGTGTTGTCAGCGCTAATAAATCTTGATGGCTGTGGGACATACCATCTAGGCGATTAAGCGTCAGGTATTCATGGGCGTAATGATGCTGTATTGCCCCATGGCTGATGGCCAGTTTTCCGATAATGGTATTTAGAAAAGCAGATTTGCCTGCGCCCGAACTTCCTACTAGCGCCCAATGCTGCCCTTCATGAATATTAAAATTGATTTGTTGGAGAATGTATTGTCCATTAAGTTTAACGTCTACATCTATTAACGAAAGTAATTGCTTATTATCCATTTGCGCTTGTTTATAGGAAGCAAACTTAGATAAAATGCATTGCAGTACAAAACAGGAGACGTAAGCCTTTTATATTTAATATAACGGTTATTTGGCTTTCTTTTTGGTTACGATATAAATTGAACCTTTTCCTGTAGCAGCATCTTTTACAACGTTCATCGAATCTATAGTATTTGGATCTAGCTGTTCAAAGTCATCACGCTTAATGGATACACCGTTCACGAAGAATTTGGTGCCTTTCGGAATTTCGCTTTTTATATCAACTTCGTTTTCTGCATGTATATTTGTTACGGAATCTGCATTCTTTTTAGTTTCCCCATGCTTTACTTTGGTTGTAATTAACACGACGCCATTTTTCGCTCTCGTTCCATAACGTGGGCCATAAACAGCCCATGCTGACGTGTCTTTTAAAACTTCAATACGCTCAATGTTGTTTGGGTTAACCGCATTTAACGTACTAATAGGTTTACCATCTAGTATATAAAGTGGATCACCTAGTTTGATTCCGGGAATCCGGGCGCCTTCTTTTTTGTCTACAGAATCTTTCCTAACCTTTATTTTCGTTATTCCCACCGACCGGCTTTTTGTCGTGTCTTGTTTGGGGTTTTCAGCTATCTTTAATGGTTTTGAATTGCCTATTGTGTTTTTTGTGGAATCTTTGAGATTATTTTCAGTAGCTGATAATTGCTTGCTGACTAAATTAGATGAGATATCCTGTGTTTCCTCATAGGCTTTACTAATCGTAAAAATCAGTGCTAAGACAATGATTAGTGGTAAAACCAACACATACTTGCCTAAATTTATCTTAGCTGATTGCCGTTTATTCATCATACGAATTCTTTTTTTAAGGGTTTGCATACTGAAATGATTCCCAATGATCATGTGCTTATCGCTAGTCATAATGTGAACTAAACTGTATTGATAGGATTTCCTATCAACGCCGCTAGCTAAAACTTTTCGGTCGGTAATGAATTCCAGATTTTCTTTAATGGCTTGACGCATGAACCATGTTGTCGGATTGAACCAAAAGCCTATTGTTAAAAGTTCTACAAGTAGAACATCTAGAGTATGTAATTCTTGAGTATGGACCAACTCATGCTTAAATATATCATCCAAATCTGCATCCTTATGCAAGGATGGGTTGACATAAATAGTTTTCCAAAATGAAAAAGGATTAATTTTTAGCAAAACCTTGCGGTAATCGTATGTGGTATATCGGCTAGGTTCCGATTGTTTATGAATACGCCACAGTGTAAAAAGTCTGATAAAAAATCGAACAGCGAAAAAGGAAACGGTTAACCAAAATAAACCGACAGAAACATCCCAACCATCAATTTTCGGACTTACTTCGCTGGTTAGTTCTTGCCAGTTAACCATAAGAACAGCCGTAGATTTTAAATACTCTTGTCGCTGTAAAAAACTAGAGATATCCAATAGGGGATACATAAGCGCTATTAAAGTCCCTGCAAGTAAGTAATATCTATTCAGCATATAAAATGTTAATTTCCTTAAGAAAAAATAATAACCTAAATAGAAGAGAGTTAATACAATATTCGCTTTTAATAAATAAATGATTAATTCAGGCATAATTATTCATCTTTTTGATTATCAATCATTTTTAAAATATCCTTTAATTCGTCTGCACTTATTTTGTCTTCCTGGGCAAAAAAACTGACGAGTTCTTTATAAGAATTTTTAAAGTAATTACTTACAAAACCGTTCATGAATTTCTTTTGGTATTCTTCTTTGACAATTACAGGCTCGTACCGATAAGCATTGGCATATTTAACTCCTTTAACATAACCTTTACGTTCTAAGTTTTTCATTGTTGAAGCTAAGGTTGTATAGGGTATTTTTTGTCCTTGCATTTGGTCTAAAAGTTCTTTTACAAAGCCACCTCCATTTTTCCAAACCAGCTGCATAGCATCTTCCTCTTGTGCTGTTAATTTTTCCATGCTATTTATGTTTATTTCGTAATACTACGAATAAATCGTAAATAAGACAAGTTTTTTAAAAAAAATATAGAAAACAATAGATGGTAGCTATTTGTTGATAGAGATGTAAAAAACCTCAGATGAAAGCTAAAACATTCTTATATTTAATTGTCATGGTATCCATTGGCATTTTTGGCGCCTGTGGTAGCCGAACAGGTGATCAGCATTTAAGTGCCTCCGACACAACCGCCGTTCAAGCCCAGGGCATTATTTTAGAAAATGATACATTAGCTGCAATCTTTGCCCACTATATCGCTTTAAAGGATGCTCTAGTGGCTTCTGATGCTAAATTATCAGGTGAAGCTGCCGATAGATTATCCGAAAGCTTAAAACCCATACATGGCTGTGAAAATACAGCGGTTCTAGCTCAGGAAATAGCCAATTCAACGGATTTAACGTTACAACGTTCAGCCTTTTCGACAATTAGCACAGATCTGATTGCTTTATTTCAGCACGCACCTCTTCATGCAGGAGAGATATATGTTATCCATTGCCCAATGTATAATAATAAGGCTGGTGCTGACTGGTTATCGACTTCATCTGCCATTAAAAATCCGTATTTTGGAGACGAAATGCTTACATGTGGTACAGTGACTCAAGAAATTAAATAGTGCCTCTTTTTTAAATTACGGTCATCCTAAATTAATATATCGTAAATTAATTGAAATATTTGTTGCCTGTACTATGTTTTAAGGCTTTTTTTTTTAGTTTTGTTTACAAACCATAGAAATTATTATGTCAGAAAAAGTTTCAGTAACTATAGGAGATAAGCAGGTAGAATTACCAATTGTTATTGGTACAGAAAATGAAAAAGCGCTAGATATTTCAAAAATTAGAGCAGAAACAGGTTTCATCACACTTGATCCAGGTTTTAAGAATACAGGTGCCACAACTAGTGCAATCACTTACCTTGATGGCGAGAATGGCATTCTTCGATATAGAGGTTATCCTATTGAGGAATTAGCCGAGAAATCGTCTTTCCTAGAAGTTGCTTATTTACTTATATATGGTGAGTTACCAAAAGAGAAGGAATTTAAGGACTTTCAAAAAATCGTAAGTCGGCATACCCTCATTCATGAAGACATGAAAAAATTTTTTGAAGGTTTCCCTACCAAATCACATCCAATGGGACAACTTTCAGCGTTGGTAGGAGCTTTATCCGCATTTTATCCTGAGTCCTTAAATCCAGATGCATCAGAAGAGGAAGACAATCTTACCATCATAAAATTACTGGCAAAATTTCCGACGATTGTTTCATGGATCTATAAAAAGTCTTTGGGACATCCAGTCATTTATCCAAAGAACAGCTTGGATTATGTAAGCAATTATCTTAATATGACCTTTGGGCAGGTAACAGAAGAGGTAACAATTGACCCAATCGTTACTTCAGCGATGAATAAGTTACTTATCTTACATGCCGACCATGAGCAAAATTGCTCGACATCTACCGTTAGAATGGTGGGTTCGTCTAATGCCAATCTGTTTACTTCGGTATCTGCTGGTATATCGGCTTTGTGGGGGCCGCTGCATGGTGGTGCAAATCAAGCGGTCATTGAGATGTTGGAGAGAATTAAAGAAGATGGTGGCGATTCTGAGAAATGGTTAGCGAAAGCAAAAGACAAGAATGATCCTTTTCGTCTAATGGGATTTGGACATCGTGTATATAAAAATTTTGATCCGCGAGCCAAGATTATTAAAAAAGCATGCGACGATATTTTAGATAGTCTGGGAGTAGAAGATCCTGTATTAGACATTGCAAAAAAATTAGAAGAAACGGCTTTAAGTGATCCTTATTTTGTCGATCGGAAGCTTTATCCAAACGTTGACTTTTATTCTGGAATTATATATCGCGCTCTTGGCTTCCCTACCGATATGTTCACGGTTATTTTTGCCTTGGGTAGGCTTCCAGGTTGGATTGCTCAATGGAAGGAAATGCGTACGAACAAAGAGCCCATAGGCCGTCCTAGACAAATTTACACTGGTCCCGGAAAACGTGATTACGTGGCCATGAAGGATCGGTAAAGCAAGATATAAATATACAAATAGGGAGGTTAATCACCTCCCTAACTTTTCCGATTGCCACTAACCAATGCTATAATACCTCCTCCAACAAGTATCGCTCCGATATACGGTGGCCAATTAATCTGTTTCTCTTTATCGGCTTTAATTTCTACAGGTCCCAAATCGGCAACTTTTTCCTTTTTAGTATACGAAAAACCTGTCCAAACAAGCATAATTACTCCTGCAACGATTAATATAATTCCTAGTATTCGCATATACCTAAATTTATCTTTTTAATGGTAACAAGAAATTCGACTCAAAGTTTTTTATCTTTAAACCATGTTTCCAACATTATCCCATCTTATTGAGTATTTAACGGGTATCTTTATTCCTCTTCCCGTACAAACATTTGGATTATTTGTAGCTTTTGCTTTTTTAGCAGCTTATTGGGCATTTAAAAGAGAATTGATCCGAAAAGAAAATAACGGACAATTAAGACCAATAAAGGAACAAGTCGTCATAGGTGAAGCCCCACATCCCTTAGAGATTCTAATGAATGCGATTATAGGATTCATGATTGGCTTCAAGCTTCTCTATGCACTTTTTCATTATCAATTATTTACTGATGACCCACAGGGATTTTTACTATCAGACAAAGGAACGATAATTGGTGGATTAGGTTTAGGTGTGCTATTTGGGTATTGGCTTTACCGTGATAAGAAAAAAAATCAACTTCCGCAGCCTAAAACAGTAGAGAAGACGGTCCATCCATACGAGTTGATGGGAAAAATTTTGATCTGGGCTGCAATCTGGGGATTAATTGGTGCTAAAATTTTCCATAACCTCGAATATTGGGATGCCTTTGTAAAAGATCCTATCAGCAGCCTATTGTCTTTAAGTGGATTAACGTTTTATGGGGGAATAATTTTGGGCGGTATTGCTGTGATCGTTTACACCAAAAAAAGAGGTATTCACCCTTTATATATGCTCGATATTGGTGCTCCAGGAATGATGCTGGGCTATGCTGTTGGACGATTAGGTTGTCAATTATCAGGAGATGGCGATTGGGGAATTGAAAATTTGCAAAAGAAACCTACCTTTTTACAATGGATTCCAGATTGGGCCTGGGCCTTTAGGTTCCCTCATAATGTAATCAATGAAGGTATTCCAATAGCAAATTGCCAAGGCAAGTTTTGCCACGTGCTTCCCACACCAGTTTACCCAACCTCGTTCTATGAATTTTTGATGGGTCTGATCCTTTTTCTAATTTTATGGATTTTACGCAAGAAAATTCGTATTGCAGGCATGCTTTTTTCTATTTATTTATTATTAAATGGTTTAGAGCGTTTTTTTATTGAACGTATTCGGGTCAATTCCACTTATCATTTTATCGGACTCACTTTTACACAGGCAGAATTCATCGCATCGCTTATGATGACTGCAGGATTGGCTGGTCTGTTTTACACTAGTTTCTATGCAAAAAAACATCCGGAAACCATAGCTCCATTATATGTTTAATTTATCACAACTTACTAATCAAGTATGTACTATCGCCAAAGAGGCTGGTAGTTTTATCCGTGAAGAACGTTTGAATTTCGACAGTAGTAAAATTGAACAGAAGGGGTTGCATGATCTCGTATCTTATGTCGATAAATCGTCTGAAAAGCTAATTGTACAACAATTGCAACAAGTATTACCTGAAGCAGGATTTATTACTGAAGAAAAAACGGTTCAACAGCAAAAGGGAGCGATTTACGAGTGGGTAATAGATCCCTTAGATGGGACAACCAATTTCATTCACGATATTCCCGCCTATTGCGTAAGCATTGCCTTAACGAGGCAACGTATGCCCATCATTGGAGTGGTTTATGAAGTAAATCGTGATGAGTGCTATTATGCGTATGAACAGGGTGGAGCCTTCTTAAATGATGAGGCCATACACGTAACGGAAACAAGTACATTAGCAAATTCCTTATTAGCCACTGGTTTTCCATTTTACAAATTTGAATACCAGGACGAGTATATTAACTTGCTAAAATACCTCATGCAACAGTGTAGGGGAATTAGGCGAATTGGATCAGCTGCATTAGACTTAGCCTACGCAGCTTCAGGTAGATTTGATTGTTTTTTCGAATATAATTTAAATGATTATGACATGGCAGCAGGTCTATTACTAGTAAAAGAAGCCGGTGGAGAACTCTTTGATTTTGAATGCGGAAAGGAAATGTTGGATAAACGTTCTGTAATTGCAGGAAATAAAGTAATTACAAACCTTGTAAAAGAGGCTGTACAACAATATTTCATCAAGTAGCTCTTTCGATATAAAGACTGTTTAGGTACCTAAACAGTCTTTATATCGAAGATAATCCTATCATGCTTACTTACATTGCTTCTGCAATGACCTCTTGTACTTCAGGAACCATTCGTTTAAGCAGGCCCTCTATACCAGCTTTTAGCGTAAAAGTTGATGAAGGGCATCCACTACATGATCCTCTTAGCTCAACGGTTACAATGCCTTCATCAAAAGATTTATAAGCAATCGCTCCGCCATCTTGTTCCACTGCTGGCCGAACATAATCGTAAAGCACTTGCTGAATTTTCTTTTCCGTTTCACTGCCTTCAAAAACAATTTCTTCATCTCTAACCGTTTCCTGAATGAGCAATTCAGATTCAACTGCTCCTTTAACAAAATCCTTAAGAATAGGAAGGATATCTTCCCAATCGCTATCCTCAGATTTTGTTATCGTCACAAAATTACTAGCGAAAAAAACCCCATTTACAAAATTGAATTTAAAAAGTTCCCGAGCGAAAGGAGAACTCTGTGCTTTTTCTTTATCTGGAAAATCTAAACTTCCGTTATATAATAACTTATTAACCAGAAACTTCATGGTTGCTGGATTAGGAGTACTTTCTGTATATACGTTAATGGTAGCCATCTTATTGCTATTTATAATAAAACAAAACTAGTAAAAATAAAACGGGAGCGAAGTCAGTAATTCGTCATACTTAATTTAATAATAACAGCATTTGCTTATTTTACTTGTTTTCAAACACCAGTGTAGGACCAAGGGGTGATCTTTTTCAATTCAGCTTTAATGTCATCCGTTACATCCAACTGATCTATAAAATTTGTAATGGCGATTTGGTTTATTGTCCGGTTGGTTCTTGTTAAATCTTTTAATGCTTCATAGGGTTTAGGATATCCTTCTCTCCTTAGAATAGTCTGAATAGCTTCAGCCACTACAGCCCAATTTTTTTCCAAATCAGCTTTTAGTGCTTCTTCGTTCAAAATTAGCTTTTTAAGTCCGCGCATAATAGACGTAAAAGCAATGAGTGTGTGTGCAAACGGAACACCTATATTTCTAAGCACTGTTGAATCTGTTAAATCACGTTGTAATCGAGATATGGGTAGTTTAGCTGCCAAGTACTCAAATAATGCATTTGCCAATCCCAAATTGCCTTCTGCATTTTCAAAGTCTATAGGATTAACTTTATGAGGCATCGCTGAAGAACCTATTTGGCCAGCAATAATTTGTTGTTTAAAATAATCCATCGAGATATAGGCCCAAATATCCCTACATAAATCGATCAAAATGGTATTCACTCGTTTTAGTCCATCACAATGTGCAGCAAAATTGTCGTAATGTTCAATTTGAGTTGTAGTCTGCGATCGCGAAAGCTGCAATTGTTTATTTACGAAATCATTTCCGAAACTAATCCAATCATGTTCAGGATAGGCTACATGGTGCGCATTAAAATTACCGGTCGCTCCGCCAAATTTAGCCGAAAACGGAATTTGCTGAATTTGTTGTAGCTGTACTTTCAAACGTTCAACAAATACACCGAATTCTTTGCCTAAACGGGTGGGAGATGCGGGTTGTCCATGAGTTTTAGCCAGCATAGGAATAGTTTGCCACTGACTTACCAAACTTTCAAGTTCATTCAGTAATTCTTCAACATGTGGATAATAGACCTTATGCATAGCCTCTTTCCATGAATACGGAATAGCTGTGTTATTGATATCCTGCGAGGTAAGGCCGAAGTGTATAAACTCCTTAAAACCCTGTAGACCGAGCGCGTCAAATTTTTCTTTAATAAAATATTCAACCGCTTTGACGTCATGATTCGTTGTCTTCTCCAATTCTTTAATGCGTTGAGTATCAACTTCAGAAAAGTCTCGATAAATATTTCGCAAATCTTCTGGAGATGTAAAGCCCTCGAGTTGGGGGATCTCGGTAGCTAAGGCTATGAAGTATTCAATTTCTACAAATACCCTATAGCGAATCAAAGCCGCTTCGGAAAAAAAAGATGAAAGTTCTTTTGTCGCATGATGATAGCGACCATCTACAGGTGAAATTGCTGTTAGGGGAGAAAATACCATGATAATCTAAATATCGTATTAAAAGCGCAAAGTTAAAAAAAATATGCTTACGAAATAACGCTGAGCACAACCGCTGAACAGCATAAAAAAAGGCCACCTTATAACAAGGTGGCCTTTTTTTATTTCAATTTTTGAATTACTGAGCTTCTTTAACTGTAGTGTCAGCATTCACAGTAGTATCAGTAGTGATTACTGTAGTATCGGGCTCGTTAGGAGTAACAATAGTAGTTGTATCAGTTGTTTCTTCAGAGCTTTCACCTGAGTTTGAATTACAAGCCGCAACAGTTAAAGCTAAAGCTAAACCTAAAAAACCGAATTTGAATAAATTTTTCATCGTTAATTTTCTTTTCTGATTAAATAAAAATTGTTTATTTATCCCTTTATACCGTGTAAAAGGAAAGGTAACCCAACAATTTAAAAAAAAAATATTTTTCTCTTGTATATGCACTCCGTGACAGTCCATATACAGCACATAAACAGATAAAATAATATTGTATTTTTGGCCAATTTATGGATGATCGCTCAGTAAAGAAACGATGACCACATACTAATCATACTATGAATACAGTTATAGTATTTGGTTTAGGTTAGCCTTGTTAAGACCAACATGAGCGTCCTATGAAATATAGACAAAAAAGGGACAATCGAGTGGGTTACTATTTGCGTTTTAATGTATTAACTAGTGAGTAAAGAAAAAAAGTATACGCTATCTGAAGATGAGGAGTTAATCTTTGGCATCCAAAACGGGGATGCCAAAATAATGGAAAGTTTATATAGAATACACTTTCCAGTGATTATGCGACTGATAGTAAATAATGGGGGAGATGTTGATGATGCAAAAGACATTTTTCAAGAAGCTGTTATCATTTTGTACGACAAGATTAAGGAAGGATCTTTTGAGCTCAACAGCAAGTTAAAAACATATCTCTACTCGGTAAGTAGAAATCTTTGGTTAAAGCGATTGACAAAAAAGGGTATTTATACCAACATTGAAGATTTTGAAGATAGGCTGCCAGTAGAAGAAGATATTGAATCACATAAAGAACGTGATAGACAGTTTATGTTGATGGAAGATGCGTTAATGAGGTTGGGAGAACCCTGTCAAACCATCATTAAGGATTTTTATCTCCGTAATTTATCTATGCATGATATCTGTGAAAAATTTGGGTATACCAATACAGATAACGCGAAGAACCAAAAATATAAATGTTTGCAACGATTAAAAAAGTTGTTTTTTGGTTAGCTTAAGTGGTTCAGAAACATTTGTGTTTCGTATGTTAATGCTTAAAAATACGTATAGAGATGAAAAGTGAACGAGATTTTTTAGATCAAGCAGAGGCCTATATAAAGGGTGAACTGAATGAGCAGGAGGCAAGTCTATTTAAGGATTATCTTGCTAGTGATCGTCATGCGCGAGAAGATTTTATAGCGCATCAGCAATTTATCGAGAATATTAAACGCTACGGGGAAAGGGTGGCGTTAAAAGAAGAATTAAATAACATTCACGCTAATCTCGATGTAGAAGAAGTACTGGCATATGCTATGCCTAAAAAGCCACTCATTATGCGTCTATGGGATAAATATAAAATCAATTCTTTAGTTGCTGCATCTGTTGCTTTACTTGCGGTCTTCTCTACGTTATGGTTAACCGGCTTTTATTCAAAAGATGATACTTCTCGCTATATCGCTCTTCGACGAGATATGAACAATATTCGTCAGAATGTTAAAGCACAAAATGCTTTAATTAAAGATATTAACAAAAATAAAGCGGGCATAACAACCCCAAGCCATTATGGTGCTACTGGCTTTGCACTCTCATCTAATGGTTATATCATGACTACTTATCATGTCATAAAAGATGCAGATTCTGTTTACCTTCAAAATAATGCTGGCATCTCTTATAAAGGAAAAGTGATTTATACTGACCCAACGTATGATATTGCTGTTTTAAGCATAGTAGATGAGAATTTTAAGGATTTTGGAAACTTACCATACACCTTTAAGCAAAATGCAGCTGATATTGGAGAAGACGTTTATACCATTGGCTTTCCTCGTGAAGAAGCGGTATATGGTCGAGGCTATTTAAGTAGCAATACGGGTTATAGTGGCGATACAGTAGCTTACCAAGTATCCATTCCAGTAAATCCTGGAAACAGCGGAGGACCTGTATTAGATAATAGGGGCAACATTATTGGGGTAATCAATAGTAAACAAACGGAGACTGATGGTGCAGCTTTTGCAATTAAATCAAATTATGTGTTGAAAGCACTAGCTGATATTCCGGAAGACAGCTTAGATAAGAAAATAGTCATTAATAAGAAAAATACATTAGCTAACTTAAGTCGTACTGAGCAAATCAAACGGGTTCAGGATTATATTTATATGGTTAAGGTATATTAAATTCCCTCTATATAAAATTTACTTAGGGTCTCTGTTAAAAAACAGAGGCCCTATTGTTTTTTAGGAACAATTTTACCTAAGTTTGCGAAATTCACGAAGTAAAAACCTCGATTTATCATTTCTAAAAATTATCACACATGAAACAACTATTAACTAACCTAAAAACATCCATTTTAATCTTCTTGTTTATGCCATGTACATGGATATATGCACAATCAGAAGCTTTGTGGCTAAGATATCCCGCAATATCACCAGACGGAACCACCATTGTTTTTGGCTATCAGGGAAATCTTTATAAAGTTGACGCTAATGGAGGTGCAGCAACCGCGCTCACTGTGGGCAGCTCGCATAGTATGATGCCTGTATGGAGTAGGGATGGAAAATCTATAGCCTATGCCAATAATCGAAATGGGAACTTTGATGTTTATGTCATTCCTGCAGAAGGGGGATCGGCCACACGACTTACTTACAATAGTGCCAACGATTATCCATATGATTTTACGATAGATAATAATGAAGTTATTTTCGGAAGTTCAAGGGAAGCACCAGCAGAAAGCGTTCGCTTTCCGAGCATACGTTTATTTCAAAATCTTTATCGCGTAAAAAAAGATGGAGGACGACCATTATTAATTAGCGCTGCAGGAGTAGAAAATGCACATTTCAGTCCAGATGGTACCTATATTGTCTTTCAAGACAGAAAAGGTTATGAAGATCCTTGGCGTAAGCATCATACCTCAGCAGTTGTACGTGATATCTGGCTGTATAATTTGAAAAACAAGACTTATGAAGCGCTAACCAATGAAGAAATTGAACATCGTGAACCTGTTTTCAGTCATGATGGGCAATTTGTCTATTACCTTAATGAAAAAGATGGTACATTAAATATTTATAAAAAGGGCGTCCGACTGCGGATTGCGGATCAACAATTAACGCATTTTACAAAGAATCCGGTTCGTCATTTAAGTGTTTCGAATGACAATACCTTGGCATTTACGCAAGATGGAGCTATCTATACCTTAAAAGAAGGGACCCAAGCGAAACGATTAACCATTACCATTAATGTTGATGCTGGCCAGGCTCAGGCATCAAATCTACCGTTAAATGGACAGGTCAGTGGATTTGAGCTTAGTCCGGATGGTAAACAAATTGCCTATGTAAGCAGAGGGGAAATATTTGTAACAAGTGTAGAAGGTGATTTTACCAAGCGCATTACTAATACCGCTGGACAGGAACGTATGGTGAAGTGGTCGCCAGACGGAAAAAAACTGATTTACGCGGCTGAAAGGGGAAAGAACGGGTGGGGTATTTACCAAAGCAGTTTAGTAGATACCGATGAACCTTATTTCTTCAATAGCACTTTATTAAAGGAAGAACCATTACTTGTAGGACAAACGGATAATTTTTTACCAAAATTTTCTCCCGATGGTAAGGCCATCGCTTATGTAGAAGAAAGGAATATGCTTAAGGTTTATACGTTAGCGAATAAAAAAACGATAACTATTTTACCAAAAGGCCACAATCATTCTTATGCAGATGGCGATTGGGGCTTTGAATGGAGTCCAGATAGTAAATGGCTATTAGTTGATGATGAATGCGGTTATTTTGGGACTTCCCATACGGCTTTAATAAAAGCTGACGGAACGGGTGAAATTAAATACCCTATCATTAGCGGTTTTGGTGAGAATGGAGCCCGTTGGCAGATGGAAGGTAAAATGATTACTTGGCTTAGCAGTCGTTATGGCAGGAAATCCTTAGCCTTTCAAGGCAGTCGCGAGCTGGATGTATTTGGCGTGTTTTTGGATCAAAAAACCTATGATAAATACCAATTAAATAAAGATGAGTTTAATTTATTAAAAGAGAAGGAAGAAAAGCAAGAGAAAAAAGAAAAAGAGAATAAGGATGCCGATAAGGGAAAGAAAAAAAAGGATGATAAAGAGGAGGACATGGCTCCAAAGGCATTACAATTTAATCTCGAAAATTTAAAAGATAGAGAGGTACGGTTAACCATTAATAGTTCTTCCATAAGCGATTATGTGTTAACAAAAGCGGGAGACAAGTTATTTTATTTAGCTGCCTTTGAAAAGGGATATGATCTGTGGGTAACCGAACCTCGAACAAAGGAAACAAAAATTTTAGCTAAGCTGAGCGGCTCACCTAGTGGTATTGAAATGAGCAAAGATGAAAAAAGTCTTTTTGTCGTCAACAGAGGGAATTTAGTTAAAGTAGAAGCTTCCAGTGGAAAGATTACACCAATTAGCAGTAAAGGAGAACTATCCTTAGATGCTGCGGCTGAACGGGAATACATTTTTAATCATGCTTGGTTACAAGTAAAGAAGAAATTTTATGACCCCACTATTCATGGTATAGATTGGGATGGTTATGAGCAGACCTATGCACGTTTCTTGCCTCATATCAACAATAATTTTGATTTTCAAGAATTATTGAGTGAAATGTTAGGCGAATTGAATGCTTCACACACCGGAGGTCGTTTTTCACCATCCTACAGCAATCCAGATATTACAGCAGCCTTAGGCCTGCTTTATGATGAAACGTATACAGGAAAAGGGCTTAAGATTAGTGATATTATTCAAGGAGGACCAGTAGCCAATGCTGATTCAAAAATAGATAAGGGGAGTATCATTTATACTATCGACGGTAATGTTATAGATGATACCGTAGATTGGGCAAAATTCCTAAACCGAAAAGTAGGCCAATATGTCAGTCTGAGTGGAAAAAATGCTAAGGGTGTTGATTTTACTGAAACCATCAAGCCTATAAGCATGGGAGAAGAAGCATCCTTAATGTATAAACGGTGGGTGAATAGTCGTAAAGCCTACGTGGATAAAATCAGTAATGGTAAAATTGGATATGTCCACATTGAAGGGATGAGTGATGCCAGTTTTAGAGAAGTATACGATCAGGTCATGGGTGAAAATATGGAAAAAGAGGCCCTTATTGTGGATACACGTTTTAACGGAGGCGGATGGTTGCATGACGACTTAAATACTTTCTTAAGCGGTAAAGAATACCTGAAATTTGCACCTCAAGGGGATATTGTAAAGGGAGGGGAACCGATGTCGAGGTGGAACAAACCTAGTGCGGTTGTCATGAGTGAAAGTAATTACAGTGATGCTTTTATTTTTCCCTACATATACAAGCAAAATGGATTAGGTAAGCTCATCGGAATGCCTGTTGCTGGTACTGGAACTGCTGTTTGGTGGGAAACCCAAATTGATCCTACACTCGTATTTGGAATACCCATGGTAGCTACCATTGGAAAGGAACAACGTCCTACAGAGAATTTGCAAGTAGAACCAGACATTAGGATACCACTGCCTTATGAAGATTTTTTAACGGGTAAAGATCCACAGCTTGACGCAGCTGTCAAAGAATTACTTCAATAAAGAAACTACTGTAATTATTAATAAATGTAAATAGGCTCCTTAGTTAACCCTAAGGAGCCTTATCTTTATAACAAAATATAATGTTTATGAATAGGTTTTCTTTTTTGCTGTTCGGTATGTCATGCTTAATGGTTTTCCAAGGATGTAATAAAAAAGAGCGTGTTGATCTTGTCGTTCATCACGCGCGGATTTATACGGTTGATTCCCTTTTTCGTATTCAAGAAGCTGTGGCAATAAAAGACGGTAAATTTATTGCTGTCGGAAAAAACGATGAAATTACCAATATGTATGAAGGGAAAGAAGCGCTTGATGCCCATGGAAAACCAATATATCCAGGTTTCTATGATGCACATTGTCATTTTTTTGCTTATGCTCAGGGAAAACATGAGGTAGATCTTACGCAGGTATCATCCGAAACCATGTTGGTAGAACGTGTAAAAGCCTTTCGTCAAAAATATCCCAACGATGCCTGGATTATCGGGCATGGATGGGATCAAAATCTTTGGAAGAATAAACAGTTTCCAACGAATGATGCGCTTAATAAAGCATTTCCAGACGTACCTGTTTATCTAAGTAGGGTAGACGGACACGCCGCTCTAGTTAACCAAAAAGCGTTGGAATTGGCTAAAATATCGGCAGATGTAAAATTACAAGGTGGATTAGCCGTGCGTCAGCAAGGTAAATTTACGGGTATCTTAATAGACAATGCTATGGATATGGTACAAGCAATAATACCAGATCCCAGCGAAGAAAGTCTGTCAAACATGCTCTTAACAGCTGAAAAGGATTGTCTCGCCGTGGGGCTTACTACGCTAGCTGATGCAGGCTTGCCGATGAAAAGTATTGAACTGTTAAAAAAATTATATCAAGAAAATAAACTTAAAATCAATACGTATGCCATGGTTATGTTAAATCCAGATCAACTTGACGAGGTATTGAAAAAAGGAGTTTATACAAGTAAGAAACTGGATGTTCGTTCATTCAAAATTGTGGCTGATGGAGCCTTAGGATCCCGTGGCGCATGTTTATTAGCCCCTTATGCTGATGCACCAACATCTGGTTTTCTGCTGCAATCGCCACAGCTTTTTGATGCGATGGTTGCCAAAGTAGCTAAAAGCAACTTTCAATTAAATGTTCATGCGATTGGAGATTCAACTAATCGTTTTGTACTGCATACCTTTAGAAAATATCTTCCAAAAGAGAGCGATAGAAGATGGCGTATTGAGCACGCGCAAATCATTGCCCCACCAGATTTTGATTTATTTGTCGATGCTGGTATTATTCCTTCTATTCAACCGTCGCATGCTACCTCTGATATGTATTGGGCAGTTGACCGTTTAGGCAAAGAAAGAATGGCTGGAGCTTATGCTTATAAGCAGCTGCTTCAAAAAGCTGGCTTAGTGGCATTTGGAAGTGATTTTCCGGTTGAAGCAATTAACCCTCTATACCAATTTCATGCTGCTGTAGCGCGTAGGGATCAACATAACCTTCCTGAAGAAGGTTTTCAAATGCAAGGAGCACTTAGTAGGGAAGAAGCCCTTAAAGGATTAACAATTTGGGCCGCATACGCTTGTTTTAAAGAAAGGGAAAGCGGTAGTATTGAAACAGGCAAAACTGCTGATTTTGTTTTATTAGATCAGGATATCATACAAATTCCATTGAACAAGATACGACAAACTAAAGTGATGTCTACGTGGATAGATGGTAAAGTGGCATGGTACAGATAGTTTGTTATACCATTAGTCTGCTGGTCGAATGTATTGTTCCATTCAGCCGTACCCTCTTTCTGAAAGATCCAAACAATTAAAAACAAACAAAGGTACGTTTATAACGTATAAGGTATATTATCATAATGAGAATGGTAAAAACGTGAATTTATTGTGAATTCATTGTTTTCACACAGTATTTGCCAATTTCTCTTACTTACTTTGGTACGCATTATCGTTATTATTCACGATTAAAATTAATATGCTATGAATTTAAAGTTAGAAGAAAAAACTGCTTTGATAAGCGGTTCCACTGCAGGAATCGGATATGCTATCGCGAAAAAGCTTGCAGCGGAAGGAGCGCACGTTATTATCAATGGAAGGAAAGCCGAAGAAGTGACGAATCGTGTAAACGATCTCAAAAAAGAAACCGGAAACAAATCGATTACAGGAGTAGTAGCAGATTTTTCGAAAAAAGAAGATATTGACAAGTTAATAAAAGAAATTGGGGATGTAGACATTCTGATCAATAATGTTGGCATCTTTAATCAGGTAGATTTTGAAGATATTTCAGACGAAGAGTGGTTTGAAATGTTCGAAGTAAATGTGATGAGTGGCGTACGGCTTTCCAGGCATTACTTTCCCAAAATGTTGAAGAAAAATGAAGGTAGAATCATTTTTATTTCAAGTGAATCTGCCTTAAATATTCCAACGGAAATGATACATTATGGATTTAGTAAAACAGCACAATTAGCTATTTCCAGAGGATTAGCTAGATTGACAAAAGGTACCCATGTCACTGTGAATTGCGTGTTGCCGGGTCCTACGATGAGTCGCGCCAATGAACAGGATTTGAAAGCTCAAGCGGAAAAGGAAAATACGACAGTAGAAGCAGTTCAAAAAGAATTCTTTGAGAAAAGAAGACCTACGTCTTTAATACAACGCTTTGCCGATACAGAAGAAGTGGCCAATATGGTTGCTTATATTGCTAGTCCTGTATCGTCTGCCACCAATGGTGCTGCCCTTAGAGTGGATGGTGGTGTTGCAAATTATATCATTTAGTCTTAATGTTTAATCCATTGTGAAAAGAACCGTTATGCTTCTAATGGTGTTTAAAACGAAAAAAAGTTGTTTTTCTATATGAAAAACAACTTTTTTGAAAGTGACCCCGGAGAGGCTCGAACTCTCGACCCACTGATTAAGAGTCAGTTGCTCTACCAACTGAGCTACGAAGTCATGCGCCCTTTTACGGAAGAGCACAAATTTAGCTTTTTTTTAGAAAAAACGAATAATTATTTTCCTCTAACGGGTATTTCTCATTTTTTGTAACCTTATTCAATCGAATTCCTTTTCGATTTTATGGAGAAATCCTATCTTAGGGAAAGGAAACAATACCAACACAATTGACAGGATCTCGTATGTTGATGCGTTGAAGAAACAGCTATAAAGAATAAGCAAAAGAATGAAAGCAATCGTAATTAGTGAATATGGAGCACCCGATGTTCTGACTTTTCAAGATAGACCTATACCAGAAATAGCTGTTGATGAAGTATTAATTGAAGTTAAGGCCGCTGGAGTAAATCGACCTGATATCCTTCAACGAAAGGGAAACTACCCCGCTCCAAAAGATGCTCCAACCGACATACCAGGTTTGGAAGTCGCAGGTCTTGTTAAGGAAGTTGGAAAACAGGTGCACAACTGGCAAGTTGGCGATTCAGTATGTGCCTTAGTCGCAGGCGGTGGATATGCAACACACGTTGTAGCAAAGGCGGATCATTGTTTACCAATACCCGAAAAATTCACTTTTATTCAGGCTGCTAGTTTACCAGAAACTATTTTTACAGTGTGGAGCAATGTATTCAGGCGGGGGAATTTGCAAGCAAATGAAAAATTACTTATTCATGGCGGTAGTAGCGGCATAGGCATAACGGCCATACAGCTAGCAAAAAAAATGGGAGCAACAGTATATGCAACAGCAGGTTCAGATGAAAAATGTGAAGCTTGTATGAAACTAGGTGCCGATATATGTATTAATTACAAACGTTTTGACTTCGAAAAGGTTTTTGCAAAAGAAGGCTTAGACGTTATTTTAGATATGGTTGGCGGCATCTATTTTGAAAAAAATATACAAATACTAAAAGAAGAAGGACGTTTAATATATATTAACGCTATGCAAGGCGCTTTGGTACAGTTAAATCTCCTAAAAATGATGCGTAAAAGGATCACTATAACTGGGAGTACGTTACGTGATCGAGATAAAAACTTTAAAGCAGCGCTAACGCGTAACATTCTTCAACATGTTTGGCCGATATTGGAATCTGGAGAATTTAAACCTATAATCTATAAAACTTTTCCGTTAAGGAAAGCTGCTTTAGCGCATGAGTTGATGGAAAGTAACCAACACGTCGGAAAAATAATCCTAAAGGTATAATGGTGTTAAGACTAGTTTGCGATAAGGTTGTCATATAAACTACGAATACTTTCCTTTAAAAAGTCATTAAAATCGTTAGTGTATGACGTTTTGCAACCGTTGGTAATAACAACTATACCAAATTTTTCCTTCGGCTGGAAAAACATAGAGCTATATAGCCCATAAGCATCTCCATTGTGGCCTATGAGCGTTTTGCCCGGAATTAAGTCGGTTATTTGACGAAGGGCGAGACCATAACCTTCATCATCTGATAACTTCGTTTGCATGGTTTGAGCACTTTTTTTAGAGATGATTTTTATTCTATTGGATGTCCCATAATTCATATGCATCATCATGTATTTGGCAAGATCAGTAGCAGAAATTTTCATACCGCCAGTTGGAGAAAAGACTGGTGTGCTATAGCCCATGATATAGTGACTGATTTGCTCGCTTTTGGGTGCATATGCTTCAGGTGACGGCTCAAATATATTTTTTTCATTATTGTACGTATACAAGGTAACAAAACGCTTATTATCCAGAGAATCTACACAGTAACCACCATACAAGCCCAAAGGATCTAACAAATGATGTTTTACATATTGATCAAAACGTTCTCCCGATGCTTTTTCCAATAATGTGCCAGCCAAATTAAAATTAAGATTGCAATATTCGTAACCCTTACCTGGCTCATAATCATTGTAGCTTGCCGCCCAATTGGGATTTTTATTAGGATTGATAACATCCAAATCAAAGTATCCATTTTTATCACTGAGACTAGACGTATGTGATAAAATCATGCGTAATGTGATTTTTGTATTAGGAAATTTGGGGTTATTTATTTTGAAGCCGATCAGCTCACTGAATTCGTCGTCTAATGAAAATTTACCCGCCTCTATTAATTGCATAAGCGATGTGGCAGTGAAAGACTTGGAAATAGATGCGATTCTGAATATATCCTCATTAGCTAAAGGTGTATGTTCTGCTATATCTTTTAAGCCCAAAGATTTAGTATAAATGATTTTATTATTTTTAACAACAGCCACCGACATACCTACGGTTTGGTATTTAGCCATAATAGCTAAGAGATCTTGTTCCGTTTTTTGGGATTGACCGAAAGCAATTGTACTTATGGATAAGTAGCAAAAAAAACTTAAAAAACATTTGGGAAAGTTAATATAAGCAAACATAATGTATTTAATTTAATGAATATGGTAGACGAATAGATGATGCTTTCAGTATTAAAAGACTTAACTGGCCAAATTTTAACAATGGGTTTAAAAAAGATAGATAGGGCAATCGATCTAAATGGATCGAAGATGGTTTTCTGTCTATTCTTGATATAAATGGGTAATGTAGCTATAATCGCCATTTAAGAATTTATAAAGATCTCCTGATGCTATAAAAATACAATTTTTCTTCTTGTTACCGAATTAGTTAACTCAAACGATAAAATAAATTTATGCTTGTGTTTGGAAGATACCTGTTAGAATTCTATCTTTGCAGCTCTTTAAAAGAAACAACAATAGTTGATTTTCTTTAAAAAGGCAAGATGATTCCGTAGCTCAGCTGGTAGAGCAATACACTTTTAATGTATGGGTCCTGGGTTCGAATCCCAGCGGGATCACCTCTTGGGACAAGTCTAAAAAAGAAAGACTTGTCCCATTTTTTTTGCCTTGTAACTTGTTGTTATTCTGATAGATAAGAGCAATCGCAGAATTTAGCCTCGGAGTTCGATGTTGTGTTCCGTCAAATTCCAAAAAATCGGGGAACATCGAACTCACTATAAGCCTTTTTTCCTCAATATCGCCGTTTTCATACCGTCTATCAATGTTTGCGACCTTTTTTAAGGTGGATGCTACTAAGTCTTTTATCTCCGTTCCCACTACTGCCAAGTCGTTTAATCTACGTTCCAAAACCTCAATCTTTCCTTTGGTCAATTTCTTTACTTCTTGGAAGTCGTCATCTGCCATTTCTCCATCGGCATTTTTTAAAAGCGCATTTTGATAGCGTTTGTTCAACGCATCAATCTCACCTATGATATTTGCCCGTTCGGTATTTTGGGCTTTGGTTTTGTTATTGAAGTCTTTTATAAAGGCTTCGATAAATACATCAACCATGCCCTCTTTTGGCGACATATACCGTAATTGCTTTAGGAAAGCCTCATTGGCGGTTTCGGCTTTGAACCGTACTCCGCAGGAGGAAGTGCAATGATAGTAGTAATAGTAATTGCCCATCTTGCCCTTTGAGGCACTCCCTGTGAGCATCCTATTACAATTAGGGTTAGGGCATTTGATAAACCCTCTAAGCGGTAGATTGTCCATAGCCACGATTTTAGGCTTTACAACCCTCTTTCTCCCATCGAGTATATCCTGTACATCCGCAAAGGTCTTTTCGCTGATTAATGGCTCATGCTGTCCTTTGACAAAATATCCCTTTTCCTCTTTGTACGGAGGAATGAATATTTTGCCACAGTACAAGGGGTTTCGGACGGCTACCCAAAAGTTATTTTTGCTGAACCGACCTTTTCCATCAGCTTTCTCTCGAACCATCTTCCATATCTGTTCCGTATTGAAGTTATTGGAAACGATTTGCTCAAACGCCCATTTTAATATGGGTGCTTCAAAATCATGGGGTGCAATGAACTTCTTTTTGCCCTCTGTTATCTTATTGACATATCCCAAAGGAGCAGTACCCATATACCGCCCCTCTTTTTTCGCCCTGCGCATTCCGTGAAAGACATTTAATGCACGCCTGTCGTTCTCAACTTCCGGTGAAGCGAGATAGAACGCAAGCATGATTTTATTTTCGGGAATGGTAAGGTCTAAGGGCTGTTCTATCGCAACAGGCTCAACGCCATGTGTCCGTAACTGGTTAATCATTTGGTATGCATCCCCTGCGTTCCTACTGAACCTATCCCATTTGGTAAATAATATTATTGACCCCGCTTTATTGTTCTTTGTTTTACGCAGGTTGGATAAATATTTCTGCCACTCTGGACGTTTGAAAGATTTTGCCGAATGGTCTTCTATGTAAACATCCCTTACCGGAATGCCTTTTATTTCACAATACTTTCTTAATCGGTCTTCTTGGTCACGTTGCGAATATCCCTTGTCCGCTTGCTCGTCTGTCGATACACGTATGTATAAATCTGCCTTTCTCATCACAACAGTTTTCCTTGTTCATTGGGTTAAAGTTTTCCTCTTAGATACTGGTTAACTGCAATGTGAGCTATCTTTTTGACGAACTCCAAGATGGTTTTTGCTTCCTCTATATCGACCTCTGTTCCTTTCTTTTTCAAGATTTGTACCACTCTTTCGGGTGTTAAATCGTTCGCTTTTTCTTTCTCCATCTTCAATTGATTTTTGCCTGTTAACCACACGGATTAATCCGTACAGACAAACTTATTACACTGATGGAGTGGATATTGAATTGTGTCTTTGGGTTGAATTACTTGGCTTAGATTGGCTCAAAGTGTTACAATAACCTAAGCACATTTACGGCGTTCGCTCCGCTACTGACCGTAAAAGAGCTTATGTCTATGATTGTTAACAGGAGATTGAAGATGTCGTTCCACAGGTTGGGCTGTTCCACTCCAGACTTCAATCACCTGTTACTGTACGGGCGAACATTAAATTCTTGATAAACCATTTCGGCAATGCTATCCTCATTACTTCCACGTTTGGTTACGCCTAAAAGCGAGTATGCCTGTTGTTCACGTTTCATGGAGCAAAGGTATGTCCGTGTTCTTAACGTAGGCAAAAGGTCATGCAAGTTTGGAAAAAAATCTCCAGCCCGTTGGGTGTATTTTTTGTCCAAAACCTTGTGCCTACTAAACACTAACCTTTCATGCTCCCGAAACGAAACACAGCATACTCCGACTCTTTACACGAATAAAAAAAATGTCAGGCATGAGGAAGACAAGCATTGAAAATGGTATTGAAACAAAACAACAGCACCACCTCTCATTGCCGAATAAATCAAAAAATTTAATCCAAAACAGTAAAGAAATGACACATCAAATAAACACATCGGAAGCAAGGGTATATGTCGGCACATACGCAAAATATAATGACGGTTCAATCTTCGGAGAATGGCTAAAGCTATCCGATTATGCGAACAAGGAAGAGTTTTACACCGCTTGCAGGGAGCTACACGATGACGAGGAAGACCCCGAATTTATGTTCCAAGACTACGAAAATATCCCAAATGGATTAATCGGCGAATGTTGGATAAGCGATAGCATATTTGAGATTTTGGAGGCTTTGGAAGATATGGACGACGCCCGAAAAGAGGCATTCCTAATATGGTGCGACAACGGACACCGTAAGCTGTCCGAGGAGGATATAAACGACCTAATAAGCAACTTTGACGATGACTATATCGGCGAATACAAGGACGAGGAAGATTTTGCCTATGGACAGGTAGAGCAAATGAACTTGCCCGAATTTGCAAAAACGTACTTTGATTATGAGGCTTTTGCCCGTGACCTGTTTTGCGGTGATTATTGGAGCAATAGCGGTCACGTATTTTATAATTGCTAACCCACAGGCGACCGCCTGCAAAGGTGGTCGCCTATCAAAAATCAAAACCACGATAATAGAAACTTATCGAGCGAACCTAAAACATGATACGGGCATGATACGTAAAAACACCCTACACTAAAAATCCGGTCGGGCAAAAAGACAGATCCTCCCCAGGTCGGAACAGTCTTTTTGCAGAAAGTGGGACAACCACTTTGTAAATGCGGTCGCTCCGCAACTCCCTATACCCGCATTTCCCAAAAAGGCTGTGAGTTTGTTCTACTTTCTTTCATGAGTGAGACGGAAAAGAAAGTAGCAAAGAAACCTAAGTTTATGACTGATTTTTAAAATATTCCGTTGCTATCCCACTAATCCCAACACTGAAATATTTTTTGTTTTCGCTCAACACCTTAACGGCTGTTAGCATTTCATTGGGGTCAGCGTATTTCAATATATAGCCCGAAACACCAGTTTTCAGCATATCTGTTACGCTTTTCCTGTCATCCGCTGTACTGGAAATTAGGACTTTCAAATCGGGATGCTTTTCGAGTAAAAGTTTAGCCGTGGCAAAATCTTCCTCAATGAGACAGACATCGGGTAATCTGTTATTCTCTTTTAGTTTTTGTAGGGCATCCTGCCCGTTACCTGTTTGGAACAATACCGTATAGCCCGAATTTTCAAGTTGCTTTACGGGCATCTCCCGAAGCTGTGCATGGCTATCTATGACCGCTACACAGACTTTTTTTTTATTTTCTTTTCCAGTAACCATAATATCTGTTTTTAAAAGTAGCGACCTGCAATAAAAAAGCGTAGGCAACTACACTTATCGACATTAAGGCACTGGTACGCCTCTCTCCGAATAAGCGAGCGCCCACGCCATAGCATGAGCGTTCTTACTTATTTGTCTCGGAGAATTGTTTAAAATTACCAGTTTTAAATGTCGAGATTTAAAGCAAAAACACTTTAAGATTTTTATATTTTCTAATAGCAAAGATAACAATGTGGATTTTCTTATACAACAGCCATCCGCCTTTTCAATTTGGGTTTAACATGGGAAGATTGTAAAACAAAAACGGTACAGACCGTAAAGACCTGTACCGTTCCCTAAAACTAAATATCGTTACTTATCGTGGATTCTGTATCTCCGTGTTTTGGGATGCTTTTTCTTTTGCCTTTTTCTGTCTCGAATAACTCCACAAGAACAGCACACCGAATATAATCAAAGCATAAGCTATCCATTTGCCCAAACGTTCAGAAGTTTTAATAATAACCGACTTTTCATAGGATGAAAAGCCTTCCGCTCCGGTCGGGCTACGCCTGTAAAACTTCCTGCGGTTAATCCAGTAACGGAAACCTAATCCCAAAACCAGTGCTATTATGCCTAAAACCAGTGATGCACCCATAACGATAGCTATTATAATTCGACACTTTGAATTTACGAAAAAGCACCGAATGGCAGGCTTAAAAATGAAAAAAACCTGCCCAACGTGCAGGTTTTTTCTGTCTTTAATCACGGCTGTTAAACTGGAAACTTATTTGCTTTTCGTTCCCGAAGTTGTCCGAAATCCAAATATCAAACGCCTGTGATACGGTGGATTGCGAGGTGTAATACAGCCTAAATTGTGTCTGTGGCAATAGGTACAGGTCATTGGGCATATACGGCGGTTCGCTGTAATACCGCAATGCTCCCTGTCCGTCAAGCTGGAAATAGCGGATGTAGTAATTTGCATCACTGAAATTTCCGCTTCGCTGTATCGTTACCCTTATTTCTACGGTCTGCCCGTTTGACACATCCTTTGGAACAGGCATTACCTGTACCTCAAACGGGTAATTCTGCCTGATGTCGAGGTCGTCTTTTTCGCAGGAGGTCAGTACCAACGAACAGACTAACATCGCCATGAGCATGAACATTGCCTGCAAATGTAGCCCGTACTTTCTGATTAATATTTTCATCGTAAATCAATTTTAAAAGTTAAACCTTAGTCCAATCCCTGCCGATGGACGGAACTGTTTCAAATCCGTACCCCATAATACTTTTGTCCGCCCTTGCAGGAGCAGGACAAAGCGGTCGGACAGGTACGTTTCGAGCGTGAGCCGTCCGCCTGTGCCGTAAACGAAATTGTCTTTGTCGAGGATGGTCGAGCCATCCGGTAGCATGGCTTCGCTCCGGTTGATGGTTTCATAACCTGCCACGGCTGTAAGCCCTGCATTCAGCGTGACGGTCTTTCTTGCATCGCCCAATAGCTGAAGACTGTAACCCACCTCGCCCGTATAGGTTTCGAGCGGTATCTGTACATCCCTGTAACCGGAAAACTGATGGGTGTACTCCGCACCCCATATCCAGTAATTGCCGTTCTTTCCGTTCACGGTCAATGTCAAATTCAGATAGTAATTGTCGCTTATTTCTTTGGACAGCATACCTGCGTTTATTTCCAATCCCTTTTGCTTGGGGAGCATCCGTTGTGCCTGTACCGCCGTCATGCTTAGCATGGCAAGCACCACGGCAAAAATGTATCTTATCATTGTTCGTTCTTTTTAGGTTAATTAATCTTTAGGTGCATATCGCTTATCAGCTTGGCGTGTACGAGGTCTAAATTTTCCACCTGCAATACCTGTTGTCTGCCCCCGTTCTTTTCAAAGATTTCGATAATCAAAACCTTGTCATCCGTGATGGTAAACTGGTCGAGCAGGAACACGTTTTGGTCGGTCGTATTGCCCGTGATTTCTCCGAGCGTTTTGTACATCCTTAGTGGGTGCATTGCCTTTTCCTGCACCACGGTACGCTTGGCGACTTTCTTGTCCACCACCTTGAAATTCACAAAGTCAATATTGAACGGCACATTGCTTTTGTTGCGCAGTTCCGTATGGAAATAGAATTTTCCGTTATGGACGTAGATACCTTTCAGCAGGAATTGTATGCCGTAGCTTTTCGCCCCGATATGCTTTACAATTCTTTTGTTCCTTTTATAAATCGTTTCCATGAGCAACCCTGCCAGTGACGGCGAATTGCCCCCCAATTCCTCAAACAGAACATCGTTGCCGTTTTCCCTGTCCGATGCCTTTTGCATGGTCAGCAAATCATAATTCAGTGTTGCAGGATAAGGGCTGTAAAAGACGTTGAAATTGTAGAACCGACCATCGTCCGTGATGACCGAAAAATTGGTTTCCTCGTCAAAATCCCTAACGCTTGCCTTAATACGCAGTACGTTTTCCGCATCTTCGGCTTTGCCTGCAATAAGGTATTCACTGCCCAAATCCACGTAGCGGATAGCGGACGGGAATATGAGGTGAGAAGTCTTGCTGTACGTCACCTGCATTTCGTAAGGCTCAACCTTGCCCATGCTTAATTTTGTTGTTTTGGATGCCACTTGCTGTGCATTCGCTCCCGTAATGCAGAGGGGCAAACAGACCATTGCCATAAGGCTTTTAAATATTGCGTTCATATCGTTATTATTTGATTTTTAATGGAGATATGGAATGTTCATGTGTGTTTGTTTTTTTGGAAACATGAACATTTCATTTTCTTTTTGATTTTAGTGTTGAACATTAGTTTTTTGAAACGACGAAAATCTGATGACCGGCTTTGACGGTTACTTTCGGTGTCCTTACTTTCTTGGAGAAGTAACCCGATACGCCCTGCACCACGCCACGGGAAAGGTCGCCTGCCATCTGTTGCCCTGCCGAGCGTGTCATCATAATGGATGTGCCGGAGGTTTGGCTCATGTTGGAGGCAATCTCTGTAAGGGCATTCATTTCGGGGGAAAACGGCACATATAGCCCTTGCTGTCCGTCCACGTCATACACGGTTATATCGACCGGAATAATATTGCCCTCAAATTCGATGGATGTTACCTTTAACTGCAACCTGCCACTTTGAAACTTGGCATTTGCTGTCAGTACCGTTCCTGCCTGAATGGAGCGGACAGGCGTTTGTGCCGTTTCCAACAGGCGCAACCGTACACCACTTTCGCCCGTCACGACCTGTGTTTCCTGTACTACCGCCCTAATGCTGTTTTTCGGCTGTATGACCTGTTCCGAAACGCCTGCCGTATAAAAGCCACGGTTTCGGGTTTCGTTCCAGTTTGCCAAAAAAGCACTGTCGGTCGGTTCACGGTACAATGCGGAAACCGTATTTTTCCTTACAGGGGTGAATGCCACAAAATGTTCCTTTTGTGAGGTACTCTTTGCCAAAGCTGTTGTGTCCGCATTACCTGTCTGTGTTGGAGTTGAGGGCAGGTAACGGGATGCCATTTCGTATGACTTTTCCATCAAAGCCAGTTGGTCATCCACGGTCGTTACAGGCGGTACGTCTTTTTCTGCCAACTGTTCTTTCAGTTCCTCAACTTGTTTGCGGAGTTCCTGTGTTTCGTAATCGCTGTTGTGGAGCAAGTTATGTTTTGAGGCACTCGAAACCCGTTTCGTGCCTCAAAACCACTTGCCCTTGCAGGGAGCTTTAGAACACCCTCCGAAGTCGGGGTTTTGTTGGATATTAAAATGGATTTTATAATGAATGGAAAAGAGAAAAAGGAACAGAACAAAGGTGGGCGCAAGCCTAAAGCAAACCCAAGCATCCACCGTTATGTATTTCGTCTTACGGACGAAGAAAATGCCAAATTCCTTACATTTTTCGAGCAATCGGGAATGAAAGTAATGGCACATTTTATTACAGCCTGCATCTTTCAGAAGCCAGTCAAAACCGTAAAAATTGATATGGATGCAGTCGATTTTCATACGAGGCTAACCAATTTTTACAGCCAGTTCAGAGCGGTTGGCGTGAATTACAACCAAATCGTGAAGATACTTTACCGCAATTTCTCGGAGAAAAAGGCATCGGCTTACCTCTTTAAACTGGAAAAGCAGACGGCAGAAATGGCGGACTTGTGCCGGAAAGTGATTGAGCTAACACAGGAATTTGAAAAAGAACACCTGCAAAAACACGGATAAGATGATAGCAAAGATTGGCAAGGGCGAAAATTTGTACGGTGCAATTTCCTATAACCAAAAGAAAATTGACAGTGAAAATGGGCAGGTTTTGTTACTAAATAGAATACCCGAAACGTTGGATAACACCTATTCGACAAGCTACCTGCACCAGTGTTTTGAGCCGTATCTGTCCACAAATATCAGAACGGAAAAGCCTGTGCGCCACATATCGCTGAACCCTGATCCCGCGGATAGGGTCAGCGATGGGCAGTTCGTGGAAATGGCGCAGGAGTATATGGAGCGCATGGGGTACGGCAACCAACCGTATATCGTTTTTAAGCATACCGATATTGAACGCACCCATATCCACATCGTAACGGTCTGTGTGGGTTTGGATGGCAAGAAGCTACCGGACAGTTACGACCATCCACGTTCGATGGCAATCTGTCGGGATTTGGAACAAACGTACAATCTTATACCTGCAACGGAAAAACAGCGAACGGGAAACGAGCAGGTATTCCGTCCGGTGGATTACAGAGCCGGAGACGTTAAGAGCCAAATCGCTTCGGTGGTACGACACCTGCCGAAGTATTACGGGTACGCAAGCCTCGGTGCATACAATGCCTTGCTTTCGCTCTTCAATATCACCGCCGAGGAAGTCAAAGGAGAATTGCACGGACAGCCTAAAAACGGTCTTGTCTATTTTGCATTGAACGAACAGGGAGAAAAAGCGAGCAATCCTTTTAAGGCATCCCTTTTCGGCAAACAGGCAGGACTGGACGAACTGCAAAACCAATTCGCACAGGCTAAGGAGAAAATGAAAGCCGACCCTGTAAGAGCCGTACTCAAAAGCACCATTGAAGTAGCGATGCACACCGCCACTAATGAAGCCGATTTTAAGAAGCAACTGTTGGAGCAGGGCATCAATGCTGTGGTACGGCGCAACGATGAGGGGCGTATCTACGGTATGACTTTTATCGACCACGAAAGCCGTACCGTTTGGAACGGTTCAGCTTTGGGCAAAAACCTATCGGCTAATGTCTTTAATGATTGGTGGAACGGGCAGGCGGTCGGGCAACGCCAAGAAACTGAAAAAGCAACCGCACAAAATCAGTCATCGACCACAGGCAACACCGTAGAGAAAGAGGAAGCCCATGCACTTTTTAACTTCCTAAATAAAGAACAGCAGACCGATGATTTGTTGATAGACGGATTGGGTGGGCTACTACCGGAGGCACAGGGCGAAGACTACGAGGAACAGGAATTTGCCAACCGTATGAAGAAAAAGAAGAAACGTAACAGCCGTCATCCCAGAGCGAATTGATTTACAATTCATCTATCGAACAATCATAAATTTGTCCATAGTCGTAACCATTACTCCCTTTTGAAGAGTAAACCTAATTTTCTAACGATAACACTTGCTAACCCTAAATCGAGCGCTTGTACATTTCTTGTCGCAAGCTGCTTTCTGATTACGGACAACTATCCGAAGTTTTTTCGTTTCTTTGTAAAGTACTAAATGGTATTTTTATGAAATTTGAACAATTCCATCTGACCATAAATAAATAGAAGATAACAGATGAAAAAGGCGGAAGCAACACGGTTGATGATTTTACAGAAAGCGTTTGAGCTGATCTACGTTAAGGGGTACCAAACGACAAGCATTGACGATATTATCGCCACGACAAAAGTAACGAAAGGAGCCTTTTACTACCATTTCAAAACCAAAGACGAAATGGGGCTCGCCATCATAAACGAAATTCTAAAACCCACACTTACAAATAGTTTTATTGAGCCGCTTCAAACCGAAGAAAATCCACTGGAAGCCATTTACAACCTAATGGATAATCTATTGATGAAAAATGAATTTTTGAAGGTGGAATACGGTTGCCCGGCATCCAATTTTACGCAAGAAATGACCCCGTGGAATTCGGAATTTAATAAGGCTTTGAATGAATTAACCCAGGAATGGACAAAGGCAATAACCACCACCATTGAAAGAGGCAAGAAAAACGGCACCATCCGCAAGGACGTAAATGCGAAACAGGTAACCATCTTCGTCATGTCGGGCTATTGGGGCATTCGGAATTTGGGAAAATTAGAGAATAGTAAAAAAGTGTACGTTTCTTATTTAAAGCAACTTAAAATCTATTTAGATAGTTTGAAATAATTTCCACCAACCAACAACATACTACATAGTATTTTTAGTAATTTTGCTCATTACTAAGAAAATAATTGAAAGAAAGATGTCCATAACCAAACACGAAGAATTAATCGGGATGCAAAAAGTAAGCGAAGCGGTTGCTTACACCTTGAAAGAAATGCGCAATTATGCAAAACCCGGTATGACAACCAAAGAATTAGACGACTTCGGCGCAAAAATACTTTCGGACTTCGGGGCAAAATCCGCACCGTATCTGACGTACGGTTTTCCGGGTTGGACTTGTATCAGTGTGAACAATGAGTTTTGTCACGGCATTCCGTCCGAGAAAAAAATACTAAAAGAGGGCGATTTGGTGAACATTGACGTTTCTGCCGAACTTGACGGCTTTTGGTCGGACAACGGAAGCTCATTTGTGCTTGGAGAAGACATCAACCAACATCAAAAATTAGTGGATGCCTCCAAAGAAATCCTGCAAAAAGCCATCCGTAATATCAAAGGAGGGGTTAAGATTTCAGAAGTCGGACACATCATGGAAACCGAAGCCAAAAAAAGAGGTTTCAAGGTTATTAAAAATTTGGCCGGACACGGTATTGGAAGGAGTTTACACGAACAACCCGATGAAATAATGAACTACAAAAACCGATTTGACCAAAGACGGTTTAGAAAAAATGCAGTCGTTGCCATTGAAACCTTTATCACCACAACTTCAACCTATGCAACAGAGTTAAATGATGGTTGGACCATGGTGGGAAACAAAGGTGGTTTTATGGCGCAACACGAACATACAATCGTTGTCACCGACGGAAAACCCATCATACTGACCGAAATGAATGGGATTTGGAATTAAAAAATCGAAACAACGTTTTGGATAAAACTCGGTTGTAAATTTTTGACCAAGTAAGTCGGTGGTATATTTTGAATCTTAGGTAGTACCAGTTATTTTATTATTCTGAAATGTAGAAAGAAAAGGGCAATGAAATCATTTTTATTGATTGGACAATCGAATATGGCAGGTCGCGGGTTTGCTCATGAAGTGAAACCGATATACAATAAAAGGATTATGATGCTGCGAAACGGCAGATGGCAAATGATGGTCGAACCTGTTCATTATGACAGACCTGTTGCGGGTATCGGGCTTGCTGCGTCATTTGCAGAAGCTTGGTGTTGGGACAATGAGGAAGAAGAAATCGGCCTTATTCCCTGCGCAGAAGGTGGTAGTTCCATTGATGATTGGTCAACAGATGGAATTTTATTTCGTCATGCAATAAGCGAAGCTCAATTTGCAACCGAAAACAGCGAACTATCTGGTGTGCTTTGGCATCAAGGGGAAAGTGATAGCCAAGGCGGAAAATTCAAACAATACTACGAGAAATTATCAAAAATATTTAATCAAATTAGGGAGACATTATCATTACCCGAAATTCCATTTATTGTAGGCGGTTTAGGTGAATATTTAGGTAAAGTAGCATTCGGAGCCGGGTGCACAGAACATCAGCTAGTGGATAAAGAACTTCAAAAATATGCCCAAGAGCAAGAAAATTGTTACTATGTTACGGCCAAGGGACTTACAGCCAACCCGGACGGCATTCACATCAATGCTGCGTCTCAGAGAATATTCGGCATCCGATATTATGAGGCATTTCTCAAAAGAAAACATATACATAAGCCGTTAGTAAATGAACTAGAATTAGTTGACAGGTGCAATAATAGAGAGAACACAACAGAGGAAAAACAGTACATGGCCTTAGAAAAATTCACTCAGGGGAAAATTGCTTATAAGGAATTTATGAAGGCATTTTCTTAGTTTTAAAAATCCCCGCCCAAAGATGGATATGGATTTAAAGGTACTACATACTATTATTCCACTTAAGAACTCGGGATTTGATGGATTGTACTTCATACAGTTGAGTTGTCTGTAATTTTATCACCGCACAAGTCGTAATAATTTCCTTTTTTTAATTTAGGAAATGGGAAATGGCTTATGATACTGTTGTATGGAATTGAAAGTTCACCCTTCTTTTTCTGTTACTCTGCAAACAGCCAAATAGCTATCCGCAAATCCAAAAACGATACCGCACAGTGAAGCAAAAAACAAAAAATAGAATCCCTTGGAACATCTTCTCCCCTTTTTTCAAACAGGTGGAAGCTCCGGCGAGAACCATCCTGTTGCAGGAAGGGAAAATTTCCAAAACAATGTACTTCATTGAAAAAGGTTGCCTGCGTACCTGGGTGAACAACGACGGCAAAGAAATCACGACGCAATTTTTCTTTGAGGGCGACAGCGTTTCTTCCATCGAAAGTTTCCGAACCAACCAGCCGAGCCTGTACAGCATCGAAACCATTGAACCTTGCGTTTTGCAAACCATCACGCAAAAGGAATTTCAAATGATTGTAGAGCAATTGCCCGACATCAAAAAGCAGTTTGAAGAGCATTTGTTTAAACGCCTTTTCCAGGCTCAGCAACTGTTTTTTTCCTACCTCAAAAATTCACCGCAACAACGTTACGAAGAGCTGTTGGCGCAATATCCGCACATCGTGCAGCGCGTACCGCAACATTACATTGCCTCGTATCTGGGCATTACTTCCGTTTCCCTGAGCCGAATCCGAAACAGACGATAAAACGGATTTATTAACAATTGTTATCGTCCCACACCTGCTTTGCTGCTCAATTTTGCATTGTAATTAAACAGTCAAAAATGAGAACCATCATTGTATTCAACCATCCTTATGAAGGAAGTTATTGCAACGCCATTTTAGAATCGGTCAGCAAGGGACTTCAAAAATCCGGTCACAAAGTGGATTTGATGCACCTGGACAAAGACCAATTTCATCCCCGAATGACATCGGACGATTTAAAAGCCTTTGTTGAACATCGTGCGGTTGACCCCCAGGTTATTGGCTACCACGAACGATTGAAAAAAGCCGACCACCTGATTTTTATTTTCCCGATTTGGTGGGACATTATGCCTGCCGCCACCAAAGGATTTATCGACCGTGTATTGTCGCCCGGATTGGCGTATGACCATCATCCGAGAGGTTTCGGGTTGGTGCCGCTATTACATAATCTGAAAAGCATTACCGTCATCACCACGATGAACAAACCCAAAATTATGTACTCACTGCTTATCGGAAACTTGATTCGAAAAGTGATGATACGAAGTGTATTCAAAACAATGGGCTACAAAAACGTCAAATGGCTCAGCTTTACATCGGTAAAAAGAGTGAGCCACGAAAAACGGGTCAAATGGCTGCATGAACTTGAGAAAAGATTTTCAAAACTCAATTAATCAAATATGGTATTATGAAACTCAATAGAAATTATGTTACCCCATTTATATCATTGGTGTTCCTTGTCGTAGGCATTTCGGGACTGCTGATGTTTTTCCATCTGTTTGACGGCTACACCGAAGTAGTTCACGAAATACTCGGATTGTTATTTGTTATTTGTGCCATTTTCCACATCATTTTGAATTGGAAAGCTTTGAAAATTCATTTTAAGAAAAGTGTTTTTTTGCCTGCATTACTTGCGGTACTGACATTAGCTGTTGTTCTTATTATATCTGAAAGAATGTATCCGCCGGTCGATTTGCAAATCATGGACAGAATTGTAAAAGCACCTGTGGAGGATGCATTCAGGGTGTTAAATATCAATGAGGAACAAGCAGCCGCTAAACTGACAGAGAAAGGAATTTCGGTAGAAAATGTCCAAACTTTTGAAGAACTGTGGAAGCATAACGATGCCAATGCAGAAGAAGTCATTGACCTGCTTCTGGAATAAACTCAAAAATTTGGTTAGTCTGCGTTTTGAAATATGTTTCGGGAAACTTAAGAACTTGTTTTAAAGTTCACCTAATTGTTTTGTTGTCCATATACGATTTTATAATTTTGAAGAAAACCTCCACAAAAATCAGTTGGTAGTACACAAACAAGGTAACGACGCACGAATGATGACACAGATAATTATTCCTTCCGATTGCGGTAATGCCCCGAAAAAGAACTTTCCCAAAGACTTTTATACGGCTTGGGCAAAGGATGATTTAGATTTTTGTAAAAAGCATCTTGATGACCATATCATTTGGGAAATCGTCGGACAAAACACCCTTTAGGGAATAGAGAATTTTGAAAAGCAACTTCAGCATTACCCCATACGAAATGCATCCAAAATGGTAATCGAAACCATAATTACCCACGGAACAGATGCCTCGGTTGACGGACAAATATGGACAAACGAAGGAGCCGTTTTTGCTTTCTGCGATGTTTATAAGTTTAAAGGATTTAAGGGTTTTAGCTTAAAATCGATTAAAAGCTTTTGGGTGGAGTTACCGACCGGTTCGGGGTGTCGTGGCAACTGAGTTGGGAATAATGCAAAGTGTTGGCAATAAGCGAGCAGAATCAACATTATTTATTTTCATTCATTTATTGAGCTTCGTGCTACTATGCGGCTTTGGTGCGTGCAATTCCGTCTATCGCCAACAATCGGCTCGTTATAAGCAACCCTAAAAAGAAAGAGACTGCTAAAAAAAGCAATCTCTTTCGATATGAGCATTTTTATGATTAACCTATTCCTAAACGAATAGCTCTTTCAACGGGAGAATAGCCGACATCAGAATCTGAAATAGACAATTCGCCTCTTAACAACAAAGGGGGCTGTGCCATAAATTTAGGCGTACTTCCCCTGTGGGATTGAGCTGAATGAACCAAAAACGGATGACATAGGTAAACTGTACCTGCCTTACCAGTTGCAAATATTTCTCCCCTTTTTGGCAACTCGTCCAACTTGCTTGCAAGTTCCATAAATGAAAGACCTGGATCTCCCTCTTTGGATAATAAGCTTGCAACATCAATGTGAGAACTTTCATAAATGACTGTTGGGGCATCGTTTTCGCTGACATCCGAATACAAAATCAACATCAACAATGCTCGTCCTCTCGATTTGACATTGGCACGCCATTCGAAATAATTATTGGGGTCTTTTCCCGGGAAGCTCGTATCTACGTGTTTACCGGTATCATTAGGCTGTTTAGCAGATGGAAATCTAACAGGAAATGTTCCTACGCTCCGACAAGGAATCCATTTGTCCTTGCCAACTAACTGATTGAAAGCATTGTGCAGCTTAGGAGTGTTTACTGAATTGACAAAAGGTTCATTCGTGTACATTCCCAAACGAATTACAGGCTCAGTCCAGGTTGAAGGATTTGACCTGTCACAAGGAAGGTCGTTCCATAGAATTTCTAAAGCAGCATCCGCTATTTCTTTGGAAAATGAATTATCAAGACGAACAAACCCGCTATGGATAAAATGCTCTATTTCCTTTATACTTAGTATATCTGACATAATTTTTTTGTTAAAAAAACCAACCACGGCAATAAATAGCGTCGACCAGTGGACTTTGTTTTAAGATTATAATAAAATGAATGAATAATAGAAAAGTACGCTTTGTATATATAAAGCGCATTGCTTAAAGAACTAAGCTTAAAAAGGGATATTATAGCATTACGGTCATTCTCATAGCCACAAAATTAAACAATATCTCTAAACCGACAAAGCGAAAAAGGACTGCATATAACCTACTAAGATTTAAACGCCAGATAACGAAGCATGACTGAAGCTTCAATCTTTGTTGACAAGTGTGCAGCGGGTGTTTTGCGCCTTACCTATAGAGTTTCGATCACTTCTGATATAAAAAAACACATCCATCTCATTAAAAGCAATTTACAATTTACCCAAATGGCTAAAATATTTTTTACCTAAAAACATACTAATTAGTATGTTTTTTGTTTAACTTTGCAAGCAGACAAAAAATAGAAAAATATGCATACGCACATCATTCCTGAATTTACAATCACCAATGCATTGGCTGCTGTGCTGATTGGTTTCGTATTTATCATCATCATGTCGTTTGTGAGGGAGCCATCTCGACAAAAAATCAACACCGTCATCATTGCCGGTGCAGGCGGTGTTTACTGGAGCGGCGGATTGGGCGTCTGGGAATATGTTTTTGGTGCTGTTATGTTGTTTGTGGCTTTCAAAGCCCTCAAGCATTATTATTTCATCGGTATCGGTTGGCTGTTGCACACGGGCTGGGACGTAATGCATCATCTATACGGTGAACCCATCATTCACTTTGCACCACTTTCGTCTGCCGGATGTGCCGTTTGTGATGCGGTGCTGGCAATCTGGTTTTTCTTCGGGGCTCCTACGATTTGGAATGTATTCAGAAAACAAAGCACCGTTACAACGTAATTATGTATTCCACTTTATTAGTTCTCCATTCTTTGATTCGTTGGCTTGTTTTAGCTTTTTTACTGTATGCCATTTACAGGGCATTTGTCGGTTTGGCCAACGACAGGACTTTTTCAAAATCGGACAACGCGTTCCGACACTGGACGGCTACGGTTGCACATATTCAACTAATGATCGGCATCATCCTATATACGCAGAGTCCGCTGGTCAAATATTTTTGGAAAGAAAAGGAAAGTAGTTTTCAAAACGTAGAGCTGACTTTCTACGGTTTAATTCATATTATTTTAATGCTAACTGCTATTGTGGTGATAACAATCGGCTCGGCAAAGGCAAAGCGACAGCAAACGGACAAGAAGAAATTTAAAACAATGTTCGTTTGGTTTACCATTGGATTAATCCTCATTTTCGTAGCCATTCCCTGGCCGTTTTCACCCTTATCAGGCAGACCTTATTTCAGAATATTTTAATGATGAAGAAACTTTTCACCACCTCTATCGGGCGTTTACGACTCCTGGCTATCTTAGAAGGCATATCATTACTTGTCTTGGTTTTTATTGCCGCACCCCTGAAGCATTTTTGGGATGTTCCCGGCTTGTCCAAGTCGCTTGGCCCCATTCACGGTGCACTTTTCCTGCTGTTTGTGTTTAATGCGTTGCGTGTAGGCGTAGAACAACAATGGAAATTCAAAGAAACCACCTGGAAGGTTCTTATTGCGTGTTTTATTCCGTTCGGTACGTTTTATATTGACTATAAAATTCTTCGAAACATACCGACAGACGAAGATTAACCGACTGAAAAAAGGGCAGCAGATAATATCGATTTTGCAAAAGGTCGGGTTAAGTGCTAAATTTAACGACAGTAATTCTATTACCGCATAAGCCATTTTCATTTCCTTTTTCTAATTCAGCAAATAGAACATGGCTTATGTAACGTTTGGGAATAACTGAAACTTCGTGTTTCTATTCACGTTCCTTTGCAAAGCCCAAAACCGATATGACGAAATTTGTCCGACGTTGACTAAAATGTAAAAATATTGAAAGTAGAAGTTATGGATAATAAAATAGAAATTATTCCTTACGATAAAAACTGGGAAAGTGAGTTTCTTACTGTGCGTAAAGAGATATTGAAAGTTTTAAATGACTCCTCAATACGAATTGAACATAACGGTTCAACTTCTGTTCCCCGACTTTCAGCTAAACCGATTATAGACATCCAAATATCTGTAACTAACTTTGATAAATTAAAATCCTACGTCCAAAACCTAAAAAAGATAGGATACACCTATATTCCACATCAAGACGATGTTTTTTCTGCTTTTCTGCATAAGCCGAAAGAATAACCTCATAAATACCACATTCACATTGTAGAACAAGGAGGGGAAGAGGAAAAGAAAACATTGGCATTTAGAGATTATCTACGGGAACACTCAAAATAGCGAAAGAATATGAAGATTTGAAGAAATGCATTGCGGCGAAAATTCAGGGAACCGATTTTCAATCTCAGGAAGCATATGCAAAGGCGAAAACAGAGTTTGTAACTCGAATAACTACTTTAGCATTAAAGGAAGGTTATCCACGTGTAGAAATCCGACAAATAACTCAACAGAGGTCTTAGCATCCTGTCGTTCCAACGTTCAGGCGTGGAAGTTCGCAATGAATTTCCGAACGAACGTCAATCCATAACGGTTATGGGCAAGTAAACTGTCATAACGGCGCCCGTCTAAAAAGGGAAAGCACTGCTCAGAAAAGAATAAATCAAAGACCAGGATTAACATCTTGGTCTTTGTGGTTTTAAAATACTGTCAAACAAAGCCACCAAAAGCCATCGGACACCGCTTTAGATAAGCCCTTTTAAATAGCCTCTAAATTTCCTGCATCACTAAAAATTTTTGTTATGCAGGGAGAAGATGATTTGAGAGGATTAGCCAAAATCATGGCTTTTATGCGTGCTGTAAGTATTCTTTTGGTACTGATGCACTTTTATTGGTTCTGTTACGGGTTCTTTGCCGAACGTGGATGGACACTGGAAATTATCGGCAAGATACTGACCAATTTCAACCGTACCGCAGGGCTGTTTGCCCACACACTTTACACCAAGATTTTTGCATTGCTATTGTTGGCGTTAAGCTGTCTCGGCACTAAGGGCGTAAAGAATGAAAAGATAACATGGGCTAAGATTTACACCGCCTTAGTTATCGGCTTTGTGCTGTTCTTTCTGAACACGCCATTGTTAAAGCTGTCGGCAGGTGTTGCCACATCGCTTTACATCCTTACAATGAGTTTGGGTTATATAGCCTTGCTCATGGCAGGGGTATGGATGGGCCGACTACTCCGCAATAATCTGATGGACGATGTTTTCAATAATGAAAACGAGAGCTTCCAACAGGAAACCCGTCTGATAGAAAATGAATACTCGGTCAATCTTCCCACAAGGTTTTTTTACAAAGGCAAGTGGAACAATGGATGGATTAATATCGTCAATCCTTTTCGAGCCTCGATTGTATTGGGTACTCCCGGCTCCGGAAAATCCTACGCCATCGTAAACAACTACATCAAGCAACATATCGAAAAGGGGTTTGCGATGTATATCTACGATTTCAAATTTGACGACCTATCCACCATTGCGTACAACCATTTGCTGAAACACTCCGATAAGTATAAGGTAAAGCCCAAGTTTTATGTTATCAATTTTGACGACCCACGCCGAAGCCACCGATGCAATCCGCTAAGCCCTGCCTTTATGACGGACATTTCCGATGCCTACGAAGCCTCTTATACCATCATGCTTAATCTCAACAGAACGTGGATAAGTAAACAGGGCGATTTTTTTGTCGATAGCCCAATTATATTGCTTGCTTCCATCATTTGGTTTCTGAAAATCTATGAAAACGGGAAGTATTGCACGTTTCCCCATGCTATTGAATTGCTGAATAAAAAATATGCAGACGTTTTTACGATACTTACCTCATATCCCGAACTTGAAAATTATCTTTCGGCTTTCATGGATGCGTGGCAGGGCGGAGCGCAAGACCAGTTGCAGGGGCAGATAGCATCGGCAAAAATTCCTTTGTCACGGATGATTTCGCCACAGCTTTATTGGGTGATGACGGGGGATGATTTTTCACTGGACATCAACAACCCCCAAGAGCCGAAAATCTTGTGCGTAGGTAATAACCCCGACCGTCAAAATATCTATTCGTCCGCTTTGGGATTGTACAATTCGAGGATTGTAAAACTCATCAATAAGAAAGGTCAGCTTCAAAGCTCCATTATCATAGATGAGTTGCCCACCATTTATTTTAGGGGTCTGGATTTTATCAGTACAGCACGTTCAAATCGGATTTCGTCACTTTTTGGCATCCAAGACTATTCGCAGTTAACGAGGGATTACGGCGATAAAGAAAGTAAGGTTATACAGAATCTGGTCGGTAATATCTTTAGCGGACAGGTCGTTGGTGAAACAGCAAAAACACTTTCTGAACGGTTTGGAAAGGTATTGCAGAAACGTCAGAGCATCACCATTAACCGCAATGATAAATCCACTTCCATATCTACCCAATTGGACACCCTTATACCTGCATCCAAAATATCTACCTTGACACAGGGAATGTTCGTGGGGTCTGTTTCTGACAACTTCGATGAACGCATCGAACAGAAAATATTTCATGCTGAAATAGTGGTCGATAACGAAAAGGTTTCGGCAGAAACCAAAGCGTACAAAAAGATACCGCAGATATTATCCTTTACCGATGAACACGGCAACGACAATATGAAGCAGGTGATTGAAGCCAATTACAGACAGGTCAAAACGGATGTTTTGCAGATTGTGGAAAGCGAAATGGAGCGGATTAAGAACGACCCCGATTTACAGCATTTGATACAGCAGGAGTAATCGCTGATGGACACACTGAACAAGAAATTTTTCTTACTGTAAACAGGAATTGGCGCTATGTCTTGATGAGAAAGTTGAGATAAGACGTAAAAAACAATAGATAGACTTGTCTATCTAATATAATATTACTACTTTTACGACACAGTTAAACGCTAAATCGAATGAGAGTACCATTTATTAAAAATAATATTGCAGCTGTCGCATTTATAGGGCTTGGCATTATATGGGGAACCAACTTTCTTTATATGCGTCTAGCGACTCAGTATATCAGCCCTCTACAGATAGTTTTTCTTCGGGTAGTCATTTCTGTACTACCGCTCTTGGTATTAGGATTAGTTACACGCGCTTTCAAAAAATGGCATTTAAAGCATTGGCATCATTTCCTTTTTATGTCAGTCCTTGCTACCGTTATTTATTATTTCTGTTTCGTTAAAGGTGCTCAGATACTATATTCGGGTATAGCGGGAGCGATGAGTGGTGCTACCCCCATATTCTCTTTCGTTTTGGGCACTATTTTTATTAAAGAAGAGAAATTAACAGCGTCTAAAGTCTTAGGATTAATTATTGGTACAATAGGAATTATATTATTGGCAAATCCGGCTGGTCTAAGTAGTTCTGAAGATTTTTTTAAAGGTTTTTTATACATGATTATTGGATCTCTGAGCTTTGGGGCATCGTTTATTTATGCAAAAAAATATCTAAGTCCTCTCAATATATCAGCAACTGCTTCCACTTCCTATCAATTGGTCTTGGCAACATTGATATTGCTAGTTACCACCGACCTAAATGACATTGGGAATATCTTGGTCAATACAGAAGCTTTTATTGGATTAGTAATCGGACTGAGTTTATTGGGTACAGGAATCGCTTATTTAATTTATTATTACTTGATCAATAGAATGGGAGCCGTAAAAGCGTCCTCTGTAACCTACATACCTCCTGTAGTAGCATTAGCAGTCGGTATAATTATCGGGAATGAACCAATCTCAATATTAGATTGTATGGGAGCATTTATTGTTTTGTGTGGCGTTTATTTATTAAAAAAATAGCAGAAAAATGAAATCAACAGAAGAGGTTAAAAAAAATATTTTAAATACAGCCGCTAATCTTTTTTATAAACAAGGTTACAATAGCACTGGAATAAATCAGATAATTGAAGAATCTGAGATTGCGAGAGCTTCTCTTTATAATCATTTTAAGTCAAAGTCAGATCTTTTGCACGCTTATTTAGAAGACGCCAGTAAGAAGTGGTTCGACGAACTTTACAAATATATCGCAGACACAGAGGATCCCAAAGAAAAGATTTTAAAAATGTTTGATTTTAGAATGGAGCGTCAAATCGTCAACCAATATAGAGGATGTCCTTTTATAAAGGCGGGAGCAGAAATCGCACAAAATGATTCATTATCTTTTGAAATCGTAGATAGAAACAAGATGACATTTAGAGATTTTATTTTGGCAATAATAACTGACATGAAAACCGATAATAACAATCTGTCCAAAATAGAAATAGCAGATACTCTGTATATGTTGTTAGAAGGAGCAACAGTAACAGCAAGTTTTCAAAAAAATGGAGAGATGATGCAAAGGGCTAAACAAATCGCTAAAAAATTATTGTATTGATATGATGTTTATTATAGAAGAGTTCAAAGAATCAGATCAATCAAATACCAAAGCGTTTGTATTGTCTATACAGAACGAAGAATTTGGATTGGGATTTTCCGACAATGAACAACCTGATTTGTTGGATATAGGAAAATTTTATCGAAACGGAAAGTTTTGGCTAGCAAAGTATGATGACGAGATAGTAGGGACTATCGGTTTGCAAATCTTAGATTCGACTAATGCCGTGTTAAGGAAGATGTTTGTGAAACAGAATTATAGAGGAAAGCAAAAAGGAATCGCACATTCTCTTTTTGACACATTAAAGACATTTGCGATGTCCAAAGATATCAATTTAATCTGGCTGGATACCCCTGGATGTGCTAAGGCCTCTCACAGATTTTATGAAAAGATAGGCTTCATAAAAACTGAAAGAATGTATTTACCGAAGTCTTATACATTTCCAGACAGGGAATCGCTCATATACAGGTTGTCAATTGATTACGAATTTAAAAAGGATATTACGAATGAAAAAGTTTAAAATTCAGGTTATTATAGCAGTATTTACTCTGTCAATCTTCTCGCAGTCCGGATTATTGGCACAAACAAAAAATCTATCCGGTATGGAGACATTTGAAACAAAGAAAATTGAAGTTCAAGGTGAAATATTTACCTATCGACAATACTATAACAATAAAGGCAAAAATCCGCCTTTAATATTATTTAATCATACCCGAGGAAATCTTGATAGTTGGGATCCACTGTTTCTTAATACATTGTCAACGGATAGAGATGTTATTGTGTTTAACAATAAAGGCGTTGCCTCTTCCGGTGGAATAACACCTGACAACTTTAAACAAATGGCGGATGATGCCTACAGCTTTATCTCTGCTCTTGGTTTTGAAAAAGTTGATATTCTCGGATTTTCAATTGGAGGTTGTGTAGCTCAGGAAATGCTAATGGAACATCCCGAAATAGTGCGAAAGGCAATTTTAGCAGGTACTGCTCCAAAAGGAGCTAGAAGTATCAACGAAAGAAACCCTAAAATCATTGAGGTTGTTACGGCACCTATCTTAGATGAAAATAGTTTCTTGCTATTATTTTTCTCTCCGACAAAAAACAGTCAACAACTGGGAAAATTATTTTGGAAAAGAAAACAATCAAATCCATATCCAAAGGATCGTGATGTGAATAAGGAATCAGCCAAAGCTCAAGCTATTGCCAGGGCAAATTGGGGAAAGGATTTTTTAGAAGAGGATACTTATGCTCAAATTTCCATCCCAGTCTTAGTTGCAAACGGGAAAGATGATATTATGATGCCCACTGAAAATTCGGTTCATCTGTTTAAACTATTCCCCAATGCACAGCTTAATTTATACCCGGACTCTGGTCATGGCTTCTTATTCCAGTATCCAGAACAAGTAGCTACAGATTTCAATCATTTTTTGAACGCCAAGAATTGAAGAAGAATCAATTGATTCTAAGAAATTTACCAATAGATTTATATGGATACAATTGCAAACAGGTGGATACAACATGCCATTTTACTTACCGCTCCGTTGCTAACGGTCATTGACGTGTTTATTGTGAACATTGCAATACCATCAATTAAAGATAGTTTACAAGCAACTGACAGTCAAATACAATTGGTAATTACATCATACTTATTAGGTTATGCTTCATTTCAGATTACAGGCGGGAGAGCAGGTGATATTTATAGCAGAAAAAAAGTTTTTTTATGGGGTATGTTTTTCTTCATACTTACTTCCTGCATCTGCGGTTTGGCAACAAACGCCGCAACGTTGATAGCCGCAAGATTTTTTCAGGGAGTAAGCGGTGCATTTATGCAATCACAGTCTTTGGCGTATGTACAAGTCCTGTTTCCCGAGCCAAAGCAACGAACCAAAGCAATTGGTTATGTAGGGATTACATTAGGTATAGCTTCTGTAACAGGACAGTTTTTGGGAGGCTATCTGTCGGGCTTAAATACATTTATAGAGGGGTGGCGGCTTATCTTTTTCATCAATTTACCTATTGGGCTTTTTGCGTTTATGGCCGCAAAAAAATACTTGCAAAACACACACCTAAATTCCAGTGAAAAACTCGATTATTCGGGTGTAATATTATTCGCATTTGCATTAGGTTCTTTCATATATCCGCTCACAGAAGGCAGAGAAAAAGGTTATCCGTTGTGGAGTTTTCTGATGCTCGTTTTGTCTTTGGTGCTGTTTTATATTTTCGTTCGCAACCAAAAGAAAAAATTACAGAAAGACCTGCACCCTTTAATAGACATACGGCTGTTCAAAATAAGAGATTACAACATAGGATTGATATTACTCACATTTTATTTTATGATGCACACGTCCTACCTGTTGGTGTCCACAATCTACCTGCAAAACGGATTAAATTTCACACCATATAAAGCAGGTTTATATTTCGTTGTATCGGGAGTACTTTTTATGCTTTCGTCTTTTCTATCCATTCGGTTAGTAAACGCTTTCGGTAAAAAGCCAATTCAGGCAGGTGTGGTATTGATGATAGTTGTTTACATTCTTCAGCTTGCTTTCTTTGACAAGAAAGTAAGCCCATCCGTACTATTAGCAATTTTACCATTACAGGGCTTATTTGGCGGTTTAGTTATACCGTCCTTAATAAACATCACATTAAAGAACATACCGAAACAATTTGTAGGTATCGCTTCGGGAATGTACAACACCATACAGCAAACAGCTGCCGTAATGGGAATATGCTTTATCGGTGGTTTGTTTTTCAGTGTAGCAAAAGCAAACAATGATTTTGTTACAGCATTTCATTACAGTTTATATGCCAAGATAGTTTGCTTGTTCATCGTATTTGTGTTGCTGTATTATATTGATGATTTTAAAACACATAAGCCCCGTTTACAATGAGAAGTATCAGTAAATACTCCCAATAGAAGATTTCCTTATTTTCAAACGCATCAAACCTGTTTTTGAAATCATAGAAGCGGGAGAAGTAGTAGATGTATTCAGCCCTATATGAGAGGATTATTTATAACAACAAATAAAATAAGAAAATGAAATTAACACTTTATCAAGTAGATGCCTTTGCGGACAAAGTGTTTAAAGGCAATCCCGCCGCAGTTTGCCCATTAACAGAATGGTTGGCAGATGATGAGCTATTGAGTATAGCAAAAGAAAACAATCTTTCAGAAACCGCATACTATGTAATCAAAGAAAACGTGGTAGAAATACGTTGGTTCACACCAGTCGTTGAAATAGAACTGTGCGGACACGCTACACTTGCGACAGCTTACGTACTACACCATTTCGAAAATTTTCAGCAGGATACCATCAACTTCTTTTCCCCACTAAGTGGTAATTTATCCGTAGCCGTTCAGCAGGGCAAATTTATACTCGACTTTCCGGCAAATCAAATTACTCAAACAGCATTGACCGATGAACTTTTAGCGACAACCAACAAAAAGCCGATGCTTGCATTTAAAGGAACTACAAAATATATGTTGGTATTTCCACGGCAGGAAGATATTGAAACAATAGAACCCAATTTGCCATTGATAGCAGGTTTAGACACAGGTGGAATTATTGTAACAGCAAAAGGAAAAAACCACGATTTTGTCTCCCGATTTTTTGCTCCCGCACTTGGTGTAAATGAAGACCCTGTTACGGGTTCAGCACATACTGTCCTTACACCATTTTGGGCAAATGAACTCAATAAAACCGAATTAAAAGCTTTTCAACTTTCCGAACGAGGCGGGGAATTGGATTGCCGCTTATTGGGCGACAGAGTAGAATTAGGGGGCAAAGCAGTACTCTATATGAAAGGGGAAATATTTATCTAATTAAACGAACTTTAATAACAACCATAATTATGGCAACATTTATTTCTTCCCAAGCACAAGACAGTGCAGGAAACAAAATCCCATACAGCCCAACAGTAAAAGCGGGCAATCTTGTTTTCATTTCGGGGCAAGTGGGTATCAATCCCCAAACGGCAAAACTCGTTGATACTTCATTTGAAGCAGAACTTCGGCAGGTTATGCAAAATCTCAGAACACGGTTAGACGAAAATGGACTTGAATTTGACGATTTGGTTAGTACCATTATCTATCTAAAGGATATAGATAACTATGGATTGGTAAATAAAATCTACGGCGAATACTTCAAAGAAAAATACCCAAGCAGAACCTGTATCGGAGTAAATGATCTGCCTGCAAAAGCATCTGTGGAAATATCGGGTATAGCGGAAAGACGTTAGCTGTAAGTAGTGCTTGTGGTTATTCAGCGTTACCGACTATGCCCAAGAATGCGAATGTTCTAACGGTAGAGTTTAAATCAATTATTAAGCCTGCAAGTACAGACAAACTAATTGCTATCGATAAAGTATTGCAGGTGGGCAATTAACCATTTGTGAGGGCTATGTCTACGGCAGTAACGAAGAAAAATTAATAGCAAAAATGACTGCAACAATGATAACGGTACAACATTAATACAGTTTAATGGCTATACAGTATTATCGCTTAACCTTATTTCAATGTCAAAAGTACTCTATATAAAGAGTATTAGTATTGGTGGCAAATGCTATTTATGTAGCCTATGGAGTTATGCTTGATGTACCGCCGATTTACATCGGTTGTGCAATTGCTGTAATTCTACATTCATACGGGATATACATGGCAATGAATGAAAAACAAAAGGATGACATCCAGTACCAAAGAAGTCACTAACGTTTACTGTATAACCTAAATTTAACAAGTATAGGCTTTGCATTTTTCAATCCGAGTAAATAATGAATAGATTTTACAATGAGACATTATCTAAACTGGAAACAGCAATCAATGAATTAGAAATTGAAGCCGATTGCTCCATACAACGTATGGAAGCGGTTATACATCTCATTCTCGAATGCCTGTCCGAAGTAAAAGAACATGTTCTGAAAAGAGGATTTAAGAACATCGAAGAAGAAATCAGATTTTTTAAATATCAGAAACCCGTAATCCTGTCAAAACTCATTTACTACAACGCCATTTACAAAATCGAGACAAAGAAACCCTATGGTGCAAAGCCCATAAGGAAATACCTCAACAAAGAACTGAAAAAGCTAAAGAGGTTCTTTGACAACAACCTTGATTTTTACAAGTATTACCGTAGCAATAACTCGCTCCTTGACGAGAAATATTTTGTTCGTGGCAGGCATGATATAAAGCTGTGGTTGGATACCTATTATTTCCAGTCCGACCAGTCCTTTTCAACCTCTCACGACTACAAGGTCGCCAAGATAATAGCCAACGATTTGATACAGGTCTACATCGAAGACCAGTTGTATCACAAATTCAAAAAAAATAAATCGAAAGCCCAAAAGAAGCTGAAATGGACAGGTAGCAAAGTGGCGTTGATAGAACTGATTTATGCCCTGCATTCCCAAAATTTGTTTGACAACGGGAACAATGATATAAGGGAAGTAGCCCAATATTTTGAAAGTGCCTTTGGCATTGACTTGGGCAATTTCTATCAGACCTATTTGGAGCTGAGAAACCGGAAGATGAACCGTACTAAATTCCTTGATGCGCTTCGGGAGGAACTTATACGGAGAATGGACGAGCAGGATGAAAAGTAGGCTTTGGGCGTGCCACCGTCTGCATTTTATCCCCATGCCCAGGCTATCGAAAAAATGCAGACGGGTCGGGCTATCCGCTATATCTTTTGCGGATCTGCGAGGACCGCAAAAGGATGTCGCTTCTATCCCTCACGCTGTATGCCGTCCAAAAAAAAAACATTTATTTCCTTTTTGGTTTCCTGTTGTCAAACTCAAAGGAGGTTTCGGCTTTATCGTTCATGACGATATAGGCATTGAATTTATTGCCCGAATTGCTTTTCATGCCTTTGATAAGGCTGGTCTTTCCTTTGGTCACAAGGCTTTCTATGTCGGCAACGCTCAACGGCACTCCGCACACGGTACGGAATTGAAGCCAGTTGCAAGCCTCATCGGGGCATTTTACAACCTTGTTCCAAACCAATAGCTGACGGGTCTTGCATTTGGGGCAGGTCAGTTCGGGTTGCTTTTCATGGACAATGCCCGTGTCCAAAAGTTCCCGTGTAATGGAAGTGGCATAGGTTTCCATTTCACGCTGAAAAGCGCCTGCATCCGCCTCGTTGTTTTCGATTTTCTGCAATGCCATTTCCCATTCGGCGGTCATGGCTACATCAGCAATCTTTTTGCCCTGTACTGCCCCGTAAACCTGCAATCCCTTATGGGTAGGGATTAGGGATTTCTTTTCACGCCGAATGTAATCCCTCTTAAAAAGTGTTTCTATAATAGAGGCTCTTGTGGCAGGTGTACCGATACCGATGTCTTTTAGGGCTTTCCGTTCGTCCTCGTTATGGGTTTCCTTTCCGGCATTCTCCATTGCGGACAACAGACCTGCCTCGGTGTAAAGCACGGGCGGTTTGGTTTTCTTTTCCAGTACGGATGCCTCTTTGATTTTCAGCTCATCGCCGACCTTTAATTCCGGCAGTTCCTGCAAAGGCTCGCTGTCCTCATCTGTAAATTTTTCTTTGATGCCACGCCAGCCGGCTTCGAGGATTTTACACCCTTTCAATGTGAAGTCATAGTGCAGAGCCTGCAACCCGATGTCGGTTATTTCTTTGGTACAGGCAGGCGAAAGGGCTTCCAGTAGGCGGTGCGCAATCATATCATAGATAACGTTTTCGTGTGCCGTTAATTCGGACGGGATTTTTTCGGTAATCAGCAGACCGTGGTGGTCTGTGACCTTTACGTCATTCACGATGCGTTTATTGAAACGCCCCCATTTCACTTTTCCGACCGCTTTTTTGCAGGAAGCCCGTGCTTCCAAATTCCTTACAAGTGCAGGGATTTCCGACCACATATCTTCGGGGATGTACTTGCTCCCTGTACGGGGGTAGGTGATAAACTTCTTTTCATACAGGCTTTGGGCAATGTTCAATGTTTCCTCGGCAGTATAGGATGCTCTTTTATTGGCTTCTTTCTGTAATCCCGTAAGGTCGAACAGCAAAGGCGGTTGCTCCGTAGCTGTTTTGGTTTCCACTGCCGTAACGGTTGCTGTTCCGTTACGCTGAATGGCTTTCAGCGTATCGTCAGCAAGTTTCCTGTCATCCCATTTGGTCTTTGAAAGGCTCTTAAAGTCTGTAAATTCTTTACGGTGTTCCAACTGGATTTGAAAGTATTTTTTGACGGCAAAATCCCTGTTTTCCAAATACCGCTTGCAGATAAGGGCAAGCGTTGGCGTTTGTACTCTACCAAGCGAGTAAACGCCACGCCCTGCCGAAATGCTCAACGCCTGCGAGGCATTGATACCGACAAGCCAGTCGGCTTTGCTCCGCCCTTGTCCGGCACGGTACAGCCCGTCAAATTCGTTTCCGGCTTTTAGGTTGTCAAAACCCTGTTTAATTGCCTTTTCCGTGAGTGAGCTTATCCATAGACGTTCAAAGGGTTTCCGGCACTTTAGGTATTCATAGATGTACCTAAAGATGAGTTCCCCCTCACGTCCGGCATCGGTGGCCACGATAATGCTATCGCATCTACCGATGACCTGTTCGATAATCTTCAACTGTTTTAACGCTCCACTATCGGGAACATAGCTTTTGTCCTTTTTTATCTTGCGTACCGTAAGTATAAAAGGGTCGGGCAATATGGGCAGGGCTTCACGTTGGAAGCCCGACACCCCGTAATCTTCGGGCATCGCCAGTCCGACCAAATGACCTAATGCCCACGTAACTTCATAGCCGTTCCCTGCGAGGTAGCCATCCCGTTTTTCGGTCGCTCCCAACAGGGTAGCTATTTCCCTCGCCACACTTGGCTTTTCTGCAATGATTGCTTTCATGATGCTATCTATATTTATGGATTATTTATTGGACATTTCTCTTTGAGAAACCCCTCGTATTCTGTGAAAGGGGATTTCCAAAGAAAAATGTTTTTTGATGGTGTTATCTTCTTACCCCTCTGGATTTAGCCGGACGGTTGGGGTCATTCTGCCGTTGCTGTTGTGCGTTATTTTTCGGCTTTTGTTGCTCCGGTTTCAGAGGCTCGTTGATGTGCTTGGTTGCTTCGTTGGTTTTCCCCTTGGAGTTCACGGCAACCTGTGTTTTGTGCGTTTCGGCAGGCTGTGCCTTATTTTTCAGCGCATTGGGATTTTTAAAGCTGAAATCATACCCCCCTGTTTCTTTGTTCAGCGTAACGTAGCCTTTATAGGCGTTTCCCTGCCCATCTTTGAAATCCGAAATATAAAGGGTCTTGCCCTCGGTGAGTTGTTTGTACTGTTCATCGGAGAACGTTTTGCCACGATAGTATTTCGGGTCGTTTTCCTGTGCCTGTTTGGGGGCTTTATCACCAAAGAGAAACTCCGTATATTTTTTGTCGGCGTTGAACTGCACATGGGCATTTTTGTTCGTACTGTTCTTAAAATCCAACCCCTCTAAATAAATGGCTTTCCCATCTTTCAAATCCAGTTTTTGGTCTTCGGTCAACTTTACGCCCTTAATCTCATCGGGTACTTTTATCCTGTCCTGCCGGAATGCGATAACCTCGTTCGTTAGGTGGTCGATACTGATAATGGACGGTATCTTTTCGCCTGTTTTGCGGTTGGTCAGTTCCACCACACGCCCCATGTTTCCGGTTTTGAGCAGGTTTTCCCTGTCCTCTTTGGTAAATTCGTGACCAAAGAAAGGGGCTTTGAGGTTGGGTTCATGGCGTACACCGTACATCATAAGTACAGGCTTTCCGTCTTCACCGTCTTGGAAACCGAGCCTTGCATCCGAGCGCATGATAACCGCACCGAAATTGACACTTGTGGGATATACCTTATTGGTCTTATAGCCCTTTAACAGCAAATCCAACTGTCCGTCTTTTTCGAGCCTCTCTTTGTTTATTCCGAATTGTGCTAAATAATTCCAGTCCACATCTTCCGCCTTATAGCGGTATTCGCTTTTTTCTTGTGCTTGTGTTTCCTGTGTCGCTTTTGGTGCTTCCACATCCTTTTTGGTTTCCTGTTGTTGCTCTTTTGGCTCTTTGACCTCATGCTTTGCCATAACAGCCTCGCCCTCTTTGGTTGGGGCATCGACCTGTTTCTGCATTTCTTTGGCGGTTTCGACCGCTTCCTTTGCAGGTACTTTAAAGAATGAAAAGTGGGTCGGGTCTTTTAGCTGTCGCCAAAAGTTGGAGAAGAAATTTGTAAACAAATCTCCTGCTCTGTCAACACGCATAAATTGGCTTTGGTTTTTCTTGTTGGCATCAACGGTTTTCAGATTGCCGTTTTCGTCAACACCCGTGACGGCTTGGATTTTCTTTTTTTCCTTGTCCATCACCAACAGCACATCCGAAAGCTGTTCGGGATATTGCTGTGGATTTTCATTTGTCTGTTCGCTCATGATATTGATTTTTTAAAGTTTACAATTTCCGAAAGTAGGCGAAGCAGGTACGGCTATGCCGTACCCGTCTTTTCGTGGTAGGGTTTGTCATCGGTTTTCTTTTGTACGCCGTATGGGGGCTTTGAAACTTTCCCTAATGAATTGGTGTACGTCCGATAGTTTGTAATACAGCTTTCCGCTGATGGTATAATATGGTAGCTTGCCCGTGGAGCGGTATCGTTGCAGGGAGCGGTGGCTGATTTTCAGCATAAGGAGCAGGTCTTGGTTGTCCAGTAATTCCTCACCGTCTATACTGTGGCGTTCTTTCTTGATGTTTAGGACGTACTCTTTCAAAATATCGAAACGCTCCATTATACGTTCCATCCATGCGATAAATTCCATTCTGTCGATGTTCATAACAAATACTTTTAATGATTTCTAACACCACAAAATTGGAGCGATTGGCGCAGGCTGTCTTCCGATACGTGTCTATCAAAAAGGCACTTTTTTATTTTTTTTACAATTCATGTAAAGTGCCGTTTTTAGGGTCTTTCCGAACTTTTGGTCATTCGGTCGGCATCCAAATCAATGGATTTGCCGATAGACACATATAGGCAAACGGGCAAAAAAAGACAGCAACGATTGATGCTGTCCTTTTTGAAGGAAATAGAAGACGAAAATTATAGGTTGTCTTCCCTGTCCATATATTCCTCTAAGCTGTATTTGAGTTGGTCTAAAAACAACGTCCGTGAGCCTGCACGGGTCTTCATCCGGTGGAAGCTGTTATGTATGTCGTTCAGCGAGATACGAAAAAGGATTTGGAATACCATGCTAATTTTTCGGATGCCTATTTTCCCGTGCGAAATGGCATCGCAGGCATAGAGCGCATAAATCAATTCGATAAGGGCATTTTTGGTCTGTGTCCAAAAGAAGTCTTTTGTTTCCTCGTGTTGTAGCAGTACATCGGGATTTTGTTCGGGGTTTAGCTTTGTCGTCAGATAGTTATAGATTAATTCGTTGGCTATCATTTTCGCTACTTTATAATCAAAGTAGGTAGAAAATTTGGTGTCGATTTCAAAAACGAAGCTGTTTAATCCATCATAGCAGTTGATGTTGCCAAGTGTAAAATATTGCTCGTCACGGTCAGTTCTGCCGGAACGGTAGTAGCGGTAAAAATCGGAATTGCAGACATGCTCTGTGTATTCCTGTTTGAGCTCACGCAGGTGCATAGCAAAATAGCCTTCGTAGATACTTCCACTACTTGCAGGGCATGCACTTTCAATCCTGAACACCTTGTTGTAATAGATGAGTTTGCCCAGAACTGTGGGCTTTATCTGTTTAAAGAAAAGAATTTCGTCTTCCTTTGTAGTAAATCCCTCGTTTATTATATCTTCTTTCACGTCTCCGAGAAGTTCTTTAAGGTATACCGTCATCTTGTAAGCTTCGTCTATAAAGCTTGAAGCCTCCACAGAAAACTTACGTTCCTGTTTCTGTATGTCGGAGACGATTTTGTGTAATAGGTGTCTCATAATAATGGTTTAAAATGAAGCCAATATGCCTTTCCAAATTTTACGATTAGTATTGAGCTTTTTTCATGAGACAGGACGAAGTTGGGAAAGATTTTTTGTATTTACATACACATTGTAAAGAATAAGTAATCTGCAACTAAAGGATTTCCTATTAATACATTCCATATAAAAGGTTCTCAATCTTTTATATAAAATGTTAGGACTCCAATGTTTGGATTACTGTCTTTTCCACATCAGCAATCAAAGAAAAACGCAACAAAACGTCGTTTGGGTGAAAAAGCTAGTGTTTTGCACCAAATGAGTATCTTTTGAATACTTTTATTCATTAAATTTGGCAGAAAGGTTTTATTAATTATAAATAATACCTATTAGTGTGCCAAATAGTGGTACAGACCTTAAATAATAAAAAAAATAATATGAGCTTAGATACGCAGAGGTTGCAACCCATTATCAATTTTATTTGGACAGTTGCAGATGATGTATTGATTAATAAATACTTGGAAAATCAGTATCAAGATGTGATACTGCCAATGACTGTTCTACGAAGATTAGATTTGGCGTTAGAGCCAACCAAAGAAACAGTTCTAAAAACTTATAATGAGTTTAGAGGAAAACTAGACAATCTATCAGGACTGTTGACCTCCGCTCAACATGGTTCTGGGCTGGCGTTTTATAATACGTCACCATATACCATGAAAAAGTTATTAGACGATCCTCGGAACATTGATGCCAATTTCTTGGATTATCTCAATGGCTTTTCAGAAAATGTACAGGACATTATTTCAAAGTTTAAGTTTCGCCACCAATTAGAAACATTTGAGCGAACAAATATCACCTTCTCCTTAATAGAGAAGTTTTGCAACCCTAAAGTAGAGTTAAGCCCCGACAAGATTTCGCCTATGGCAATGGGATACATGTTTGAGGACTTGATACGTAGGTTCAATGAAAAAACAAATGCTGCTGCTGGGCGACATTTTACACCAAGAGAAATTATCGAACTCATGACGCACTTGGTGTATCTTCCAGTTAAAGATAAAATTCAGCAAGGAACATTCTTGGTTTACGATCCGTGTGCGGGTTCAGGTGCCATGCTTACACAATCTAAGCACTTTGCAACAAATCCCGAAGGCGAAATAAAATCCAAAGCCTCCTTCCACTTGTACGGGCAGGAAAATACCGGCGAGATGTATGCTACCTGTAAATCGGATATGTTGCTTAAAAACGAAGACCCCGATAAAATAAAGTTTGGTTCTACCCTGAGTGAATATGGTTTTGATCCTGAATTGAAGTTCAACTTTATGTTGACCAATCCGCCGTATGGAACATCGTGGAAACAAGATATTGATAATCTAAACGTAGGAACTGGTAAAAAAATCGAGATAAAGGATCGCCGCTTTAACCTAAAAATCAAAAATTTTAAAGGTGAGTTGGAAGAAAAATGTTTGACATCCCGCAGCAACGACGGGCAATTGATGTTTATGCTCCATATGCTTTCTAAAATGAAAGACCCGAAAGACGGTGGTAGCCGTATTGCTTCCGTTCACAATGGTTCGGCTTTGTTTACAGGAGATGCTGGAAGCAGCGAAAGCGGTGTTCGACAATACATACTGGAAAATGATTTGTTGGAATGCATCATTCAGTTGCCCAATGATATGTTTTACAATACGGGCATCACCACCTACATCTGGTTGCTGACTAATGTGAAAGAAGAGCGTAGAAAAGGCAAAGTGCAATTGATCAATGCTTCTTCAGAAGAATTTTATCAGAAAATGCGAAAGAACTTGGGTGATAAACGTGTAGAGTTTAAACCTGAGCATATTCAATTGATACAAGATATGTACTTTGCTTTTGAGGAAAACGAGTACAGTAAAATTTTTGATAATGAGGATTTTGGCTTCTACCAAATCACGGTACACCAACCCGAAAAAGACGAAAACAGTAAAATAATAACTGACAGCAAAGGCAAGCCTAAAAGTGATAATAGCTTAAAAGACACAGAAAATGTGCCCATGAAAGAAAGCATTGCCGATTATTTCAAAAGAGAAGTTCTTCCCTTTGCTCCCGATGCTTGGTATGACAAGACGAAAATGAAAGTGGGTTATGAAATTCCCTTTTCAAAGCATTTTTATCAATATATACCGCTAAGAAACTTAGAAACAATCGCTCAAGAAATTTTCGATATAGAAAAAGAAACAGACGGCTTACTTAAAGAAATTGTAGAATAATATGGCCAAGAAAAATTACCCTGCATATCGAGATTCTGGCATTGATTGGTTAGCTCATATTCCTGAACTGTGGCAAATTAAAAGGGCAAAATGGGTTTTTCGTGAAGTAGATTTTCGCTCTGAAACTGGCAATGAAGAATTACTCTCTGTTTCTGAACATTTTGGTGTAATAAAAAGAAAGAATGCCAATGTAAATATGTTTAAAGCGGCTTCCTACATTGGTTATAAGCTATGCAATCCAGGAGACCTTGTGATTAACTCCCTATGGGCTTGGAGTAGAGGCCTTGGGTTTTCAAAATATCACGGAATAGTAAGTACGGCTTACGGAGTTTATAGACCTAATCAAAATGAGGTTGGCGACTATCAATATTTCCATTATCTGCTTAGAACAAAAATGTATGTTGGTCAATATGCGATTCGGTCAAAGGGAATTTGGATTTCTAGACTTCAATTGTCTGATAAAAATTTTCTTGATATTCCAATTTTAATTCCTCCAAAACAAGAACAAACCGCCATTGCCCGCTTTTTAGATTACAAACTGGCTAAAATCAACCGCTTTATTCACAAAAAAAAGCAACTTATAAAACTACTCAACGAGCAAAAAACCGCCATCACCAACCAAGCCGTTACTAAGGGCTTAAACCCTGATGTGAAAATGAAAGACAACGGTATTGAGTGGTTGGGAGAAATTCCGGAGCATTGGGAAGTGAGGAAGTTGAAGTATGTTGCAAACTGTTTTCCGAGTAATATAGATAAGCATTCAAATGAAGATGAAAAGCAAGTAAGGTTATGTAATTATACGGACGTTTATAAAAACGACTACATAACCGATTCAATGGACTTAATGTTGGCTACAGCAACAGATGAGCAAATTGCAAAATTCACATTATTACAGGGTGATGTCATTATTACTAAAGATTCTGAAACAGCAAATGACATTGCCGTTCCTGCTTATGTAAAAGAGCCATTAACAGATGTGGTATGTGGTTATCATTTGAGTGTTCTTCGACCCTATGAAACGCTTTATGGTGAGTTCCTTTTTAGAGCTTTGCAGTGCAAAGAAATCAATATTCAATTTGAAGTTCGATCTAATGGAGTTACAAGAGTTGGATTGGGTGTTTACGATTTAAAAAATGCCAAAATTCCCGTGCCACCAATTAATGAACAAACCAAAATAGTGGAATTTATATCGAAGGAGACATCTACTATTTACAGCACCATTTCCAAAATAGAAAAAGAAATCGCTTTGGTCGAAGAGTACAAAACAGCCTTAATAACCGAGGCTGTAACGGGTAAAATTGATGTACGTGCCTACGAATTTCCAGAGACTGAAACCGAAGACGAGGGATACGAAGAATTGGAAGAAGAACTAGCGCTGGCGGCAGAAGAAAGTGAAGATTATCAAACGGAAGAAATGCAATGAGTGCTCTCGCAGATATAAAATTTTTAGGATGGATAATAGAAAAGCTCTCATTGTATAAAGAAAAAGAGCGTGAGAAAACTAATGAAGCAATTAGTGCTATTCATTTCGCTTGGTCAAGAACTTATGACTATTTAAGAAATAATGATGGAGACTATATACCAAATCAAGAGTTGTCAGATTGTTGGAATGATGCTGCGCGATGCACTCGATTAATCGACCCTGATTTAGCTACCCAACTTCAAGATAAGTCAAGGTTTTGGATCCACCCAAATTTACCACGACAAAGACGTATCATTATGCTCAATGAGATCACAGATGAACTTGAGCGTTTAAACAAAAAGTTTGAATAAATGGGGAAACAAACAGATACTACAGAAAAAGGTTTAGAAGCTCATATTTCACAGTTTTTAGTAAGTGAAAATGGCTATCTACTTCGTAGCAATACGCTCTACGATAATGTAGCCTGCTTGGATAAAGAATTGCTGTTTCAGTTTTTGGAAACTACGCAACCAAAGGCTGTTGCTAAACTTAAAGCCTATCACAAAGAGCTATACGAACAAAAAATCGTAAAACGCCTCAACGACCAAATTCAGGCAAAAGGCGTGATTGAAGTGCTTCGTAAAGGAATTACCGATGGATTTACCGATACCAAACTGCATTTATTTTACGACAGACCGGTGTCGGGTTACAATAATAAAACAGAAATATTATATCGAGCCAATCAATTTTCTGTGATGCGGCAAGTCTATTTTTCGCCCAACAACACGAAGTCTTTGGATATGGTAGTTTTTATCAATGGTATTCCCGTGATTTCTTTTGAGCTGAAAAATGAGCTTACCAAACAAAATGTGCAACACGCCATTCGGCAGTACAAACAAGACCGCGATCCTAAAGAAGAATTATTCCGTTTGGGTAGGCTCATTGTAAACTTTGCAGCCGATACCGAAGAAGTGTGGATGTGTACGCAGTTGAAAAAAGAAAAATCATATTTTCTACCGTTCAATAAAGGTTATAACAATGGTGCGGGAAATCCACCTAATGGTGCCATAAAAACAGATTATCTCTGGAAAGAAGTTTTGACCAAAAATGGTTTGACCGATATTATCCAAAATTTTTGCCAGCTCATTACCGAAGAAAAGGAATACCTAGACGACAAAGGGAAAATCCGTACACGTAAAGAGAAGAAACTAATTTTTCCTCGTTATCACCAGTTAGCAGCGGTACGTATGCTTCTGGCAGATGCCAAAAATGTGGGCGCAGGGCATAAATATTTAATACAGCATTCAGCAGGTTCGGGCAAATCCAATTCTATTGCGTGGTTGGCACATCAGTTGGTGGGTTTGCACGATAAATCTGGTGAAAATATCATTTTCGATACGGTCATCGTGGTTACCGACCGTCGGGTTTTGGATGCACAGATACGAAGCAATATCAAGCAATTTCAACAAGTGGCCGGCGTGGTCGAGGCCATCACCGAAGGCAGTAAGCAGTTGAAACAGGCATTGGAAGAAGGTAAAAAGATCATTATTACCACCATCCAGAAATTCCCACATATTGTCGAAGAAATTGGCGAGCTTCCGGGACATCATTTTGCTATTATCATTGACGAAGCTCATAGTAGTTTGAGCGGGCAAATGGCACGGAAATTAAATCAAGCTATTGCCAAAACAGAGGATATGGAAAGTGATCCTGAAACCGAAGATGGTGAAACCATTACGTCAGAGGATTTAATTACAGACCTGATCAAATCAAGGAAGCTGTTGCCTAATGCCAGTTATTTCGCTTTTACGGCTACGCCTAAAAATAAAACACTGGAGTTATTTGGTGTTTCTTATGTCGAGGGAGATAAAACCAAATTCAGGGCGTTTCATTTGTATTCCATGAAACAAGCTATTGAAGAAGGTTTTATTATGGATGTATTGCAAAACTACACCACCTACCAAAGTTATTACGCCCTGTTGAAACGTATCGAAGACGATCCGGAATACGACAAGTTAAAGGCGCAGAAAAAGCTGAAACACTATGTAGAAAGTCATGAGCATGCGGTGAAGAAAAAGACAGTTTTAATTGTAGATCATTTTCTTGATGAAGTCATTAAAAAAAGAAAAATTGGTGGATTGGCTAAGGCAATGCTTGTAACCAGTTCCAGAGCAAATGCGGTAAAGTTTAAAAAGGCTTTTGATGATTATTTACTGAAAATCAACAGTCCTTATAAAGCAATTGTTGCTTTTTCGGGAGAAATCGACGGAGAAACCGAAGCTAGCTTAAACGGATTTTCAAGTGCCAATATTCCTAGTGAATTTGAAAAGAGCGATTATCGCTTTTTGATTGTGGCTAATAAATACCAGACAGGTTTTGACCAGCCACTGTTACACACCATGTATGTAGATAAGAAATTAGGTGGAGTGAATGCGGTACAAACCCTATCCCGATTAAACAGAAGTCATCCATTGAAGAAGGATACGTTTGTTTTGGATTTTGCCAATAAAGCAGAAGATATAGAAAAGGCATTTATGCCGTATTTTGAAAGTACAATATTAGGCGATGCAACCGACCCGAACAAACTTTTCGACCTACGTGATGCTTTGGATAATTTCCAAGTTTATAGTCAGGAACAAGTTTATGAGTTTTCGGAAAATATATTGGCTAATGTACCGGTAGACCAGCTTCATGCAATTTTAGATAATAGCACAGAGGTATTCCGCAATGTATTAGCAGAAGATGAACAAGCGGATTTCAGAGCAAAAGTCAAGACCTATGTGCGTCTTTATATTTTCCTATCGCAGATTGTTCCGTTTGAAAATCCGTATTTAGAACGTTTGTACATCTATCTCAATCATTTGCAGAATAAATTAGGAGGTGATACGCCTATTGATTTAGCGCAAGGTATTCTTGATAATATTGACATGGATAGTTACCGTTTGCAGCTAGAAGCTACAACGAATATCGTTATGGAGCAAGGCGATGATTTAAAGCCTATTCCAACAGATATGCGTGGTGGAAATTCCGAGCCAGAGATCGATCGCTTATCGAATATCCTGCAAACTTTTAACGACCGATACGGAACCCAGTTCGAAGACGCCGATAAGGTGCGCCAAATGGCAGAAAACATTGCCAATGACGTAGCGAAAAATCAAGAATTGATAACCTCTATCCAATACTCCGACGAGCAAAATGCCAGGATTACAAGCGATAAGATTGTTGGTGAAGAGTTATTAAAACACATCACTACCAATTTTGATTTATACAAACTCTATTCTGATAGCAAGGAGTTCAAAGAGGATTTTTCTGCGATGATGTTCGGCGTTGTTAAAGAATTGATTAATAAAGGAATCAATGTGCAGAAGTAATGCTACAATGTTGATTGCAATGAAATAATTTTTTATGATTGAAATATCAATACCCAAGAACGTTACCATAAGTAAGATCGCTGAGTTATATAATCAATATATAAATACAGGTGACAACTTTTTGGACTTAAATTTAAAACTACCTAGCTCATTTGATAAATATACTTATGGGTTGTTGGGAGATCTATTAAAGTTTGTCATAACATTAAATACGAAGTCCAACATTGAAACAGTAATTTTCGATGATGATGTTGCGAATATAGATAGTTTCTACGACCAAGAATACGCCTATCCTATTGTTTCGTTATTATGGAATACATCGGCATTCATTGACAAGAATAATGTTAACATTAAAAGTAAGTTAAGGGAAAAGCAAAATGAATTCTTTATTAAAATGAATTCATTGTCACGATTGAAAGGTAATAAATACATTTTTACAAATACTGACCATTTGCCACAAAGTAAAGGTTTAATTAGGTTGTTCGAAAATCAAAACGGTTTTAATGATGATGAAAATCAGATTAAACAAAATATACGGAAAATCTTTGATGAGTATATTTTGACTTTCAACAAAAAAAATAAGTATGAGTTTGAGGGAATCCTTGACGATATAGGAGCAATAGTTTATGAATTAACAAAAAACACCTATGAATGGGGAAGAACTGACGAGAATATGATTGAAATTCCTGCGAGTATACGTGGAGTTTACTTTAGATTTCATAAAAACAAAATTGATACTGTTTTAAATGAGTATGTAGATACTCCCATTTATTCTTTTTTTAAGCATCCTTTTGTTAATCAAAATTGCCTAAATGAACTTAATCAGATTTATTATTTGGAGATTTTAGTATTTGATTCTGGAGTAGGTTTTATTGATAAATTTTTTCAGAAAGGAAACAGTACAAATTTAGATATAATTAAAAAGTGTCTTGTTAAAAATCAGACCTCATCGGTTTCAAATCTGAAGTCTAAAAAAGGGATGGGACTCGATAGAATTTTGAATATACTCAATAAAAAAGGTTTTGTGAAAATACAAACTGATAAATATTCTGTTTATAGAGATCTTATAAAAGATATCTACAAACCAATTGATATACAGAAGCTAGATGATTTAAAGCTTGAAGATTGGAACAACAACAATTTTAGCACAAATAATATTGCTAAATCACAAGGGTCTTTCATAAGCATTCTATATCCATTCAAAAGCAATAACTAATGGGGAAATTTTACATATTTAATTCCAATATCGAAGACAAAAAATATAAAAATATAACCGTTGTTTTCAACCCTTCTTCTGAATTGGATTTTGGAATGCTAAAAAGAGAGTTAACAGAACATTTTAGATATTTTCATCAGACGTCAGCATTACTTTTTTTGCACTGTTCGACGACAAGCTCTATTCAACAAGAAGTAGAGAACAAACTTGACGATATTTTCAGAAGTATTCCTAAAGCAGAAGAAAGTTCCCTTCGGGATAGTATTTTTTATGGGTCTTATAATAGACAAGGATTTCGTTTCCCTGGGAGAGAGCTGTTCTTGAAAAACAATATCAAAGAAATTATCAATCAAGGTTTAGCAAACATTTTTGTGCTAAATGGCGGGCTGGTCGAAAGTAGCGGAATCTCCCATCATTATGTATTTCCTTCTGGGAAGCATTCGTCAAAGTTCCTAAGAACAGCAAATGTATTAGTTCAAAAGAGTGAAATCGATTTTATTGGATTGAATATCCTTCATCAATTTAAAAATCAAACGATTAAAAGCATTTATTGTGACACCTTATCGATAAATGTTATTGGGTACTCTGTTAGCCAATATTTAAAACGTTTTGAAAAATCAGCAGATATAAATATTCAGTCTTTTAAGTCTTACGACGGTATATATAATAAGCAGACAGTATTTGATAATGATTCAATTTTTTTAATATCAGCTTCTACCTCAGGTGGACTAGTCCATTATTTAAAAGAGAATCATCCAGAGATAGATTCAAAGAGTATCAGTGTTCTATTTTACCTACCTATTGAAAAAGCTTCAAAATTAGCATTGGAGAATGTTATTTGCAATCTAGAACGTAATGAAAAGCTTAAATATGGTATTGAAACCTTTGACCAATTCAAAAAAGATGAAACATGCTTGTTTTGTAAGAACCAATCTACGGCAATTAAAATTATAGGCGATTCCTTCAGTTTGGAAGAGCCCATAATAAAAGCAAAAAATATTACTACAAAATATATTTCCAAGGATCTTAAGGATTTTGTTGAAATTTTCAAATACAATAAAGAGATAGGTACCTCACTAAAGGTATCGTTTAGTGAGAGGACAATTGACCGAAAGAAGTATAATCTTTATCACTAGTGTCCGGAAAAAAATAAAAAGGAGCAGTAGAAATTAATCAGACTGCTCCGTGATTTATACTTTTGAGTTGCGACAAAAAAGTATGAACAAAAGTAAT
>NZ_BAABIQ010000007.1:0-78261 GCF_039542865.1 Olivibacter ginsenosidimutans | reverse complement strand
TGCACTTCACCCGCCATTTTGCCAATGCGATGTTAGCTGTAGCCTTTCAATACACTTTCAGAATTTGTCCGCTGATATTCTGCTCAATTGTTTTTTCATACGCTTCAATTAATTCATTCATAGAAACGGCTTTTAGTCCAGGGAATAAATGTCCAAACTCTTTTACCGAGTCTTCAATCATACTCGGACTGACAACGTTAATTCTTTGTCTCCTTGGCAATTCTATTGAAGCAGATAAAACAAAACTATGTAATGCGCCACTTATCATTCCACCAGCAGTTACGCCTTTATATGGAATATCCGCAAAAACTCCAGATGTCAATGTGAATGTACCATTGTCGTTGAGATATTTTTGCCCAAGCAATACCAAGTTTACTTGACCAAAAAGCTTTCCTTTAAAGTCTTGTAATAATTGGCTTTCCGTCAATTCAGAAAAATTGTCTAAAGGGCCAGAAGCTGCAATGCAAATACAAGCGTCAATATTTTGTATTTGTTTGTACATTTCTGTTATGGATTCTTCGGATGTTATGTCGACTCTTATATCACCGCTATTTCTTCCGGCGGTAATAATTTCATGTTTCTTTGATAGATGTGGAGTTAGTTTTTTCCCAATCGTACCATTTGCTCCAATTATTAATATTCTCATTTCTTTATACGTAGGATTTTGTAAAGGTTCCAGCTAACAATTCTTTTTCACGAAACTAATATACAAAATATTCGCAAATCCATCTCTATAGACGAATTGCGTGTCACAAGCATTAAATATAATACAATACGTTATTATTTAACCGTTTAATTAATTTAAAAATCATGAATAGCGAAACAAATCTTATTATTTCATCGTTATTGTTATTATGGAAAGCGAAGTTATATTGAAAACATTTCAAACAAAATTGAATACACAGAGATATGCCAAGAATACTATTAAGTCATATATGGACTATGCTAGCCTATTTTTGAAGCATCTCAATGAATATCCATCCTTAAAAGATGTGCCCGTGAGAGCTATAGAATCTTTCATCAATGAAAAAGTTCAAAAAGAGCAGATCAGTGTTTCCTATCAGAAAGGTTTAGTTGGAGCTATTAAGAAGCTATACGAATTGACACTTAACCAAAAGGTTCAGCTCGATTACTTATATCCCAAAAGATCGTTTTCTAAACTGCCCAAATTCTTTTCCAAAGAAGAAATTCGACAATTATTAGATAGCACCGACAATATTAAGCACAGAGCAATATTAATGACCATTTATAGTTGTGGCTTACGCCTAAACGAATTGCTGAACCTCAAGATAAAAGATATACGATCTTCTGAAAAGATTATCCGAATCAACCAAAGCAAAGGTAACAAAGACCGGATTGTATCCTTACCAGATAAATTACTGTAGATTTTAAGAGATTATTATTTGGTTTATAAACCTACAAACTACCTTTTTGAAGGAGAAAAAGGAAATCGATACAGTGAACGTAGTGTGCAACTTGTATTGAAAAAGTCATTAGCTAACGCGAAAATAAAAACCGAAGGCACAGTACATACATTACGTCATTCGTACGCTACACATTTAATTCAATCTGGTATTGATGTCCGAATTGTTCAGGAATTGCTCGGTCATGAAAATATAAAAACAACCATGATCTATACACACATTACCGATATTGATAAAAAGCGCACCCCTAGTCCACTTGATTTTTTATAAATTCTCCAAAAAACGCTTGACACGCATAATTTTATATAACCTATTCTATCTTAATATTGAGCTGAGAAATAAACATATTCAGTCCGAAATATGTCCGAAAATAGAAAAAACCACTGATAATCAGTGGCTTTTGTCGGGGTGGCAGGAAGACTCCATGCCTCCGCAAATATCTATCAATCAATTGGTTAAAAATCCTTTTGAAGAACCGCTCACCTTTTTGCTCACATACAGTTTGCTCGGTGATTGATACAAATATAACGGTCTAAACTAACAAAAGGAAACAATCAGCCACAAATTTTATCGGCTGGCGAAAGAAAGAGAATGCCCTATATGACACGCCAGCTTTTCACCGTAAATGCCCAAAGCGAGAACGGCCTCGGCCATGAGCGCAGGGGTTTCGCAGGCCGCAGATGTGCGGGGGGATTATTTCTTAGCAACATTCTAATAGAGAATAATTGCTTTTAACATTTATATATCTTCGGTATCGCTATTCTCAAAAATCTCGTGAAGTTTCTGTTGCAGTAGCTTTTTGTCGGGAAGCTGTGTTTGGTATTCGGAAACCATAGTAGGCGAAAGCGAACGGCTCAACGCATATTCTACTACTTCGCTGTCCTTGCCTTTGCAGAGCAAAATCCCAATACTCGGGTTTTCGTGAGGTTTTCTTACATCACGGTCTAACGCTTCCAAATAGAAATTGATTTGTCCCAAATGGTCGGGCTGAAATCTGTCGGCTTTCAGTTCAAATGCTACCAAACATTGCAAACCACGATGAAAAAATAGCAAATCAATATAAAAATCGCTGTTGCCTACCTGTACTTTATATTCTTCGTCAATAAACAGAAAATCCCTGCCCAATTCCAAGATGAAATTTTTCATCTGTTTGATTAAACCCTTTTGTATGTCACTTTCCTTGTGGTGTTCGGGCAGGTTTAGGAACTCAAGTACATAGCTGTCTTTGAAAGTGTTTGTTATATTGGCTTTAATTTCTCTCGGCAGTGTTGAGAGTTTTGCTTTGCCTATCATTGTTCGCTCAAACAGACTTGCGGAAATTTGGCGGTCAAGCTCCCTAACGCTGTAATTTTCTTTGACGCTCATACGCAAGTAAAATCCCCGCTCTTCTTCAGTTTTACAACGTGAAAAGATTGCCAAATTATGCGACCAACTAATTTCTCTCAACAGCGTTGAGAGTTTTGGAAAGTCTTTATAGGCTTCATAAAATTGTTTCATTCGCCAAAGGTTTTTATCTGAAAAACCCTTTATTTCGGGTTCATTGCGTTGTATATGTACGGCTAATTCCTTTACGACCGATTGCCCCCATTCGGAGCTTTCCACCCTTTTGCTGATATATTCGCCTATATTCCAATACAGGTTTATCAGTTCCGCATTTACGGCTTTTATGGCGTTGTAACGTGCTTGCTTTATTAGGTTTATGATGTCGGTAAATCTCTTGTCCATTTTTGACTGTATAAAGTACAAATTTAAGAATAATTGCTCCCAAAACGGTTTAAATGACGCATTTATCTACTGTATCGCCGACCGTATTATATACTTTTCTCTCCATTCGTTGAATGCCTGCGTTTGAAACCTTAATATCCACATGAACCTCATCATTTTAAGTTTTTGTCCTTTCGCTCTTTCAACCGTTGCAGTTCTTCCTTTGCCCGTTTTGCCTTTTCGTTGGACTGCCTTGCTTTTTCTTCGGCTTTTCTAATAGCAAGCAACCTTTCTTCCTCCTGCTTTACCCAAGCTTTAAATTCTTTGGGGCTTTCGCTGTATGTGGAGTCAATATCCAATGACACCTGTGGATAAAGCAACCTCACCATTCGGATTTTGATGTCGTTGTCTTGTAGAGCCGAATTTGACCGCCAAAGCTGTATGCTGGCGAAAAGAGAAAATACCGATACAAGCAACAGGGCAGCACCCGCAATGATATACGGTCGCTGTTGCCCTGTAAGGCGATGCTCCACATTGACTTTTATCTTCTGTGGCAATTCCATTATCATTTTTTCCGTCCTTTCCTGTTGTTCGGCAATGGCTGTAACGAGTTTACTACTTGTGGTAGCTTGGTTACGAAAAGCATCTTTCAGTCCGTTTAGCGTGTCATCCGTTATAATGCGTTCCAACTTTTCATTTATATGCGCAAGCTCCGCTGAATAATCTTTAGTCTCGGGTTTCTGTGTCTCAACTTGGTGCAGACGTTCGTTCATCTGCACCAATATATCCTGCGTGTCTTTCAGTATGGTCTGTAATTCCTGTTCGTTCATTTCTTTAGCGTTTTATCTGCTGATTCCTCTTGATTGTTCTTGCTCCGGTTTCTTTTTTTTCCTACGCCACATGGGGTCAGGCTCGGGTTCGGGGGTTACGGGAGTAAACGCGGCATCCAAAAACGCTCCAAGTAATCCCGTTGCCACTTCCAATCCCTGCGCTTTCGGTTCCTGTTGCCCAAGCACTTCCCTTATCTGGTCGGCAAGTGTACGGTTTTCCGTTGCGGACTGTGACATTTCAGTTCCTCGGTTTTGACCTAACTGTTTCTCCATATTGGCAAAACTGAATTTTCTATCAATAGCCGAGCCTTTGAATTTCACGCCGTCCTTTTCAAAGGAAATGCCCTGCACTTCCTTTGTTCCGCTACGGTATTTATAATGGATGCCGATACCCTGCCTTGCAAGCATCGTTTCCACCTGCTTCCATGTAGTGGCTTTTGCCATAATGGATTTAAGGGCATCGTGTATGGCATAGCGTAGCCTATCATTGCCCCGCAAGGCCTGTCTGTTTACCTGTGCCTTGTCCTTGCCGAAATGGTAGCCATACCGTTCGGTCATTTCCCTGCATACCTTTCTGCTTTTGTGCCAATGGTTGAAGTTGCCTATGGTATTCCCGTTATTGTCCACACGGTTATAGACGATATGCAAATGAGGGTGGTCTTTATCCGAATGCAGTACGGTCACATATTGGGTATTCTTGATGCCCATCCTTTCCATGTACTCCTTTGCGTGCTGTGCCATTTTCTCCAACGTGAGCTTTGTCCTGTCCTCGTTGCTCCAACTTAAGACGGTATGCCCTACGGCATTGCCAAGCTGTGGGCGCAACTTGCGTTGGGCGTTCAAATCGGCAATGATGGTCTTGGTGTCGTAATCCCTTACGCCTGCCGAATCCAAAACTTTCGATTGTTCACGTTCCAATAGGTAGCGGACACATCCGCCGAAACTTTTGCCTACGATTAGCTTAGCTATCATCTTTACCAATCCTTTCCATTAAACGCTCCACTTCGCCGAGTAACCTGCGCAGATCCGTCATGATTGACACCAGTCCATCCGTATGCGCCAACTTGGTCAACTGATTGAGGTTGTTTGCCATACCCGACAGGGTACGCAGGTGGTTGGCTTCATCCTTTGAAAGTCTCGGTATTATGACAGCCGTCCTGGCGGTCTTTCTGAACCATTCGCTTATGACCATTCCTGCACTCTTTGCCCTGCCCTCAATGGCGAGCCGTTCGGTAGGGGTCAAACGGACGACTAAAGAAACGCTACGGGTGATGGCTTTTTTAGGTCGTCCTCGTGTGCGTTTTTTCCCGTCCGTCTCTTTTTCTTTCGCCAGCATTTTCATTGACGAACCTTTCCAAGTTTACGGACTGCGACCATCGGGAGCATCCGCCGTTCCCCACTCTGCAGAGCGTGGGGAAACGGTTTTTTGCATCGCAAAAAAATAAACTTGCTCCCTACAAGTGGGATAGGAAAAGTGCTGTGGGTCGTACGCTCCCGCACCGTGGTTCTGTTCTCCCTATTCATCGCTTCCTCCATCCATCAGTTTTTGGATGTCTTCGTATTTGTAGTACATCAGTCCACCGATTTTGGTGTAGGGAAGCGTACCATTCACCCGCAGGTTTTGCAGCGTACCTGCCGATATGCCAAGTAGTTTGCGCNTATTCTATCTTAATATTGAGCTGAGAAATAAACATATTCAGTCCGAAATATGTCCGAAAATAGAAAAAACCACTGATAATCAGTGGCTTTTGTCGGGGTGGCAGGATTCGAACCTACGACCTCCACATCCCAAATGTGGCGCGATACCGGGCTACGCTACACCCCGATTAAGGTATTATCCTTAATGTGGTGCAAATATAACCTTATGTTTGGACTTGCCAAATAATATTTACACTGTAAAAAGTAACTCACTGAGTTAAAAACAGATATTTTTATAGGAACTCACATTACGCCTCACTTTAATATTAAAAATCCAATTTCAACAAACACCGCTTATACAATTGAGAATTTTCACTTAACTTGACCCACTGTTAACAGAGAAACGTGTCATCATAAATGGCTAAAAAACACAAACGGAGTAACTTGCGATTGGTGCGCCTTTTCATGCTACTCTCCATAATATCAACGGCACAGATTGTCCGCGCACAAAACGAAACAATTCTATTTGGTAAGCACAACGAACTGATTATCGACGGGCAAAGCGGACTATTTTCCATTAAGCATCAACAAAAAATTATTATCGATCATGCCTATGCCTCCTTTTCAACCAACCAAACGCTTTTCACTACTGGAACTTATTCCAGCCATCAGATTAAAACTGAAAAAATAAACGATCGCTTATTAGGTAAGGCCATTAAAGTCACCTTGATTTCAACAGCGGCAGGAAAACCAACTATGCGACAACTTTTCTACTGTTATGAAAATCAAGAATTTCTGATTACAGAGCTAGAAATAAGTGGGGCCGCATTACGTACCAACTATTTAGCTCCACTGATTACTCAAACTGCGCAGCTGTTAACCGAAGGAGATGTGAGATCGCTATTCGTTCCATTTGATAATGATACCTTTATATCCTATAATGCTAAACCGTTGAGTAAGCAAACCAACATTAGTGCTGAAATTGGAGCTATCTATGATAATAATTCTCGGCAAGGACTTATTTTAGGCTCGCTTAACCATATGACGTGGAAAACTGGAGTGAAAAGTGCAGGGCAAAACGCTTCCTTAAAACAACTGGAAATTTGGGCAGGTTATACCGACCCCGCTGTTACGCGCGATACTATGGAACACGGTTATTTACGTGGGAATACCATCAGTTCTCCTAAAATGTTTGTTGGCTATTTTTCCGACTGGCGCGACGGGATGGAGTGCTATGCCAAAGCTGGTCGCCTAGTAGAACCGCCATATATCCAGCCATGGATGAAAGCCACTCCTGTAGGCTGGAACAGCTGGGGCGTCATTCAGGATCATCTCAATTATGAAAAAGCAACCCAAATTGTCGATTTCTTTGACCGTAAAATTCCGCAGTTTAGAAATGAGGATAATACAGCCTATATCGATCTAGATTCTTACTGGGACAATATGATTAAAGGAGGCCTTTCCGGCGATTTAAGTCAGCTTAAAGCCTTTGTAAGTTATTGTCAAGCCAAGCATCTCGAACCAGGCGTATATTGGGCACCCTTCGCCGACTGGGGCTTTCGCGGAAACAAGGATCGTATTGCTGAAGGAAGCATATATACGTTTTCAGAAATGTGGACCAAAACAGCTAAAGGCTATCACGACATTGATGGTGCGCGTGCATTAGACCCAACACATCCGGGCACTCGGGCACGCATTCATTACGTTATTAATACACTTAAAGATTGCGGTTTTAAACTCATCAAAATCGATTTTCTCGGGCATGCAGCTGCCGAATCAACGAAATTTTATGATACTACTATCACCACTGGGATGCAGGCCTTTCGCTATGGCATGGAGTATCTTAGCGACGTACTCCACCATAGCATGCTTACCTACGCCGCGATCTCTCCTTCACTGGCTACGGCTCGTTATGCCCATGTGCGTAGGATAGCCTGTGACGCATTTAATACCATCGATCATAGTGCATACACCCTAAACAGTGTAAGTTATGGCTGGTGGCAAACGTATTTATACGATTATATAGATGCAGATCATTTAGTCTTTCACCAGACAAATGAAGGTACCCATCGGGCGCGTTTAATATCAGGGCTTATTACTGGCACCATAATCTTAGGCGATGATTACACCGTCCATGAAGATTGGCATGATCAGATCATCGAATGGCTGCAAAATCCAGCACTTAAACAAGTGTTCCATTCGGGAAAGGCATTCCGGCCGGTTGAAGGAAATACTGGCACAAAGAGTTCGACTCTTTTTATCCGACAAGATGGAGAAAACATTTATCTCGCTGTATTTAACTTTAAAAAGGGCCCCAATCATGTGGTAATAGACAAACATAGGCTGGGCTTATCACCAGCCGAAACGTATCAGTTATCCGAAATACTAAACCATAAAACAGAAATCCTGCGCACCACGCTAAACATAACATTTGAACAAGAGGGCGCCTATCTTTATCGTATACACAAGAAATAAATGGTGCATTTTCGATCAAGTTTCACACATAATCGAAAATATTTTTTGTTTTTAGCGACCACCAAAAACAACTGTTTATAGATAGAAAAAATGTGCAGCAAATTTCCTAACATTGCCTCATTATTTATAGAATTATGAAATATTTATCAACCATTGGTTTTCTCGTATTATCCAATATTTTTATGAATTTCGCTTGGTATGGTCACCTCAAATTCTTTCCAAAAGGCAACCATTCAACAACTCTTTGGCTGGTTATTTTGGTTAGCTGGGGCCTGGCTTTCTTCGAGTATTGTTTTCAAGTTCCGGCGAATCGCATGGGATATAACGGAAATGGCGGTCCTTTTTCCCTTGTACAGCTCAAAGTCATGCAAGAGGTTATAACGCTTGTTGTCTTTATGCTTTTTTCATTATTGGTTTTTAAGCAAGTCCAGTTTACCGTCAATCATCTCATCGGCTTTATATTACTGGTATTAGCAGTATATTTCATATTTAAGCCATAAACATCAAAAACAGTAACAGGATATTAGCTAATAAAACCTTTTACGTATTCTTTCGTCAGTTGCTTTTTGGGATTCAGTAACACTTCTTCTGTTGGACCAAATTCAATAATTTCGCCCATATATACAAAAATAATGTAATCGGATACACGACGAGCCTGCCTTAAGATATGCGTAACCAAGACAATTGTATAACTTTCTTTGAGCCGGATAATGAGATCTTCGATGATCTTAGTTGAGATGGGATCGAGTGCAGAAGTAGATTCATCACCCAATATAATTTCGGGTTCTACAGCCAAACCTCTTGCCAGACAAAGTCGCTGTTGCTGCCCTATAGAAAGCGCGTTAGCTGACCCATGTAAACGGTGTTTCACCTCCTCCCATAAACCTACCGCCTTAAGATAGCGTTCTACCAATCCATTTAAGTCTTTCTTGGATCTTGTTCCATGTATCCGCGGGCCATAGGCAACGTTATCATAAATAGACATCGGTAAAGGAAAGGGCCGCTGGGCCAGTAGTCCCATTTTTTTCCGAACATGGGTTACTTCCGTTTGCGGTGCATAAATATCTTCACCATCAACGAGTACACTTCCGCTAATATTAATGTTCGGAATATCGTCTAACAAGCGGTTAAGGCTTTTTAATAGTGTGGTTTTCCCACAGCCCGACGGACCGATGATGGACGTCACGCATTTATCTGGAATATTGATATTGATATTTTTCAATAAATGATGATCACCTATTCGCACGTTTAAATCTTTTACCGCTATATGTGGCGTTTGTGTCATTTTTTGTCTACTTTTTTAGTGGATAGCAATAGGCTGATCACGACAATAATCAAAATAAAAATAGTAAGGATTAAGGCAGAAGCATAAGCCCTACCCTGCACTTCGGGTATGGGACTGCTTAATTGAAAAAATATAGCTAAGGGCAAAGTGGCAGCCGGCTCATGCAACGAAACAGGAATATTATCGCTAAATCCGGCTGTAAACATAACGGCCGCGACATCACCTACCCCCCTACCAAAAGCCAATAAAACTGCTGTCCACATTCCCTTCCTAATCTGAAGAAAATAGACTTTGGCCATTTCCCATCGTGTAGCACCCAATGATAAAGTTGCTTCCTTTAAATCCTTCGGCACTTGCACAATGATTTCATCTAAGGTACGCACCATAATCGGTATCACCAGCAAGGTTACGGCAATAATCCCGCCCAGCAAGGAAGTCCGCACACCAAGATAAACCATTACGCTAAAGGCAAATGCACCATAAACGATTGAAGGAATACCAAAAAGCACGTCAAAAGACAACTTAGCAAATCGAACAAATCGGTTGGATGGTTGGAGATAAACGTTTAAATAAACGGCAATAGGAATGCTGATGAACATTCCCAATACCGTGGCGCCACCAGCCACATAGATAGAACCGATAATGGCGTTAAGCATGCCTCCTGAACGGCCAAAATAGTAGCCACCATCGGGAATTTTACTCACCATATCCCAATCCAAATAAGGCAATCCCTTGAACACAATTGTCCCCATAATGGATAACAAACAGCAAGCGACCATGATAGTGGAAAATACCATCAATCCCTTGATTATTTTTTCTTCAATTTTTCGTTTGCGCATATTATTGAGTTACTTTTTGAAGGATCAACCGAGAAATCAGATTAAAAATCAAGATGATAAGAAACAATAGAAAAGCGGAAAACATTAATGCAGCGTCGTAAAGCGGCACCGATAACATTTCGCCGAAGTTATTCGCCAATAACGCTGGTAATGGATAAGCTGGATCAAAAATGGAATGGGGCGAAATCGGCACATTGCCACAGACCATCAATACGGCAATCGTCTCCCCAAAAGCTCGAGAAATAGCTAATACAACCGCTGCGATAATACCTGGTAACGCCTTTTTTAGTATTACTTTTTTAATCGTCTCCCATTTCGTAGCGCCAAGTGAAAGAGAAGCTTCCTTCAATTCTTTAGGAATCGTTTGCAGTACTTCAACAATGATGCTGACAATCAATGGGAAAATCATTACGGCAAGAACAATCCCACCTGCCAAAACAGTAAATCCCGTTGAAAACTCGACAAAAAAAGGTGCTATATAGTGTTGCACTAGGGGTACGATAAAAAAAATGCCCCACACCCCATAAATTACTGGAGGAATACCGGCCAAAATATTCACCACTGGCACAAAAAGATTTCTGAACCGGGAAGGTGCATATTCTGATAAATAGATACCTGTAAGTAAGCATATGGGAGCGGCGATCACAATGGCAATACCCGTTACCCACAATGTTCCCATAATAAAAGGAAGAAAACCAAATTCACCCTTTAAGGGCCTCCAACTTGTTGAGCCAATCAATTCCGTCAGTGCGTGATTTTGTAAAATAGGTAACGAACGCCAATACAAGCCCAAACCAATGGCTACCACTAAGGATACTGCCAGCATCGCGCAAATAAGCATTCCAATACCCGTTATTTTATCTTTAAACAAACGTAACGTCATTCGATTTTGGTTAATTCTTGTTCAACAACAGCTTTATTCAAGCGCACATAGCCATTTTCCGGTAAACGAGCCTGCCCTTGAGGAGATAAAATATAGTTCAGGAAAGCAAGTAAAATTTCATTTTGAGGTTTACCGTGAAAAAGTAAGCCAAGCGTTCGTGCCGGAGGTGCAGGATAACGGCCATCTCCTATCGCCGCATTTAAACTGTCCAAGCTTTGGTAAAAAAATTCATTTTTGTCAACGCGTCCGTTACCATTCCAATCAATTGGCAATATTTGTACTTCCGGCTGCGGCTTCCTTGTTTTCAAGTTATATACATAATTAAGATTACTGAATCCAATGGATAATGGATCACGCATAATTGCTTGGGCCTGTCCAGGATCACCAAAGACTCCAATACCCAGCAAATCTTCTTGCGAAGCGTCTAAAAATTTTGCCCAAGTCTCCGCTGCACCCGCCGCATCTGAGCGCACATAAACGTGCATATCATAAGCGTGGTTTATTCCGCTCAACTGATCCCAGCGGCCAATTTTCCCTTCCAAAAAAATAGCTATAAATTCATCTCTAGTAATTCCTCGCGTGGCAAGCTCCTTTGCTGCAGGATTATTTACATTGCAGGTAGCCACCACAGCATCGTTAGCTACATTAATCAAATAACCTCCTTTTTGCACCTCTTCCGGATGAATATCGCGCGATACCATCCCAATATCGACCATATCCGATAAGACGTCTGCAATCCCCTTACCGGCACCACCAGCTGATATATTAAACCGTACATTAGGATGTTGTGCTTTAAAATCCTGGCTCCATTGAATCATCATCGGATAAAGAGCAAAAGCACCCGAAATAGCAATGGTTTCCTGTTTCTCTACTCGATTGTTGGTACGATTACAAGCCAATAGGCTCACTAGTAAAGCACATGCTAATAACTTAAGGTTCATGCACATCTTCTACATAACTTCATGAGACCAATCATTGGGTTGACTTTCTAAAAATGCCTCTTTATACCATGCACACCAAGAGGTGAGTTCCCGGATAACGCCATTTAATTTCCACGCGATTTCAGTCAATTGATAATTGACAAGCAATACCGGTTCGTCATAAACCAAGCGTTTAACTAAACCATCTCGTTCCAGTTCTTTCAATTCTTTCGATAAAGCCCTTGGGGATATACCGATTACGAAAGTTTTTAACTCATTAAAACGTTTATCGCCATGTGTCAACGCCAAAATAAGCTTTAGCTTCCATTTTCCACCGATGGTCTTTAAAACCTCATTCATGGTAATTAATTCTGTTGCAAAATGCTTTTCGTTACCTATTTTAAGATTATTATCCAATCTCCCCATATGATGTCTATTTTTTATGAACCATGGAAAAACAGGGGGTAAAGGTAGTAGAAAAAAATTAAAATCTATTATACAGATAGACTTTAAGTACAAAATTATAAAACGACTCGTAAAAGCATTCAAGAATTCAGGGAGGCCGTGAGCAGATTCGAACTGCTGTAGAAGGTTTTGCAGACCTCAACCTAACCACTCGGTCACACGGCCTTCTTTTAAGCTATTCAACTAAACCAGCAAACCGCTGATAAAGTAATGTTGGACTATTTTCGTTTTTTGGAGCATATTTACCTGCGATAATCGGTATATAAATCACCCTCCTTCTACTTACTTCTCCAAAAACTGTAGATTTTGCTACCCGATGCCAAAGTCGGCCATCATGGATGGTTAGATCACCTGCCTCAGGAAGAATGGCTAATTCATTGGGATCACTATCATGTGATAAAAAATATTTCTTCCTGAACAACAGCTGATATAGATTTTGCTGATGTGTTCCCGGCAAGATACGTAGACCACCATGTGCAGCACCGAGCGTACTCAAATGAATCCCTACATTAAGCATAGGATTTAATTTAGCACCTTGAAAAATGTCACGTAAACCATCCGTATGCCAGCCCATTTGGGTAAACTTGCTATGCGGTCCGTTGATATAATGATTAAAGACCATACCATCTTTTTCATGTGTTCCCAAGCGGGCTCCCGGACCAGCGAGTGGCAGCAATTGTTGCAGACGAGGATCAAGCGACAGTTCCTCTAAAACTGGATGATGCTGATTAATAAACGCAAAACGCTGTACAATCTTCCGTTCGTCTAGATCAATCCCATATTTAATAGGGACACCATTAACTTTTTGTACACGCTTTTCAATCCATTTTGCTTCTACTTCTTTAGCGGCCTTAATAATTGAGGCAACCGCGTCGGTATGGATGAAATTTTTAAAATGAATAAAACCATTGGTCTTGAAAAAGCTAACCTGTTCTGCGCTGAGCGCACCGGTAAAGTGAAAGGTTTGATAGGTAGTAACCATACAATAAAAATTAAGAAATTGAACCGATTTAATTAAAGGAAACACCGCACTGGTGTTGGAAAATAATGCAAGATTAACAACAACACCCATCCATGCGATGCAGGCGCATTCGCATAGTTATGATCGTATTCAAAGGGTTATTGTGTTGCTTCATTAAAGTCTATTATTTTAGTAGACTTTACAAAAGTAAGCAGATAATTTAATTTTCCAAATTTTTCGCTAAAATAATCGTGATGAATATCACTAACCTTTCTGCTTTCTTAATCAGGTAAAATCACGAAAAGCCAAGCATTCTTAAGCGGTAGAAATGAGGATGAATGATCATTATCTGATTTTATAAAGTCTCGCTGCTACCCGTTCTACCAGTTTCTTCGGTAATAGCCAATCACCAAATTTTTGCAGTTTATTTAAAAAACCTGGTACAATTTCTAGTTGACCTGCTAACATGTTTTTCACAGCCTGTCTCGCTACAACTTCCGGATCCATGTTATACTGCTTACTTAAATGTGCTAAAGCCTGCATACCTGCCCGATCAGTAAACCCGGTATCCATTGGTCCCGGACAAAGGCAGCTTACCTGAATACCTAATGGCTTCAATTCATGATAAAGTGAGCGACTAAACGATAATACATAAGCTTTTGTAGCGGCATATACCGCCAATGTTGGTACTGCCTGATAAGCCGCTGTGCTAGCAATTTGCAAAATATAGGCGGATTTGTTCTTTTTCAAAAAAGGCAACAACATATAGGTAAGCGCAGTTAAGGCGTTCACATTTAAATTGATCATATTCCGTTGATCCTGTAGTCCTAACATTTCAAAGTCACCCCAAAGACCATAGCCAGCATTATTGATCAGTATGCCAATAGATAAATTTTGCGCTGTACAATAGTAGTTTAGTGCAGGAATTGCTTCTTCTGTGGAAAGATCTATACTATATACTAAAACCTCAATACCATAAGATTTTGTCCACTCAGCTTTTAGCGCCTCTAACTTATCGCCAGATCGGGCCAACAATAATAGGTTATATTTTCGCTTTGCTAATTCTATAGCAATATATTTTCCTAAACCTTGACTAGCGCCTGTTACCACAGCATAGGTATTCATAGCTTATTCATGCTTTAATTGTTAACCTTTGATCATCAAACTTAGCTAAAAAATTTCCAGATAGAACCACCTCAGAAAGAACAAGTGTCAAATCTTAACAAAAATAATAAAGTCTATTTGTTTAGTAGACTTTATTATTTACCTTTGTACATGATCATTTCAATTGCAACACAGGTAAAAGGGAAATGTATGCTACAGATGTGTCCATAACAACACATTTATAGAACGTTGGTTTTACCTGAAAAACCCATCGACGTTCAGCTGATGGGTTTTTTAATTGGTAACAAAGAACTTAATATGACTTTAAACGATTCATCATGTAACCAAATCCGAGTAAAATGACAACTAGCGAACTACTACAACGTATAAAAAGTCAACGTAAGTTAAAAGGCCTATCCCAAGCGGATATGGCCAATAAACTAAATATTGTTCTTAAAACCTACCAAAACATTGAAAGTGGGATAACCCGGCTGGATATTGAACGATTGAAACAGATTTCCTACCTCATTGATCTGGATTTAAGTGCTGTTTTCCAAGCGTCAGCTGATGAAGAGAAGGCAAAGGACTCGGAAAAAGAATGGTATAACCGCCTACTCATTGAAAAAGAATCCTATATCGCCAAGTTGGAAAATGACATCAAGTTTTATCAGGAAATCATTCGTGAGGGTAAACCAACTTCATGAACGGAATTGGAAACGTTTTGTTTTCTACAGCTATAGAGACATCAGATAGCTCAATAATGCTGTATTATTTACGTGTTTCAAATTTAAGAACTCCCGTCGATTTTTCTCCAAATCTTCGTAGCTCATCGCACTAATTTCACGCGGATCGAAAGACAGCATGCTTTCGGGTTTACCTTTTTTCACTATCCCTATACCAAAGTCGCAATCAAACACTTGTACCTGTAAATCTTCTCTTATTGAGCGAAAATGCACAATAGCCTTCCAAACATCGCCATGCCAAGTGCCATTCCATGTTTTGCTGGCCGACTTCCCGTCAACAGAACGATTAACAGTAAAAATAGCAAAAGATAGCGACATAACGAAATCATATTCATGCGATGGTCTCTTAATTTAGCAACATCACGTCTTTAAAATTCGATCAATAGCCTGCAATTCTTCCGCTTGAAAAGACGGTGACGCCAAAGCCTTTACCGCATCGCTGATTTGCTCAAGCCTGCTGGCTCCCAATAAAACAGACGTAATCCGTTGATCTTTTAAGAGCCAAGCGAGCGCCATTTGTGCCAAACTAGTACCTCGCTTTTTTGCTAGATCATTCAATGCCCGGATTTTCGCTAATTTGTCCTGGGTAATATGACTCGGTGTAAGAAAGCCAAGCGATTTAGAGGCCCTTGACCCAGTTGGTATTCTATCCAAATATTTATCCGTGAGTAAACCTTGCGCCAAAGGTGAAAACGGAATACAGCCCACCCCATTATTTCCCAACACATCCAATAGCTCCTCTTCTACCCAGCGTTCGAACATGGAGTACTTTGGCTGATGAATTAGCGGGGGTGTTCCCAGTTGTGCAAATAAGCGCAATGCCTCTGCCGTTTGTGCAGCGGTATAATTGGATAGACCAACATACAAAGCCTTTCCTTGGCGAACAATTAAATCGAGTGCCGAAATGGTTTCCTCCAAAGGGGTATCCGGATCAGGGCGATGATGGTAGAAGATATCCACATAGTCTAATTGCATTCGTTTTAAACTTTGGTCTAGACTGGCCATAAGGTATTTCTTGGATCCCCAATCACCATAAGGTCCATTCCACATGGTATATCCAGCTTTAGTAGAGATAATCAGCTCATCACGATAATCCTTAAAATCCTTTTTCAGTATACGTCCAAATGTTTCTTCGGCAGAACCGGGGGGTGGCCCGTAATTATTGGCAAGGTCAAAATGAGTAATACCGGTAGAAAAAGCAGTGCGTATAATTTTTCGGCAAGTGTCGAAAGCATCTACTTCGCCGAAGTTATGCCACAAACCTAAGGAGATGGCTGGCAGCAATAGACCACTTTTGCCACATCTTCTGTAAGTCATTTCTTGATAACGGTTGCTATTAAATGGTTCCATGGAATATATAAACATTACTAATAAACTAAACGACCAGTAGTTAAGGGTGTTACCGGTGTTTCCAAAGGTATTCTATTATGCTTTATTGGCATAGAAATATTTTGCAATGCCGGTAAAACATATTTCGCAAACAGCTTACTTTCTTCCAATAAAGGGTAGCCAGAAAAATAATGACTGAAAACACTAACCTGTCGGGCACATAGATTTGTGAGAAAATTGTCGAGCGCTAGTCGAAGAAAACATGCGTCATTTAACATTACAATACAAAAATAAGTTAAATTGCTTCTTTGGAATAGGTGCGTGCAGATGTGACAATAAATAGGGCAGACTGCGATAAACATTAACAATTATGCTGACGAAAAAAGCCGAATAAGCGCTAATACTACTTAAAATTCCTTCCTTATAAAAGATGGGCGTATGTATCATCCGCTATAGACAACAATCCCTTGTTACATTGAACTAGCGCTGACTACCACATGGATAACTTCGCCTTTAATCTGTAGCGGGTCTTCGACTATTAGGAGGCGCGAATGTAAGATTTCTCTAGGATGTTCCCGAAAACATTAGCCAATAAAACCAAATTGCATATGATTGTGTGTATTGCAGCATAAAAATAAAAATTCACCCCCCATAGGCAGATTGTCTTACCGGACTACTGATATAATACTATCCGGACTACTTAAGCTATCTTATCTCTCATTAGTTTTACCCGGAAATAAAAGAAATATGGATATTGAAGCAATTGAAACCATTTACCATAGGCCGCTTTGGGATTTAGTGTTTGAAGCGACAACAGTACACCGTCAATATCATGATCCAGAAAAAATTCAGATCAGTTCTCTCATCTCCATTAAAACTGGCGGTTGCCCCGAAGATTGTGGCTATTGCCCACAAGCTGCCCGTTACCATACTGGAGTAAAAGCGCATCGGCTAATGTCTGTTCAGGAAGTGAAAGAGAAAGCCGAAAAGGCACGTAGCCAAGGGGCCTCCCGTGTCTGTTTAGGAGCTGCCTGGCGAAATGTGAAAGATGGCGCAGAATTTGACCAGGTGTTGGAAATGGTACGTACTGTTACCAACATGGATATGGAGGTCTGCTGTACCCTAGGCATGCTGACAGAAACCCAGGCAAAGCGTTTAGAAGAAGCTGGATTATATGCTTATAATCATAACCTAGACAGTTCTCGGGACTTCTATGAACAAATTATTTCCACAAGAAGTTACGACGACCGGCTTCAGACCATTCAACATGTCCGAAAGACCTCAATAACCCTCTGTAGTGGCGGCATCATCGGAATGGGCGAAAGCATACGAGATCGTTTCGAAATGTTACGTGTACTGGCAAATTTGACTCCACAACCGGAAAGTGTGCCCATTAATGCCTTAGTAGCGGTAGCGGGAACGCCTTTGGAAGATCAACCAACCGTAACATCGTTTGAGCTGATCCGGATGATTGCAACTACTAGGATCGTATTGCCCCATACACAAGTTCGTTTGTCGGCGGGCAGAGCATCCCTAAATCCGGAAGCACAGACGCTTTGCTTTTTAGCAGGCGCTAATTCCATCTTTTTGGGAGACAAACTATTAACTACTCCCAACCCCGATCAGCAAACCGACAAAAAATTACTGGAAACATTAGGTTTAAAACCTCAGGAACCCTTTTCTGCCGTTGCTAAAAGAGCGGTAATAGAAGCGGAAAAAAGTAAAATTCATCCATTAGGAGAGCATCCCAGATGGTCGCGGCCTCCTATCACTATTGAAAGAAATGAAGCTAAATCTCTTAAATAAAAGAATAATTATATCGTCTATTTAAGCCATATTAACCGGAAAATAATGTGCGATACAGGTGATTCAGGATACCGAAAACCTCACCATAGGAATAAAACAAAAGGGCTATTAAATATATTACGCAAATAACATAAACATGCCATTGGCAATGTAATGAAATATACTTTATTCAATTCCACTTGCATTTAAACTTTACCCCGGATACACTCATATGATATCTTCTATTTAAAAAGGGTTAATAGGGGGTTAACAGAGGTATAACAGAGTATTTACTTAGCTATTATCTCTGTTAATCCACTATTTCCTCTAAATAAATCATGTTTCAATCCTTTTTTTATAGTACCTCCGAATAGAATAGGACCTGGGGAGATCGGAAAGGATCAGGCATAATAAACAGTTATAGACCAGAGCATCATTACAATAGCAAAGCATCATCGATGCATTTCGGCACACCGTCATGGAAAGGGTTTCGGATAGCGTATATTTTGGTGCAATTGTGCCTATTTTTCTATTGGAGGTGCCTAAAAAGGCGCATCGCAATGACGCGTTTTTAGTTTTACAGAGACTTTTTAGACGCTACTATTTATTCCAATAAAATACTATACCTTATTTTCCCCTAACCATCATCAACAACTAAATCAAGAAAATTTTCCATTTACTTTATGCTATTTTTAATTTTATGCTATCTTTATTCTTAAATCAATTTGCTTTATTGATATAAACGAAAATATTTCAGCGTGTCTTTTCAGTAAACGATGATTCCTTATTTGTAAATTTCTGATAATCAATATTTTCTTTGCAATAATATGGTTACTTACAATTTCAATGGTGTTAAACGATTTTATGGATTTCGTAGCATCTACCCAGTATTTTTAGCATTTATGGTATTGTTTTTAGGCTCGTGTTCAGAGGAAACACCACCTATAGACCCAGCAGATGATTCAAATACGGATTCCATACAGAAGTCCGTTCAAGCCACAGCTACACCTTCCAGCTTGGGAGGATTGTTTCTATATGGCTCCAATATGGGAGCCTATTCAGGCTGGTCTGATCAACAGGTGGCTGAACTGTTAATGGGCAATTCGGCAAGAAATATTGCGGGAGCAGGAGTTAACAGTCTGCGTCCAGCCATGTATGATTATTTTGTGCAGCAATGGGGTTATAACGTGCGGTTAGATGCTTTTGAAACGTACAGGCAATTGGGTGGTAAAGATCATACGATCTTTCTCAACGGACCTTCGGAGGCGCATAGAGATCAAACACGGTATTGCAATGGTATTCAATCGCAAACGTTTGCTAATTTATATGAACCCATATGGTCGTCAAAGGGAAAGGTGAATACCAAGAATTATTATGCTAACTATGTTTACAATGTAGTCAAAACCTACGGTCCCTATGTAAAATATTGGGAGGTTTGGAATGAACCAGACTATACCGATAATTGGGCGGCCACCCAAACTTGGGCCAAATCAGATCCTAAACCCTGTGATCTACCTAATTTTTCTGCTCCTATTCAAGCATATGTACGCATGCTTCGGATTACCCATGAGATCGTTGAATACTTAGATAAGGATGGCTTGGTTTGTGTAGGCGGCTTGGGTTATCCCGGCTTTCTGGATGCTATATTACGAAATACCGATAATCCTAATAAAGGAAGCGTAAATACCAATTATCCCAAAAAAGGAGGCGAGTGGTTTGATTGTTTAAGCTATCACGTATATCCGATGTATGATTTGGGAAGTAAACGAAATTCAGATGCAGCGGCAGCAGCGGTAGTCACCCATAAGAACGAATTTCAGACGGTGCTGAATAAATATTCCTATAACGGAACGTCCCATCCCAAAAAAACATTTATTGTCACAGAAGTTAATATCCCCCGCAAAGCCATTAACGGCTATATTGGAGGCAATGACGTGCAACGGAACTTTTTAATCAAAGCAGCGATCCTTGCGCAAAAGGCCGGTATCCGTGCACTATATATTTATGGTCCTGCTGAAAGCGCACCACTGGCACAGGCTACAGCGCCGCATCAAGCGATGGGTTTCTACCAAAACATCACCTCCGGCCCATATCAAGCAACCATAACACCAGGAGGCATAGCATGGCGCACCGTTAGTCGTTTATTAAAGTCCCGACAATATGATCCGACCAAAACGGCTAATTTACATTTGCCTTCCAACGTTGATGGTGGTGCTTTTTATGCTACCAATGATAAAAGTTATATGTATGTATTGTGGGCCAAAACCAACGGCACATCGGAAACCGCAACAGCAAAATACAGTTTTCCGGCATCATTCAATATTAAAACGGCTAGTCAGTTCAGCTGGGAAAATAAGCAAAGCCATGTATCGGGCACCATTGCATTAACCGGATCGCCTGTATTTATTAAACCCTAATTTGGTTTGGCTCTTTCGAGTACTAACCTTTTCTACAAGGTATAAAGCCTTGCAAATATGCCTTAGTGGCCACCAGAAAATAACATAAAAAACCAAAGCACCTGATGGGCAGGTGCTTTGCGCTAACCAATTATAAAACCTAATATGAGAGAGAAGAGACTTAAACTATGACACAAAGGTATAAAAAAGTCTAGTAAAACACTATACTTTTTTTATTTTTTTTATTCGCTGCTAAAAAGCGCCTTTTTTTCCATTTTTACTACTTGCTGATTAGGAATCTAATTCGTACTAACTCCCTATTTTCTTCGGCGTTCTACCAGATATTTTACAGGTTTTTACCAGGTTTTCATCAGGTAAACCTGATAAAAACCTGTTGAAACCTGATGAAAACCTGGTAAATGGTCGAAGTTGGTAGCTTGTTAATACACACAAGTTTAATTATGTTTGCATACAATAAACCAACGTGCTAACCTAATGGATTTTGAGGAACAAGAGTTGATCTTACAAGTTTCAAGAGGCGATGAACACGCCTTTTCCAAGCTTTTTCATCGTTATCACCGACATCTAGGAGCATTTATCTATAAAATGACGGGCTCTTATGAATTAACTGAAGAAGTTATCCAAGACGTTTTTTTGAAAATCTGGTTAAATAAGGAACAGCTAAAAACGGTTAGTCATTTTAAAAGTTATTTGTTCACTGCTTCGAAGAACCATACGATTAATTACTTAAAACAAGAAGTCCGGAAAAAAATACAACAGCAGCAGTGGGAAAAGGAAACGGAGATGCATGCTACAGAAGAACAACTTTCATACCACCACTTCTTGCTCGATAAAGCCATTAACTTACTTCCGCCCCAGCAGCAGAAAGTATATATGCTCAGTAAGCATGAGCGCCTAAAATATACCGAGATAGCCAGCCGTATGGGTATTTCCAAAGAAACCGTAAAGAGTTATCTAAAATTAGCCACCAACACCATCATCAGCTATGTAAAAAAACACAGCTATCTCCTGCTGCTGGCGCTTACTCGAATAAAATTGTAATTTTATTTTTCGTTTTACCCCCCTTTTTCTATTTTTTTTGTCTTATCTATTGGGTAAGCTTTTATTGCCACCAAAACCATTATTGCTGAGAATGAACAGACCTTCTTTAAGATTTTCCATTTTATTACACCGTTACCTGGATAAAACGGCCACAGCGCTAGAATTACAGGAATTAATGGATTTATTAACAACACTTCCAGAAGAAGAGGTAGCATGCATTTTAGAGCCAATCTATCAAGAAACAAAGGAAAGTCAGCTTCCAGCAGAGCACTTACGAAGTGAAGAACTCCTTCAAAATATCTTTCAACAGACTACTCAACATCAGCAACGCAAACGCACCTATATCCAGCGAAACAAAACTTGGATGCTTCGTATGGCAGCCGCAGCGGCCATTGTCGGACTGACTTTTAGCCTAAACTATATTTTTAACCATTACCAATCACATACTCCAACTAAGGAGCTGGCGCAAAAAAGTTTACCGAATGATGTCGCTCCAGGGGGCAACAAAGCGACGTTAACATTGGCAAACGGCCAGGTTATCGTATTAGATACCACCAAAAATGGCATTTTAGCTCACCATGGTGGCATGGAAATAAAGAAAATTGCCGATGGAAAGCTCGCTTTTCGTATACCAGCTAATACCAAAGGCCAACAAGCCTTTACGGAGACCAATACCATCTCTACGCCTCGTGGTGGGCAATATCAAATTACACTTCCTGATGGAAGTCAAGTGTGGTTAAATGCCGAAACCACGTTAATATTTCCTTCACAATTTGATAAACAGGAACGAAAAGTTGTATTAAATGGTGAAGCCTATTTTGAAATCGCAAAGCACGTGAAAAAACCTTTTAAGGTGATTAGCAACCATATGGAAGTGCACGTGTTGGGTACTCATTTCAACTTGACGGATTACGAGGATGAGCGTAAACCAAAAACCACCCTTGTTGATGGAAGTGTTCGGATCAAGAGTGGGAAGCAGGCACAGCTTCTAAAGCCCGGGGAACAGGCTGTATTAACAGCTGATAAACAGATAAAACTGGTAAAAAATGTGGATATTGAAACGGAGATTGCATGGAAAAATGGCCTTTTCCAGTTTAAAGATGCAGGAATTGAACAGGTAATGAACAACATTGCCCGATGGTATAACATCGAAGTAAGCTATACCGGAAAAATCAATAAAAAATTACTTAATGGAAAAATCTCTAGAGATGTAAACCTCAGCGAACTGATGAGCATGTTAGCTTATACGGGTGTACACTATGAAATCCAGGGAAGAAAAGTAATTATAAAAAACTAACCTGTCTATTTAGCGAAAAGACAGATCCATTTTTTTGTTCACTAAAATGTAAATTATGAAGAAATATTTTCCAATCCAAACGTAAGCTAACCCTTTCAAGGAGAACGTACCAAACAAAAACGGGAAGTGCTGGAACCACTCCCCGAAAAAAGTTTGAATTCTCCCGTATTGCTAGAACAATAGTGTTAAACCAAACTCAAACAAAAGTAATGAATTTTATTTCAAAGGCCGTATTACGCACGAGCCCTCTCCTTCAACAATTACTATTGACTATGAAACTTACCGCTTTTTTAATGTTATGGGCACTCCTTCAGGTAAGTGCAAAAAGCTATAGTCAAGGAATTACCCTAAATGAAAAAAACACATCGGTAGCTAAAATTCTCCAATTAATCGAAAAACAAAGTGGCTACCACTTTTTATTCGACAAAATTGACCTAGAAAAAGCAGGAACGATTTCCGTTCAGGTGAACAATGTTCCGATTGAAGAGGCACTTAAAAAAAGCCTGGAGAATCAACCCTTGTCTTTCAAAATCATCCGTCAAACCATTGTACTTAAACGTTCGCCAAACCCTGCTCCTGAACAAGCCCCCTTACAGCTAAGCATAACGGGTAAGGTGAGCGACGAAAAGGGTCTGCCACTTCAAGGCGTTAGCATTAAAATAAAAGATACGAACACCGGCACGACCACCAATGCCGACGGTATGTATAAAATTAATGTTCCCAGTGCAAATGCCGTGCTATCTTTTAGCTACATTGGCTATGCAAGCCAGGAAATAGCCGTCCATGAACAGGCAACAATCAACGTGATTCTGAAAGAAGACAACAATACCTTAAATGAGGTGGTTGTTGTGGGCTATGGAACACAAAAGCGTGAACAGATTACTACCGCCATTGCGAGTGTCAAATCCGAAGATTTTGTGCAGGGATCTGTAAAGGACGCTGCCCAATTGATTCGAGGTAAGGTAGCGGGACTAAACGTTGTCTCTCCTGATGCCAATCCTGTAGGTAATGCACAGGTGAATTTGCGAGGTGTACCCTCTATATTGGCAGACGCTTCGCCTTTAGTGCTCATTGATGGTGTACCAGGAACCCTGTTTACAGTAGCTCCAGAGGATATCGAATCAATCGATATTTTAAAAGACGGTTCGGCAGCAGCCATCTACGGTACGCGCGGCACCAATGGCGTTATTCTGATCACGACTAAAAAAGTAAATGGTGAAACACCGGCAACCATCGACGTGAACACCTATTTTACCACGCAAACCATCAGTCGCAAATTAGACTTCATGAACGCTTCCGAATACCGCAAACGAGTAGCTGAAGGTAGGCCTGGTGCTACAGACTATGGTTATGAAACCAATTGGTTAGACGAAATTACGCAAACACCCCTATCGCAAGTATACAACGTAAGCCTTAAAGGAGGAAACAAGAACACCAATTATATCGCCAATTTAAACTACAGAAGTATTGAAGGAATTATCAAACGTTCGGATAATCAAGTGCTCTTCCCCCGTATTGAATTTAACCATACGATGTTTGATGGCAAATTAAAAATTAACGCCAACATTAACGGCTACCAACAAAAATATTTCTCGGGAGCCGATGGTACGAGCTTCCGCGGAGATGTTTACCGAAATGGACTGACCTTCAATCCCACCGATCGGTTAAAAGATGATAATGGCGTTTGGATAGAACACATTGAAAAAACGGATTACATGAATCCAGTTGCCCTACTGGAAGAAACCGACGGGCTTATTCAAAACAATAATTTCAGGACATTTGGCAATCTTACCTACACCCCTATACAAGATTTTAATGTTAAGCTGTTATTGTCCAGAGATCTTTATAATAGCACCAGAGGGTATTACGAAACAAAGAAACATTTTTCAACCATTCACGACAAAAAGAACGGCTACGCTTCTAGGGGAACAACACGCACACAGGAGGATTTATTGGAACTGACGGCCGATTACCATAAAATTTTCAATCAGCATGAGTTTACGGCACTTGCTGGTTATAGCTGGCGCAATAATAATTTCCAAGATTATTGGATGCAAAACTGGGATTTCCCGACAGACGATTTTTCCTATAACAATATGCTGGCCGGCTTAGCGCTAAAAAGAGGTGAAGCACCTGAAAACTCGTCACAGACGGAAAACAAATTGGTAGGCTACTTCTTTCGTTTAAACTATAATTATAAAGAAAAATACCTGGCAATGGCCAGTATTCGTCACGAAGGTTCTTCGAAGTTTGGAAAGAATTACAAATGGGGGAATTTTCCGGCCATATCTTTAGGCTGGAATGCCATCCGCGAGGATTTTCTTTCCGATATAAAACCATTAAGTAACCTTAAAGTCAGAGCCGGTTTTGGTATAACGGGTACTGAACCTACTGATCCATACCGATCACTCAATTTGGTGAATTTCGACAAATACAGTTTAGTCGACGGAAAATGGATCCAAGTGGTCAATCCCGACTTAAACCCTAACCCTGACTTACGCTGGGAGAAAAAAGAAGAGTTAAATATTGGATTGGATTATGGCTTTTTCGACAACCGAATTTCAGGATCTGTTGATTATTACCGCCGTACCACCAAAGATCTTTTGATGGATTACCCAGTACCTGTACCGCCTTATCTGTACAATACCATTCGTGCCAATGCAGCTTCTATGCGGAATACCGGTCTGGAAATACAACTCAATGGCTTGCCTATACAAACGACAGATTTTCAATGGCGAACATCGGTTAACTTTTCGACGAACCGAAATAAAATCCTCTCCTTATCCGACAAAAATTTCCAATTGGCCAGCGGATACTTTGACGCCGGAGGAACGGGTGAACCGATTCAACAGACGACACATCGGGTACAGGTAGGACAACCCATTGGTAATTTTTACGGATTTAAAACGATTGATATCGACGATAATGGCTATTGGATTATCGAGGGAAAAGACGGCAACCCCAAACCCATAGCCGACCAACAAGCCGATGATAAACAAATCATTGGTAATGGTCTCCCTAAATATTATGCCAGTTGGAATAATACCTTAGTATATAAAAATATAGATTTGAATATTACCATGCGTGGTGCCTTCGGATTCCAGATTCTGAACATGCCTGAAATGTTCTACGGCAATCCCGTCATGTTAACCCGCGGCAATATCCTAAATTCGGCCTACGACAATGTTTACGGTAAACGTCCGTTAGCCGATGACCAATCGTTAAACTACGTTAGCTACTATATTGAAAATGGCAACTATTGGAAAATCGATAATGTAACGCTGGGTTATAATTTACCTGTGCAAAGCAAATATGTTAAAAGAATCCGTTTGTATGGTTCCATTTCAAATCTAGCCACGATCACCGGTTATAAAGGCATCGATCCGGAAGTGAGTATTTCGGGCTTAGCACCTGGAGTTGATGATAAAAATCGATATCCATCAACCACCAGCTATACACTGGGCGCATTTTTAACCTTCTAATTCCGTTGTTTTATGAAAACCATGACTTTAAGATATTTTACCTGCATATGCATGCTTCTCTTATCGGTTTCAGCATGTAATAATAATTTAGATGAAGTGTTATATTCCGATATAACCGACGATCAACTCACCTATACCAGCGTATATCAAGCCACAGGTATTCTGTATGCCAACATGCGCGAATTCTTTGATCACCACAATTGGGCAGGCGTTCAGGAAACTTCTTCCGACGAATTGGTGATGCCCGCTAATGCCTCTGGCTGGGATGATGGTGGAATTTATAAACGCATCCATTTACATACTTGGAACTCCGAAAACGTACAAATGGATGCTATGTGGAATAGCTTTTATAAGGGCGTTATTAATGCCAACCGCTTGCTGGATTTAATTGAAAGCGATAAAATTCCCATGCCTGATGGCGTTAGCAAAGAAAGCATCTTGGCCGAAATAAGAGTTGTCCGGGCATTTTACTATTGGCTCATTTGCGATAACTTCGGAGATGCGCCACTCGTAACCGAGGTTACGACCGAACTGCCTGAAAAAAGTTCCAGAGCCGACATGTATCAATTTATTGTTGCGGAGATCAATGCGGCCTTACCCGACTTAAGCGAGGAAAACAATCAACTCCTATATGGACGCTTCAATAAATGGGCAGCGAAAGCACTTTTGGCTAACATCTATCTGAACGCCGAAGTATACACGGGCACACCTGCCTGGGAAGCATGCGCCACACAATGTGATGATATCATCCATTCAGGAAAATATAGCTTAAGTGCCAATTTCAGGGATATTTTTGCAACAGAAAATGAACATTCGCCTGAAATTATATTTGCTATCCCTTTCGATGAAAATGTTGCTACCGGTTTTTTCTTTCATATGTTTTCCTGGCATGCTTCGCTAAAGGCTAAGGCCGATATGCAAGCGACGCCTTGGGGTTCTGGATCCGCCATGGCTATTGCTCAGTTTATTGACACCTACGATCCTGCGGATAGTCGTTTAGCAGATACGTGGTTAATGGGACCACAATTTGCAGCCGATGGAAAAACACCCCTTCTTGGCGCCTATGATCAGGCAGGTAAACCCTTAGTTTTCACCAAAGATATTCCCAATGGTTTATATACCGGCGAATCTGAAGGTTACCGCATGAATAAATTTACGGTTAAAATGGGAGCTAAAAACGACTTAGATAATGACTTTCCATTTTTCCGGTACGCCGATGTTTTGTTAATGAAAGCCGAATGCTTATTACGTCTTGGAAGTGCTGAAGAAGCGGCTACTTATGTTAGCCAAGTGAGGAATCGTGCCTTTAAAACCAATCCAGACAAAGCCAAGGTTACCGGCGCCCTGTTACAACAAAATAGTCAATACCATTACGGTTACGTAGAGAACTATAAAATTGTAAATGAAGGCAATACTACGCCTGTACAGTTTGGGCGTATGTTAGACGAGTTGGGTTGGGAATTTGCATGGGAAGGCCATCGCCGTCGGGATATGATCCGTTTTGGGATTTTTACCACGAAAAGTTGGCTTTCGCATAAACCGAATGGTGATTATCGGATTACCTTTCCGATTCCGCAGCAAACCATTAACTCCAATCCAAATTTAACACAAAATCAAGGTTATTAATACGTATATTCCGATTTATTTTTTTGCTATGAACATTAAACATTTTTTATTGCTTATCCTTGTTTTCGGCTTAACAGCCGAAAGCAAGGCGCAAGTGCAGAACCGAAAACCCCTTCATGCCAATCCGTATATGGAACTCCCATTAGGTGCGATACAAGCCAATGGTTGGTTAAAAGAACAATTATTACGAATGAAAACAGGTTTAACCGGGCATTTAGATGAACAGTATCCACAAGTCGCCGGAAAGCGGAATGGTTGGCTGGGTGGTGATGGGGACGCTTGGGAAAGAGGTCCCTACTGGATTGATGGATTACTTCCTTTGGCCTATATGCTAAAGGATCAAGAACTGATTCAAAAAGTAAAGCCTTGGATTGAATGGACCTTAACCAACCAACGTGAAGATGGATATATCGGTCCTAAGCCCTTAACAGAAAAACCAAAGCCCGAACCCGGCATTCAAAAAGAACCGGTGGAAGATTGGTGGCCCCGGATGGTGATGCTCAAGGTGCTTCAACAATACTATAGTGCTACTGGCGATAAACGTGTAATCCAAGCATTAAGTAAGTATTTCAAGTATCAGTTGCAAGAATTACCCAAACACCCACTCGACCAGTGGTCCTTCTGGGGAAATCGCAGGGGCGCTGATAATATGATGGTAGTTTATTGGTTGTATAACCTAACCGGCGAATCTTTTCTATTAGACTTGGCCAATCTACTTTATAAACAAACATTTCCTTATACCACTGTTTTTACCAATGCCTATACGAAACAGAACGATGTCCGTCACCTCTACCCTTTCAATACCGGCAATACGTATCCATACAATCAAGAGTTGATTCAACGATTACATGTTGGTCAATTACAAAGCTTTCATTGTGTTAATCTGGCACAAGGTATCAAAACGCCGATTATTTATTACCAGCAACATCCGGACTCTGCCTATATTAAAGCGGTAAAGAAGGCCTTCCAAGACATTGCCCTTTTTCATGGGCAGGCTCAAGGCATGTACGGAGGTGATGAACCCTTACATGGTAATGCACCTACCCAAGGGGTGGAATTCTGCTCTGTTGTAGAGCTATTATTTTCGCTGGAAAGTATGTTGGCTATTACTGGAGATACAGAATTCGCAGATCACCTGGAAAAGATTGCCTACAATGCCATGCCTACGCAGGCAACTGATGATTTCAACCATCGCCAATATTTTCAAAGCGCCAATCAGGTATTGATTACACGGGCCAAACGAAATTTCTTTGAGGATGACGGCCACCAGGGAACCGATCAATGTTATGGCTTGCTTACCGGCTACCCTTGCTGCACATCCAATATGCACCAAGGTTGGCCTAAATTGGTGCAGAACCTTTGGTATGCTACTGAAGACCAAGGAGTAGCAGCACTCATCTATGGCCCTAGTGAAGTTGAAATTCCTATAGGTAAAAATCATACCGTTCATATTACAGAAGATACCAATTACCCCTTTGATGAGACGATCCAATTTACACTGCAAACAGCAAAGGAGCTAAGCTTTCCTTTCCACTTACGTATTCCACATTGGGCAGAAGGAGCCACGATCGCCGTTAATGGAACACCGGTAAAAGAACCTACTCTTCCGGGTGATATAGTCAAAATTAACCGGACTTGGAAGAATGGGGATAAGGTTACCTTAACACTTCCCATGCATATCGAAACAAGTAGATGGGCGGAATCATCCGTGGCTGTAGAAAGAGGGCCCTTAGTATATGCGTTGAAAATTGACGAAGAATGGCGTAAGGTAAGTGATGTACCTTACTTCGGCGACTTTTATGAAGTATATCCTAAATCTGATTGGAATTATGGCTTATTGGAAAAAGCCATCAAAGATCCGGCAAATGGCTTTGAAGTGGTAAAAAATAATACGCAAGGACAATATCCCTGGAATCTAACGGGTGCTCCATTGGTGTTGAAAACGCATGCTAAGCAAATCCCTGCTTGGAAGCTTTATAAAAATATGGCTGGACCACTTCCGCATCCATTTTCAGAAGCAGCTGATGAAGAGACACCTATTGTACTGGTTCCCTACGGTTGTTCTACGTTAAGGATCAGTCAGTTTCCGGTAGTGAACTAAATAAAGAAAACAAAAAATAAAGTGATGAAATACACCTGCACGTTTATAGGGCTTAGCCTGCTGCACTTATCCGGCACCGTCGCGCAAGCACAAGATCCAACGCATCGGCTGCAAACGATTAATTTCTCCCAAGTAACGATTACCGATAGCTTCTGGGCACCAAAAATCAATACGGTAAGTACCGTAACGATTCCGGTTTGCATGGAGCAAACCGAGGTAAAAACACCCCGCATCCGAAACTTTGAAAAAGTAGCCCGTCATAGTGGAGAAAAACATGAAGGTATCTATTTTGACGATTCAGATGTTTATAAAGCACTTGAAGCGATCGCTTACTCCTTGAAAAACCACCCCAATCAGGCAGTAGAAGACAAGGCGGATGAATGGATTGATAAAATCGCTGCCGCCCAACAGCCTGATGGCTATTTGAACACTTATTATACCTTGAATGGTTTAGATAAGCGGTGGACAGACATGGAAAAACACGAAGATTATTGTGCCGGACATCTTATTGAAGCGGCCGTAGCTTATTATAACACAACCGGAAAAAGAAAGTTACTGGATGTGGCCATTCGTTTTGCCGATCATATGGATTCGACGTTGAGGCAGCAGAATCGCCATTGGGTAAGTGGTCATCAAGAAGTGGAGCTGGCCCTCGTAAAACTCTATAACGTTACCCAAAACGAACGCTATTTACAATTAGCGGATTGGTTTCTGCAGCAACGTGGCCATGGCTATGGTAAAGGAAAAATTTGGGACGAATGGAAAGATCCCGCTTATTGTCAAGATGCTGTTCCTTTAAAAGACCAAAAAGAAATAACTGGCCATGCTGTGCGTGCCATGTACCTGTATACAGGTGCCGCCGATGTCGGTGCAGCAACCCAGAATGCCGATTATATGCAAGCCATGCAAAACGTTTGGCAAGATGTGGTTTACCGTAATATGTACATTACCGGAGGTATCGGATCTTCTGGATCTAACGAAGGGTTTAGCCAAGATTACGATTTACCTAACGCTAAGGCCTATTGTGAAACCTGTGCATCCGTAGGTATGGTATTTTGGAATCAGCGGATGAATTTACTTACCGGAGATGCCAAGTATATGGATGTATTGGAAAGAAGTTTATACAATGGCGCACTTGATGGCCTATCGTATAGTGGGGATCATTTCTTTTATGGAAACCCTTTAGCATCCCGAGGAGGCTATGGCCGGAGTGAATGGTTCGGTACCGCTTGCTGTCCTTCCAACATTGCCCGTTTAGTTGAATCCTTAGGAAACTACATTTATGCAAAGTCGGATAATGCCTTATGGATCAACCTATTTGTAGGCAGTGAGACGACCATTCCGTTAGCTAAAGGAACCATTAAACTGACACAACAAACCGATTACCCCTGGCAAGGCCATGTGCAATTGACGGTAACGCCAGATAAGAAACGATTGTTTCCTTTGCACCTTCGTATTCCCGGCTGGGTACAAGGTGAACCAGTGCCCGGTAATACCTACCGCTATTTAAGCGCACAGCAAGACACGGTAGTGATTACCGTTAACGGTAAAAAAGTTCCGTATACTTTAGAAAAGGGTTACGCCGTATTAAACAGAACCTGGAATAAAGGAGATGTTGTTCAATTGGAACTTCCCATGGAAGTAAAAAAACTAGCCGCGATAGACCAGATCCGTGCCAACAAGAATCGTATTGCTTTGCAACGCGGACCGCTCGTCTACTGTGTTGAGCAGGCAGACAATCCGGCCGAGGTGATGAGTTTTATTGTGCCCGCTGATGCTACATTTACGGCCACTTATCAAAAAGATCTATTAGGTGGTTTGGTTACCTTACAAAGTCAGTTACCTGTGGTCAACCCCGCCCCTGACGGGCAATCGGTTCAGGTGCAACAGAAAACCATCACGGCTATTCCCTACTTTTCTTGGGCCAACAGAGGCAATGGTGAAATGCAAGTATGGTTGCCCACAAAAATTGATGATGTGCAAATTAATAATAAGGATCTTTGATTGTCTAACTACACTAATGCGTCATGATTCCCTGCCTTTGTGATTATTGAAAGTAATAAACCGATGAAGAAAACCTACGGCATTATTTTAATCGCGCTATCTATTCTTGCAGAACCGGCTTTCGCCCAGCTGGTTCTGCAACCTAAAACCTATGAACATTATATCAACATCTTCAATACGGACGATGAAGAGTTATATCCACAGTATATCTCCAATGCCGAAAGCTGGGCCTTTCTCTCCAAAAACATTCCATTATTCGACTGCCCAGACAGCACGATGGAGCAGACCTATTATTTCAGATGGTGGACGTTCCGCAAGCATATCCGTAAAACGCCAGAGGGTTTTGTCATCCTTGAATTTCTACCCGATGTCAATTGGGCCGGAAAATATAACACCATTAGTTGTGCCGCTGCTCCACACATTTATGAAGGGCGATGGCTACACGATCAGCGTTATATAAACGATTATATTCAATTTTGGTTTAAAGGCGGCGGTAATCTACGATCGTATAGTAATTGGGTAACCGATGCCGCTTATCATCAATACTTAACTACAGGAAATGCCGAATTAATAAAGCGGCTTTTACCCGATTTTATACAGAATTACCTCGCTTGGGAGAAAGAAAAACGTGACAGTACAGGACTCTTTTGGCAACAGGATAATCGGGATGGCATGGAAATTTCTATTTGCGGCAGCCAGTCGGCCGACGCAACTGGCTATCGGGCAACCATTAATTCCTATATGTATGCAGAAGCCTTGGCTATTTCAGAAATTGCAAAACTTAGAGGCCAGGCCAAGTTAAGCCTAAACTATCGGCATAAGGCCATTCGTCTAAAGTCGCTCCTACTTCAAACACTATGGGACGCTAAAGCGCAATTCTTTAAAGTTATTCCAAGAAATGGATCCATGCAGCTTTGTTCGGCTCGGGAATTACACGGGTATACCCCTTGGTACTTCAATATTCCGGATAACAGTTATGCTGTTGCATGGAAATTCCTTATGGACAGCACTTATTTTTATGCGCCTTATGGCCCCACAACTGCCGAGCAGGATCATCCCGACTTTCAAATTTCCTATAAAGACCACGAATGCCAGTGGAATGGCCCGAGTTGGCCATTTTCCACAGCAATTACCTTGACCGCCATGGCCAACGTGTTAAACCATGATCAGCAATCGTATATCAACAAAGCTGACTATTATAAACTGCTCAGCACCTATGCCAAAAGCCAAAGAAGAACGCTGGAAAATGGTAAGCAAGTACCATGGATTGATGAAAATCTAAATCCGTATACTGGCGACTGGATTGCCAGAACCCGACTAAAAAATTGGCCTAGTGGTGCATGGCCGGCGAATAATGGTGGAAAAGAGCGCGGTAAAGATTACAATCATTCTACCTTTTGCGATCTTATTATCACCGGTCTCGTTGGCTTACGACCCTCAGCCGACAACCAGGTTACCGTTAACCCTTTGGTACCACCAACGTGGGCATATTTTTGCCTTGATAACATTTCCTATCACGGCAGACAATTGACCATCCTATACGATAAAACCGGTCAACGTTACAGAAAAGGAATCGGTTTTATACTTTTTGAAAATGGTAAAAAGGTCGCCTCTAGCAAGTTATTAAGGCCATTAAATTATCAAATGGCGCCTTAGCGCATAAAAAAAGGATATCCCAATTATTTTTTCTATCTTTGAAGAAAACCACACGTACTGACCCCCCGGATTTATTTGTTCCATTTAAAAAACCAGTCGTCAGTTTGTTTCATATTTTAAAACATACAACAATAAAGTTTATATATGGGTAGAAGCCAAGAATCATTTCGAAAAAAAGAGCAAAACAAAAAACGCGAACAAAAAAAGAAAGAAAAAGAATTAAGAAAAGAAAACCGACAAAGCAATTCAGATAAGGGCAAAACCTTAGAAGATATGTTTGCCTACGTCGATGAATTTGGAAATATTACAAACGAAAAACCAGAAGAAGTCAAGAAATCTACCGTAAAGTTAGAAGATATTCAAATCAGCATACCCAAAATGACTGAAGAGGACCAACGTGCTGCAGGTACTGTTCATCATGTAAATGAAGAAAAAGGTTATGGTTTTATTCATGATGAGCGCCATCAGCGCATTTTTTTCCTGTTGGCAGATGCACCGCAGCCACTTAAACTGAATGAACGTGTTACCTTTGAATTACAAAAAAGTCCAAAAGGCCTGCAGGCAATCCACATTGAACGGATAGTTAAACAATAAGCGTAATCGCGCAAGCAATCCATGCAAGTCTTCAAAAACTATCTACAACAACACAGTCCGCTAACAGAAGAACAATTTAATTTGTTAAAAGGCGAACTAACCGCAAAGACATATCCCAAAGGAAAAATGCTATTGCATGAAGGTAGCAAAACCAACATTTTTTATTTTGTTTGCACAGGCTTGCTTCGTGCGTATACCTTAGATAATCAAGGTAAGGAACATACCATTCAATTTGCACCCGAGCATTGGTGGATAGGTGATCGGAATAGCGTTTATTTCCACGAGCCAGCCCTGTTTAACATTGATGTACTGGAAGACACTGAAGTGGTATTGGTTACCCCTGATTTTTTAGAACAGGCACAAACCATTTGTCCAGACTTCCGTAAATATAATGAATTGTTGTTGCATAATAATATCAGACATATGCAATGCCGAATCAATCAACTGCTAGCAGCAACGGCCGAAGAACGTTATCTCGACTTTATCCACCTGTATCCCAACCTCACCTTACGCATTTCACAAATGATGATCGCATCCTACTTGGGCATTACTGCTGAATCGCTTAGTAGGGTAAGAAAGGGATTAGCGAAAAAACATAGCTAAAAACCATTCTGTTAGACTGGCACTATTTTCGTGTTAGCAATCAATGAAAAAACAAACTTAGCTCAGTTACGTTTTATATGCAATTGTTTACTATTGTACTATAAGTTTTTTTATTTAACTCAACACAGAAAAATTGGACTTCAGACAACTGGTTTTCCGATCAAAAAAGGAAACTACAAAGCGGATACGTGCAAATTTTATAAGGAGAATATGTTTTGTTCTACTATTTGGGTTATTGATCCAAGAGCAGATCAGTGCTCAAGTTGCTCCTGTTGACTCATTAAAGGCTGATTCGTTGCGAGCTGATTCGTTGAAAAAACAACAGCTTTTAGCAGATAATGCGGCATATGATGTAAGCGATCTCATACGAAATGTTTTTCATCCACACAGAAAGCCAGATTCACTACGTAAAAAATCAGGCATAACGCCCATGCCGAATATTGCATACAATCCCAGTATTGGTGCACAAATTGGTGTTAAAGCAGTTGCAGGCCGTATTTTAGGTAAAGACCCTAATACCTTAATGTCTGTTGCTGCTACTTCTGCCTCCATTACCACCAAAGGAATTATCTATTTTTATTTGAGTCATAATGTTTACACACCTGGTAATAAGTGGAATCTTCAAGGAAGTTTGGTAGCTGCCAAAACCGTTAATCCCGATTTTGGCGTGGGCATTGGCTATGGAGCAGGAACAACACCTGAAGATCTTTTATTGACCAATCCCGGGCGGAAAGTGTACACACAACATGCGCAGTACTATAGTTTTCGAGAAAAAATATATAAGCAAATTGAAGACAATCTGTTTGTTGGTGCTGGCGTTTCTTTTGATATCCGCAGGAAGATTGAAGACCGCCAGAGCGATCAGGGTTTAACACCCTATCATATCTATAATGAACGCTATGGATTTGATGACGATCATTATCAATCCAATGGTTTTCTATTTAACGTACAGTATACCACCCGTGATAACCAGAACCGGGCGTATAAAGGAATTTATTCAGACGTTGGCCTTCGGGTGAATCAAACCTGGTTAGGAAGTAGCAAAAGTGCAGTACAACTCACTACCGATTTTAGGAAATACTGGAGCCTTTCTGAACGGAATCCTGAACATGTGATCGCCTTTTGGAACTGGGGAAGCTATATGATCAGTGGTGCACTTCCTTATCTGGAGATGGCTGGTACGGGAAAAGACACCAATTTCCGTAGCGGCCGCGGGTACACCATTACCTATTTCAAGGGTCCGCTCTACTTTTATTCGGAAGTAGAATATCGATTTCCCATTCTACGTAATAAATTCTTGAGCGGTGTTACCTTCTTTAATATCCAAACAGCAAACGATGATTTAGGCACCAAACTATTTGAACACTGGCAACCTGGTGGAGGTGCCGGATTGCGTGTGCTCTTCAATAAAGCAACGCGAACCAATCTGTGTTTGGACTATGCTTTCGGCAAATATGGTGCACGTGGATTTTTCCTTGGTTTGAATGAGGCGTTTTAACATGAATCACCGGCGCAATAATTACAATAATTATTGCCAATTTAGGCACGCATTATGTCTCTATGGCGCACGGATGATTTCAATGGCCTTTTCTACCAACTCATCTCGTCCTTCCCTGATACCTTTAATAGTGGGTTTGCAAATGCTGTCAGGGATAATACCGATTCGTTGCGTTTCCTTACCATCAGGATAGTATACCCCAATACCACTTATTGCAGTACGAATTCCACCAGGCAAATCAAAGTAAGATACATTTCCGTCTGCCCCTGCCGTAGTAGAACCAATAACCGTTGCATTTGGATGGACCCGATAGGCCATTGCGTGGTACTCTGCCGAACTTTGCGAAAATTCATTAACGAGGATAACCACTTTTCCTTTATAATAGTCACCGTTTTTCTTACCCACTGAAAGTGTTTTTCCAATGGTGAATAAACCCGGGTGGGCAATACTGCCATTGGTGAACTGAACAAAGGGAGTTGGTTTCGGCATGAGGTAATTACTCAACTCGAATATAGGAAAATCACTGGGATAGTTCCTGATATCGATGATCAAACCTTTGGTGTTTTTAAGGGTTTTCCAGATCTCCGGCAAATAGGCCCTTTTCAGAAATCCGTTATGAATATAGGCTATATCTCCATCCATGAGTTTGAAGCACGTGTCCTGTTTTATATTATAAATATTCATCTCTTTAGTAGAAAAAGTTTCGATGACAGTGTCTTTTTCTAGTTTATCCCTCATAAATGTAACCCGGATGCTTGAATCGTTCGTCCGTAAAAGGTCTGTAGCAATATTGCGTAGTTGCGTTGAATAATTTGAAGCCGCATAATATTTTAACCGCTCTTCAACAATGTCTTTAATTGATTTTCCATTTACCGCAGTAAGGACGTCTCCAGTTTTTAAACCAGTTGCTTTGCCCAATTGTTCATCGTAATAAGCGGTAACTACAGCTTTATCTTCGACAAAACACAATTTCAGAGGAGCATAGCGTAAGCCACGGTAATTGTTCAGTACCGAGCTTCCCATAAAAGCATGCGTATCATGGATGCGGCCGGTAAGTTCCAGCATGGTCAGTGTGTATTCGTTTGCATCACTAGCATTCAATACCTTGGGAATAAATGCTTCCAAGACATTTTTCCAATCTTCCTCCAATAAGTTTTTATAGGGAAAATAATATTGAATAATATTCCAGTAACGGTATAAGGCTAACAGCCGAAAGCCGGCATCGGGGTAAGTTTGTTTAGCATATGCTTGTTCATTTTTAAAACCTGGATTACCTGCTCCGGGCTGCAACCGGATATAATAATGCTGTTCCGGCATCGCTGCTTTCTCGATCGTTGACAGTAACATGCTAAGTTCTGCGGAAAGTCCCATATTTTTAATCCAGTCCAGGTCGGGTGCCATTTTGACCGATGAAAATTGGTTCGTTTTCTTTCCTTCAGTAAATTGTCCCAAACCCTTTATCCACTCTACCAATTCACGATCTCTGTTAGTTGCATCTGTTTGCAATACCTTTGGCAGCACACGGAAGAGTTCATAGTCCCAGTTATAATCGCCTTTGGCAATATTAGGATGATAATATTTCAAAAAGCCCCATATCAATCCAAGCGTTTTTAGATTTTCTACTCCTTTTTTGCCTGGTTGGATCGTATTGATTTGTGAAGCTTGGTCAAAGGCATGATCCTTGTCCGCTGGTAATATCACCGGTTCTAGATCGTTGATATCCTTTCCATCGATACTTACATGCATATTGTCTAACCACATCTTACCTTTCCCCATAAGTATACCTCCAATAACAACCTGTTTTGTTATTTCCGAATCCATATCCAGCGTAATGGTATATTGCTGCCAATTCGTTGTGCCTTTTACACCATTTTTATGCATATTATCAAAAGCAACATTAGGGTCAATTCTCATCCAGAGCCCGGCATATCCATCGGTCACATTTTCCGTTTTGATGTAACCGGAAAGCGTTATTTTTTTTCCACGATAGCTTCCCGGAATAATAAATCCCCAAGACCTAAAGCTTGGTAATCCTTTTTCGAACGATAAGGATACGGCATATTTGCCACTTTTTGCCTGTATAGAATCTACAGTGCTCTTATAGTTTGCATTACCCGCGATAAACCAGCCTTGTGGTTGTGCTTTTTCAATTCTTTCAAAATCGAAGTTCCACAAAGGCTTTTCTTGGTTTTGGCAAACGCAGGTTAAGGTTGCAAATACAAATAAGATGCATAAGCTAAACGTTTTCATATTTAGGTGTTTTATTTTTTATTGGCAAAATTGTTTTCAATTAATAGCAAGTTTTGCTATCGTTTCTTTCGCTTCTTGAAAAGACATATCCAAAACCAGCTGCTGTGGCTTGCCTTGGAGGTGCAGAACCTCACAATCTTTCAATTTTACCTCTTTGATCGCGTCATTATAAGTCATTATATCGATTTTAGCCAAAGGTTGTACCTTAAGCTTTTCATCATAAACCGGTGAAAACTCGACTTGACTCTTTGAGTCTCCAGTTATATTTGCTGTTAAAACCGTATCGGCTTGAACGCTTAGCACACTCCCCTCGTTCAGTTGTGCAGTAAGATTCTTCAATTGAGCGCTATTCTGCAACCAGCATTTGCTGTCGACCGATTGGATATTAAGCTTTTTTATTTTATTGTTCGCATTGAGGTGTATATCGGTGCATGATTCAAAGCTGAAGGCCATACTATCTGCCTGAAGCGCCGCAAAACTTATTGATGCCTTCTGAACCGTAAACTTTTTAATATGTGGGGCGTATATGTACAATACCTGAGATGAATAGAAGTCATTATTCCGATATAAAACCAGCTTATTTCCCTCAATTTTTGGTTGGTTACCAAAGTTACTGGATGCGTGTACCTTTAAACCATAGGTATCTGAAGGAATCCAGCATACCGCTTGCGTTTGACCGTTATTTCGTTGAATATAGTTATTCGTGTCTACAATTAATACTTGGTCAAAGGTTTCCAATGCTATTGGACGATAGTTGTATAAATTCTTATCGAAGGAATTTCTGTTCTCTAAGTTTTGTTGCTTCTCCTCCCTAGTAACATATTTGGGTCCAAAAATTTTTGGCAATACAAACAATGTAGCCATCAAGATAGCGGCAGTTAAAAGGAAAATGTTACTTGTTTTCATTTTCTTGTAGGTTTATAGTGTTAATAAAATCATGATATGCCTCTTTTAGCTGATCAAAATCAATACCGAGCAAATAAATACTTCGAAATATTTCTGGCAACTCCCTTATCTTGAATTCTTCACGGCGTTGATTCCGAATTTTTTCCAACGCATTAGCACACACAAAGAAACCAATCCCTCTTTTATTTTGAATAACTTCCTGGTTTTGGAGCATTTCATAAGAGCGTGCCACAGTATTGGGATTAACTTCTAACTGAGCAGCTAAATCTCTAACAGAACTAATTTTTTCATTCGCACACCATTTTCCAAGCAAAATCTGTTCAAATACATAATCGATGATCTGTAGATAAATGGCCTTATTATCTCTAAATTCCATATCAAACCTCCTTTTCTCTCAGTCTATAATAAGTAGCGATCCATAAACTCGTGATAACTAAAATCATAAAAAACGTAAAATAAAATTCCTCTGGTTGACCTTTTTGACTGTAGTCCGTTACCAAGACAAAATCTTTATACCATATATTGCTTATAAAAGTGGGTATGGTAGTCAATAAGAGAAAGAAAACCACTAAAATAAAAGCAGTTTTTACATAACTAAACTTATTGAAGTAAATCGAACCCAACAAGAACGTACTAGACAATAAAAGACTGGCCATGGCTAATACAGCGAATTCTTTGGCTCCTAAAAACTGAAAGATATACGGAAAGCCAGACTTATCTGTTTCATGATATAACTTTAATTGCTCCATAATAATCTGATGATAAATGCTTTTAAGTGCCAAAACAAACAAAGCATCTACGGCAATATAGATGATGACAAAGGTTACTGTTATTAAAAGAACGGTAGTAAGTAAAGAACCCACGAGTTTTTCTGTAGTCGAAACAGGTAGTGTTAGTCCCTGGATAGCGGTATTCGATTTACCATAGGAACTAAAATAGTTGCCGGCAAAAAAACTTACATACAATAGTCCTGAAAAAGCAAATAACAAACTTCTAAAACTTAGTTGAGAATAACTGATAAAGTTATACCTATCTACGTTTTGAAAATCCGATTTTGTTGACATTAGCAGATTAAAGCCATACACTATAAATAAAAAACCAAAGAGAATTACCATACTGCTTAGGTACACTTTGCGGTATTCAGACCATTGTTTGCTAAGCAAAAGTCGAAATCGGGAAATACTAAATATATTGTTCATGGTTAATTGTCTTATTATTTAGGGCAGAAATAATTTTGTTGGGCACGAGTAGTAAGCTCTTGAAGAACAGCTCAATATCAATTTTGGTATCCTCCTTTAGTGTATTCAGCAAAATAGCCTTCACACCACTTATGCTTTGCTCCGCATATAGCGCATCAGCGGGCACTTCATGAAACACCTTGAACACTAAGGTTTCGCTAATTTGCTGCATGGAAGTAGCCAAGACCATTCGGGTTTGAGATAGGATAACCAATTCATCAATCAAATTATCCAAATCCCGTACTTGATGCGTGGAAATAATAAAACAGCGGTCTTCTGTTAGCTCACATGCCATTACTTTTCTAAATTGAGATTTAGAAGGTATATCAAGACCATTGGTAGGCTCGTCCATCAATAAAATACGCGTTTTGGTAGCCAAGCCGAATGCGATAAGCACTTTTTTCCGCTGCCCAAAGGAGAGTTGTTCCAGGTTGGTTTCTTGTGGAATGCTAAATTCCTCCATGAACTGGTAAAATAGCTCATGATTAAATTTAGGATAGAAAGGTGCCATGACCTGTAGGTAGCGCTTCGGTGTTACAGCAGGCAATACAAAATCTTCTGGGATAAAAAAGATTTCAGCCAGAAAATCTGGACTGCGTTTCGCTGGTTCATGCCCTAGCGCTTCAATATCACCCGATAGCGGAAATACCAAACCGGCTAGACTCTTTAGCAAAGTCGTTTTTCCGGCACCATTTTCACCTAATAAACCATAAATGTGACCGGCTTTAAAATGCAAATTTATCTGTTCTAATACCGCCTTATTCTTTCGATAAGCATAGGAAATATTTTTAACTGTTATCATATTTAGTGTATTAGTTAATTAGTACACTACAAAAGTAGTAAAATTAGCTATGGTTCCAAATTTTTCTTTTATTTGGTAAAATATTATTTTAAATACCGATCTTGACTAGGCCTACGCGTGGGTAGAAAATCACCTTAGGTTATATCAAAACATGAAAAAAGATTTTTACATAAGCACTAATAAAGATTTATTAAATATTGATCTTATTTATCAATTTCTTTCTAAGCAATCCTATTGGGCACAAGAAAGAAGCAGGGTAACTATCGAAAAATCCATTCAACATTCGTTATGCTTTGGTGTATATAACCTAGACGATAAGCAGGTGGGTTTTGCTAGAGTGGTGAGCGACTATGCCGTATTTGCCTGGTTAATGGATGTGTTTATTATAGAAGAACAACGGGGCAAGCAGCTCGGTCAACAGCTCCTAAAAGCGATTATGGATCATCCAGATTTGCAGGGCCTGAAGCGTTGGGGATTGGCAACTAAGGACGCTCATGGATTATATGAAAAATTTGGCTTCCAATCGCTGTCTAAGCCCGAAACCATGATGGAACGGATTTAAGGAATTTCTACACAATTGTTAAAATCTGATAACTGCGATTATTGAACAGAACGGCTGCTCCTATTTTTTTCCCCAACAACAATTTACCAAGGGGCGATACCGGTGAAATAATAAAATATGTTTTATGCTCCAGTGATACAGAGCCTAACGCAATTCCTAACAGAAAATTTCCATTGCTTGTCTCTATGTAACTGCCTATCTGAACTTGATCACCACTTTTTTTATTGTAATCAATAGCTAATAATTGTTGCTTTAACTGCTTTGCGTTTAACAACTGCTGTTCAATTCGCCTAATTTCTTGTTGCATCATTTCACGGGTAGTTTCGTATTTGTCCCCAGCACTACTCTTTGTTTCGTGATTAACAACTTCACGTGCATCCAACAAGGCCCTTTCGGCTTCGGTTATTTTTAACGTCACTGCTTGTTCACACATTTGATATAATTGGTTCTTAATATTTTCTTTCTTAGCGTTCATGATATACTATAATCGGGTAAATATAATTTAAAAATTTAAGGCGTAATGCCTGCTCGTTTTTAACCACAAATAACCAAACATTTAATTTTACTACCTTGCAAACATACTCCATACTTTGGTGTATATAAATAAAACAAAAATGAATTTTTTAACGCTTCGCTGGGCAGATCTTGACCCTAATTTCCATTTACGCCATAGTGTGTACTACGATTTAGCAGCACAAGAACGGCTTTCTATATTAGACCGTCACGGCATCACCATACAAGCTATGCAAGCAGAAAACTTTGGGCCAGTACTTTTCAGAGAAGAATGCCAGTTTAAGAGAGAGATTCACCTGACTTCTAAAATTTATTTGGAAACAAAACTGTTAAAAATGAGAAAGGACGGTTCATTCTGGACAATTCAGCATGAATTTTTATCCGATTCGAAAAAACTGCATGCCTTACTTTTTGTGGAAGGAAGCTGGATTGATACTATTAAAAGAAAATTAGCTCGACCAGTACCCTCGGTCGTTTTTAAAGGTATGGAAAGTCTTCCAAAAACCGCGGATTTTACATATGCATAGGTACTGCTTATCGTATCAAAATTTACTGTTATTTTATCAAAATATACATGGATAAGCTGCAAGATTAGCTCTACTTTTGACTTGTATAAACAAATATTATCCAATAATCAATACACATGCATATACCAAACCTTAAAATTGGGCTTTTTGGCATTGGTCTGGAAGCTTACTGGAGCCAGTTTGACGGACTGGAAGAGCGACTAACAGGTTATTTAAACCAAGTAGAAAAACAATTGGCCGAGATTCATCCGCACATCATTAATATGGGCTTGATCGACAATCCTGAAAAAGCTTTTCAAGCGGGTATTAATTTCAGGGAAGAAGCAGTCGACCTTATTTTTTTATATGTATCAACCTATGCATTATCATCTACGGTTCTACCGGTTGTGCAACGCGCAAAAGTACCGGTCATTATATTGAACTTGGCTCCAGAAGAGGCTATTAATTATAAACATTTCAATCGGTTAACAAACAGGACGCAAATGACAGGCGAATGGTTGGCCTATTGTTCGGCCTGTCCCGTTCCCGAAATTGCCAATGTTTTTAAACGTACCGGCATCCAATTTCACCAGGTTACAGGCATGTTGCATCATGATCCAATATGTTGGGAGGAGGTTAACGATTGGATTATGGCTGCCAAGGTAGCCCATACCATGGCCTTTAACCGGTTGGGATGTATGGGACATTATTACAGCGGCATGCTGGATATTTACTCGGATTTAACCCAGCAATATGCGCACTTTGGTGGGCATATCGAGTTGATTGAAGTCGACGAATTAGCAGCACTTCGAAAAACGATAAGCGATCAGGAAATTGCCGATCGCGTACAACATTTCCATGAGGTATTTGCTATCCAGTCGGATTGCGCGGTGGAAGAACTTGCCCGTGCGGCACGAACATCTGTTGCATTAGATAAATTGGTAGCACATTATCAATTGGGCTCTATGGCTTACTACTATAAAGGAACAGGCAATGAAGCGAACGAAGACACCATCAGTTCCATCATTTTGGGAAATTCACTACTTACCGCAGGAGGTATCCCTGTTGCTGGAGAATATGAAATCAAGAATGCACAAGCCATGAAAATCATGGACAGCTTTGGTGCAGGAGGCTCTTTTACGGAATACTACGCGATGGACTTTAAGGAAGATGTGGTTTTGATGGGACATGATGGGCCTGGCCATATTGCTATTGCAGAGGGTAAGACAAAAGTTAGGCCTTTATATGTATATCATGGAAAAGTTGGAAAAGGGCTTTCCGTAGAAATGTCGGTCAAAAATGGTCCGGTAACGCTATTATCTGTCGTAGAACAGGTTGGTGGTAAATTAATGTTATTGGTTGCCGAAGGAGAATCGGTATCCGGCCCTATATTAGAAATTGGAAATACCAATAGTCGATACAAATTCCCAATCGGTGCGCGAAAATTTGTGACACAGTGGAATAGCCATGGCCCAGCGCATCATTGTGCGGTTGGTGTTGGGCATATTAGCAGTAAGATCGAAAAATTAGGTGCATTATTGGAAATGGATGTCGTAAGGGTATGCTAACCATCAGTCAGCTCAATCCAAACGGGAGCATGGTCGCTGGTTTTTTCCCATCCTCGAACGTGACGATCAACACCTGCAGCTACCAATCTTTTTTCTAGATGTGCGCTTACTAAAAAATGGTCGATACGAAGTCCTGCATCCCGAGCATAGGCATTACGAAAATAATCCCAGAAGGTATAAATTTTCTCATCGGGATAACGTTTACGTATGGCATCGGTCCAGCCCTGAGCCACTAGGTTTCTAAATGCTTCCCGTGTTTCCGGGCGAAACAGGGCATCATTCAACCAGCGTTCCGGCTTATAGACATCTAACTCTGTTGGCATCACGTTATAATCGCCGGTCAGTATTACGGGAATATCTGAGGCGAGTAATTCTTGAGCATGTACCGTTAAGCGTTTAAACCAATTCAGCTTATAATCAAATTTAGGACCTGGAGCTGGGTTACCATTGGGAAGGTATAGGCATCCAATCACTAAACCATTTATGGAAGCCTCGATATAGCGGCTGTGCAAATCTTCAGGATCACCGGGAAGAGCTCTCCTTACTTCCATGATAGGTAAATCACGTGTTAAAATCGCTACGCCGTTCCAACTTTTTTGTCCATGCCAAATGGCTTGATAACCCGCATCCCGTATGGCCTCGATAGGAAACTTTTCCTGAGGTGCTTTTAGTTCCTGTAAGCAAGCAATATCTGGCTTTGTTTCTTCAAGCCAACGGAGCAGCACAGGGAGTCGCCCATTAACACCATTTACATTATAAGTTGCTATTTTCATCTGAAGGGCTATTTACCATACTTTTTTATTGGAAGCTTTTAACGCTTCAATAATATATTGTGCCACTTCATCATTGTCATCAGCATCTGTTATCCGCCGCTTCAGGTTATGCTGCCAATTGCGAAGCGCCTCTTCCTGCGAAATACCGCAACCAAAGATACCCATTTGCGGATTAGGTCCCAATACGCAGCAATAATCATTATCGTCACGGAATAAGGTAGGACGGAACTCCTTAACCATTTCCGGCACGTCAGGTGCCTCGTAATTATAGGTTACACGAGCTTCCTCAGGTATTTTCATTTGTTCCATAAAGCATTATGTTATCGGTAATTATAAAACAGCTAATTATAAAACAGCTTTGCAAAGCAATTTGTTTCGATTGACATTCTGAAATAAGTACGGTCAACCGAAAGGCTTAATAAAAAGAAAAGCTTTTGTATATTTATATGTTTTAAACACCCCTAAACATATTTCAAAAATGTGTTTACTATTCTACGAATCATGATGAATACCTATTTAGAAAGCCTGATCAAGCAATTCAACTATTATAAAATGCTAGGTGAAAAAGCAATGGATCAAGTGCCCGAAGAAAAGTTATCCTGGCAATATAACGAAAACAGCAATAGTATCGCCATTATTGTAAACCATCTGGTAGGCAATATGCTATCACGCTTTACAGATTTTCTGACTGCTGATGGCGAAAAGCCATGGCGAAACCGTGATACGGAATTTGAAGAAAGCTTAAGCGGTCGCACCGAATTAATGGCCCATTGGCATAAAGGATGGCAATGCTTGTTAACGACAGTTGAACAGCTGACGGCAGATCAATTACAAGCTATTGTTTATATTCGAAATGACGGACACACCGTTATCGAAGCCCTCAACCGCCAATTAGCTCATTATGCCTATCATATTGGGCAGATTGTCTATATCGCCAAAATGGTAAGGGATAACGACTGGCAAAGTTTATCTATCCCGCGCCATAAATCAAGCAATTACAATACCCGAAAATTCGCGCAAGAAAAAGGGAAACGCCATTTCACAGATGATCTTTAATTCATGTACTCAGTTACGTTTTAGACAACCTCCATTTTCTTACCATTAGGAGGTAGATCACTCTTTACTCTTCTTTAAATGATCTTGATTTGTATTTTATTCAACACTAAGAAATTATATTCAGCAGCGAATTACTTATTCTTTATAAATTCAGAAAGTAAATCAATAAAGCCTGCATAATATCCTTGAAATATTGCTTTCTATAGTATAAAAATAGATTGTCATTCGGCTTTTTATCACGCACTACGGTTTACAATTGAATCTCAAGTATAAGAAGAAAATTCACGTTTTAGAAATTTTTATACGTTCGAAACCTTGAACTAGCATAATCGATAACAACCAACTTACACTCCCCATGCACTAACTATTATACGCCGTGCACCAGCAGCGTTACGATGTTCGCCTAAATATATGCCTTGCCAAGTGCCCAGCGCCAACCTCCCTTTTTGAATAGGAATTAATACCGATGCTCCAAGTAATGCTGCCTTTAAATGAGCCGGCATATCATCGGGGCCTTCGTAATTGTGCATGTAGTGGGGATCATTTTCTTGGACGGTCTTATTGAAAAACATTTCAAAATCCTTTCTAACCGTTGGGTCTGCGTTCTCATTAATCGTTAGCGAGGCAGATGTATGCTGTATGAAGACTTGACAAAAGCCTTGTGCTATCGCTACAATTTCAGGTATGGCATTTAATACTTCCCTTGTAATCAAATGAAAGCCCCTTTCTCTTGGCTTAAGTTCTATAGATTTTTGATATAGCTTCATCGGTCTTTTGTCGCTACTGTGTATAATATCATTTTATTTAAACTCCTAACACAAAAGCTCGGTTAAAGTTTAAAATACAGTATTTTCGGCACCAATAGCCTCTTGATAAAAAAACCATTTCTCCGCTGTCTTGTTAAAGAATAAGACAATTAAAACACCTATCATTTCCCAAGAAGGGGTAAGATACAGGAGAATCGCTATACTATGGATCTTATACAATACGATATAGTAATCGTTGACGCTGGTCGAGCTGGAGTTCCATTGGTAAAAAAATTAACCTATGCTGGTGAAAAGGTGATCATAATAGAAAAATGGTGGTTTAGCAGAACTTATGTCAACGATGGATATAATCTTTTGATGACCTTGGAAGACGAAAGGCAAGCATGATAAAATTGCAAAATGTAAGCAAATCGTTCGGCAAACTGAACGCTGTAGACCAGATCTCCTTTGAAGTGCAGCAGGAAGAAAACCTTATACTTTTAGGTACCAGTGGTTGTGGCAAAACCACAACGCTTAAAATGATCAATCGTTTGTTAAAACCTAGCAGTGGTAAAATCCTGATTAATGGCCAAGATATTCGAGATCAATCGCCCGAAGTTTTACGACGTAAAATAGGCTATGTGTTACAAAATAATGGTCTTTTTCCACATTATACCGTAGCGCAAAACATCGGCCTAGTGCCACAATTGCTCAAATGGGATAAACAGCGCATCGCAAAAAGAGTAATTGAGTTATTGGAAAAACTCCATCTTTCTGAAAAATATTTACAGGCCTATCCCAATGAATTAAGTGGTGGCCAGCAACAGCGCGTGGGTTTAGCCAGAGCCTTAGCAGCTGATCCACCTATTTTGTTAATGGACGAACCCTTCGGTGCACTCGACAATGTTACTCGTGCTAAAATCCATACGGAGTTTACCGCACTGGATGAGTTGAAAAGGAAAACCATCGTCATGGTTACGCATGATGTACAAGAAGCTTTTCAACTAGGAGACCGCATTTGCTTAATGGACAAAGGCAAGATTATGCAGATGGGTACACCTGCCGAATTGCTGTTTAAGCCTGTACATCACTTCGTAGAAGATTTTTTAAAAGAACAACGCTTGCAATTGGAATTTAAAGCTGTTCGTTTATATGATCTCTGGGATTGGATTCCAACCGAAGCCGATCCACCGGAAGAAGTAGCTTTATCTGTTGATACGGATCTATGGACAGGACTAGAAACCTTTACATGTAATCATACCGAAAAGTTAACCATTTTACACCCACAAAAAAAGGAGTTTAAAGTTGTCGGGTTTGAACAACTGATGTCGGCTTTTTACCAATACAAAAAAACCATTGCCGCATGAATGAACAACAGCAAACCCTTTGGAGCTTTATGGGACAGCAGGCTGATAAACTGGCTATTCAAACGGTACAGCATGTTGGACTTACCTGTATATCGTTATTCATTGCTATATTGGTGGGTTTACCCTTGGGTATTTTTATTACGCGTAAAAAAGTATTAGCTGGTACTATTCTAGGCATTGCCGGTATTTTGCAAACCATTCCCAGCATTGCTTTATTGGGTTTTATGATTCCACTGTTGGGAATTGGTGTTAAACCCGCAATTGTTGCACTATTTCTATATGCACTACTTCCCATTATCCGAAATACCTATACCGGCATTACTGGCGTTGATGCTTCGGTGAAAGAAGCCGCTATCGCCATGGGAATGAGTAAAAGGCAAGTATTATTTAACGTTGAACTGCCTTTGGCCATGTCTGTTATAGTAGCGGGTATACGCACGGCTACAGTGATCAACGTTGGCGTAGCAACCTTGGCCTCTTATATTGCCGCAGGTGGTTTGGGCGAGTTTATATTTGGCGGTATTTCGCTCAATAACACCAATATGATTCTGGCTGGGGCCATACCAGCAGCATTGCTGGCATTGTTATTCGATTTTTCATTATCACGAGCACAAAAACTAAGTTTCAAAAATATCGGCATGCCCATGGCAATCATTCCAGCATTGCTTGTATTATTAAGTTTCCTATATTTTGTGCCGACTGCTTACGGCAGCAAACTCACCGCTGGGTTTACTCCCGAGTTTATGGGCAGGCAAGATGGTAATTTAGGTCTTCAAAGCAAGTACGGACTAAAAATACATACCATTGTAATAAGCGATGCCGTGATGTATAAAGCCGCCTACGAAAAGCAGCTGGATATCATAAGTGGTTATTCAACGGATGGTCGTTTAAAGGCGTATGGTTTACAACTGCTGGAAGACGACAAGCAGCTATTTCCTCCGTATTATGCCGCTCCCATCGTTAGGCAGGACGCTTTACAAAAATTTCCCCAATTAGAAAAAACGCTTAATTTGCTTGCCGGAAAAATCAACGATAGCGTGATGACAGATCTTAATTTTCGCGTGGATTACGCCCATCAATCACCGGAGCAAGTTGCCAAAGATTTCCTAAATGCCCACCACTTATTGAAAAATGAAGGTTCTGGTAAAATGGGCACTGTACGGATTGGCTCAAAAATATTTGGGGAGCAATACATTTTAGCAAACATCTATCGCTTCTTAATTAAAGGGTATACAGATTACGATGTCAGTACCAAAACCGGCCTAGGTGGTACTAAAATTTGTTTTGATGCCTTAACAAATAACCAGATCGATTTTTATCCGGAATATACAGGAACGGGTCTTTTGGCCATTTTACAACCTCCCCAGGCACTAGCAGATTCTCTTATTGCCAATAGCGATCAAACCTATACGTTCGTGAAAAATGAATTTTTAAAACGATATAATATCCATTGGCTAACACCCATCGGATTTAACAATACCTATGCGTTAATGATGCGGCGGCAACAAGCACATGCATTAGGCATCCAAACAATTTCAGATTTAACACATTATTTAGAGAACCATGAATAAAACAGCTATCGTTAATCGTTATAAAGACATTCGTCAACGTACTGCAAAAATTTGTGCGCCTTTGCATACAGAAGATTATGTGGTACAACCCGTTGTAGATGTCAGTCCACCCAAATGGCATCTCGGGCATACTACTTGGTTTTTTGAAACCTTTATTTTAATTCCCTATGCACCCCATTACCGGGTGTTCCATGACGGTTACAACTATGTATTTAATAGTTATTACGAAACGGTGGGTAATCGCGTCATACGTACTGATCGGGGTAACTTAAGCAGACCTACCGTAGACGATATTTATCGTTATCGAGATTATGTTGATGAAGCGATGTTAGCCTTACTTGAATCGGATATTGACCAAACAATCTATGATTTAACCTTATTGGGTTTCAATCATGAAGAGCAACATCAGGAACTCTTGTATACCGATATTAAATATATACTAGGACACAATCCATTATTCCCTGCCTATGACGAAAATTACCATGCACCGATGCTTGTTAAAACAACAGGCCCAGCTTCCTTCATCCCGATGAAGGAAGGTCTTTATGAAATTGGCTTCCAAGGAGAGGGATTTTGTTTTGACAATGAACGTAATAGGCACCGGGTATACCTTAATCATTTTGAGATCAGTCCAAACTTAGTAAGCAATAACGAATACCTCGAATTTATAAACGATGGTGGTTACCGTGATTTTCGATATTGGCATTCGGAAGCTTGGGATTGGCTGAAGAAAAACCAGATTCATGCACCTCTCTATTGGCATTTCATAGACGAAAAATGGCATCAATATACCTATCGTGGTCTGGAACCGCTACATTTAAATGAGCCGGTACAACATGTCAGCTACTACGAGGCCTATGCTTATACCTCTTGGAAGGGATTACGTTTACCCACCGAATTTGAATGGGAAGCCGCAGCCCAGCAATTTACTTGGGGGTATAATTGGGAATGGACGGAGAGTGCCTATCTACCTTATCCCGGCTTTACGAAGGCAGTGGGTGCTATTGGTGAATATAATGGCAAATTTATGGTGAATCAAAAAGTATTACGTGGCGCATCAGCAGTAACCGCTCCAGCGCACAGTCGCATAACCTATCGAAACTTTTTTCATCCTCAACTGCGTTGGCAGTTTACTGGAATAAGATTAGCAAAATAATTTAACCGATGCACATGAACTTACTTATTTCGAAGGAAGTAAACACCTTTCGTAAAGATGTGTTACAAGGCTTGCAGTCTACATCAAAACATCTTGAATCTAAATACTTTTACGACGCTACGGGCGACCAATTATTTCGTGATATCATGAATTGTCCGGAATATTACCTTACTAACTGCGAGCTTGAGATATTAAAAACGCAAACCGCCCAATTGGCGGCAGCTATCAAAAGTAGTGCTGAGCCGTTTGATTTAATTGAACTCGGTGCTGGTGACGCGTCTAAATCCATTTATCTCCTACGCTATTTATTAGCGCAAAACCATGCGTTTACGTATATGCCTATTGATATATCTGGAAATGTGATTGCGCAGCTTAGCAACAAGCTTCCTGCGCTTTTGCCAGGGCTATTGATAAATGGTTTACACGGCGAGTATTTCGAAATGCTTAAAAAAGCAACTACTTTATCTTCCAGACGAAAAGTAGTTTTGTTCTTAGGGTCTAACATTGGGAACATGCCCTTAACCGAAGCAACCATTTTTTGTAAGGCACTACGCAGTCATCTTTCTATTCACGATCGCCTATTAATCGGTGCTGATTTAAAAAAAGATCCTAAAACCATTTTAGCAGCCTATAATGATAAGGCCGGTATTACCAAACAGTTCAATTTGAATTTATTGAAACGGATAAATCGTGAACTTCAAGCCGATTTCGATTGTAATCAATTTGATCATTATGCGTGCTATGATCCGGAAAACGGCGCCTGCAAAAGTTATTTGGTTAGTCTTCAGAATCAACAAATCACCATCGATGGAGCAGCTCCAATTTCATTTCATAAAGATGAATGTATCGCAATGGAAATATCACAAAAATTCACAGTGAAACAGTTGGATCAGCTGGCCTTGGATACTGGCTTTTATCCCGTTAATCATTTCTTTGATGATAAAGAGTGGTTTATGGATAGCATTTGGGAAGCACGGTAGAGACTTTCGTCGTGTCTCCCCTCTTTTTTTGTCTCATTTACCATCTTAATATGCACCTAAAAGTCTGTAACTTTATTGATGAATTCATTTAGGTGATTATATACCATTTAACCTCTATGTTCATTGCGAGGCATCGCTTTAGGCTTTAAGCAATAAGCATTTGCCGACCTAACAAAATCAATGAGGTATTTTACACGATCGTCATTTTAAAAAAATTAATCATGTTAAACAAAAGTAAAGCATTCAGCGGATTTTCCGTAGATCATTTGGAAAAAGCTAAAGCATTTTATAGTAATACACTCGGATTAACTATCCGGGACAACCCAATGGGTGTTTTAGAATTACACCTCCTAGGAAATAATCCATTGATTATTTATCCAAAATCCAATCATTCACCCGCTACTTATACGGTATTAAATTTTCCTGTAGCAAACATTGAAGAAACGGTAGATGCACTTACAGCAAAAGGTGTCACGTTTTTATCCTATACCGGAGACTTGCAGACCAATGAAAGGGGCATACACAATGCAGAGGGGCAATTGAAAGGACCAAAAATTGCTTGGTTCACGGATCCTGCCGGAAATATTTTGTCTATTCTAGAAGAATAGCATCTGTTCAAGGTTTATTTTTGCTTTTTACAACCTTGTCAATCACCGGCTTAACCAATCCTTCCATCATATCATATCCTGCTGCCGTTGGATGAACACCGTCTTTTGCATATTTTTCTGATAGGCCGTTACGCGCATCTTTCAAGGCACTATGATAATCAACATAGGGTATTCTATGTTGTAACGCATAATCTTTAATTAGCTGATTTAACTTGATAATATCGTCAGCGGGCTTAAGTTCTTTCCGCCAACCAAATTCATAGGCAGGTAAGACAGAACATAGGATAACGTTGATATGGTTGGTCTGAGCCAGTTCAACCATGGAAATCAAATCGCCTAGAATATTATTCAGTGAGATATAACCTGTATTTTGCGCAATATCGTTCGTTCCAGCCAAGATAACGACCGCTTTTGGTTGAAGATCAATGACATCTCTTCTAAAGCGAACAAGCATTTGCATAGAAGTTTGTCCGCTGATACCCCTTCCAAGATAATGATTGTCGGAAAAAAAATGAGGATGCGTGTTTACCCACCCTTCAGTAATAGAGTTACCCATAAAAACCACTGATTCTTTAGGGGCTGTTTTATTTGCTTCTTCATAACGTGAGAAACCCGCCCAATCTTCTTTCTGTTGTGCAGGGACAAATAAACTGTTAACTAGTAAAACCGTAATTATAAGTAAGGATCTCATAAAAAATGAATTTGATTGCAATAATAGTCATTTAAAATAAGTTTGTGCTCATTTCATCCGTGGGGTTGTAATGAGCACCGGTATTTCTGCATGCTTAATCACATATTCCGCTATTGATCCGGTCAAGATTCGGCTTAGTCCGCTGCGACCATGTGTGCCCATTACAATCATATCTGCATCCCATTCCTTGGCTACATGAATAATTTCCGCTTCCGGTAAGCCTTCTGGTGTGAAACGATATACCTTATCTATCCCGTCATAAAGATCAATATATTGCCTAATGGCATTCTCCGCTTCCGCCAGCAATAGGTTATGCTGCTGATGCTCCGTTGTCCCAAGATCCGGATTAGCCTGTTCTTTCATTTTACTGATCACATAGAGAATGCCTACTTCGGCTTTCAGTTTATGGGCCATTTCAAAGCCAACCCGCGCGGCCTTCATTGAATAAGAACTATCGTCTACAGCGATGAGTATTCGTTTATAGTTCATGGTCTTTAGATTTATTTGATGTCGATGGAAAATGTTATTTAGTAAGTGTAGAACCCCAAAAAGTGGCTAATAACCCCAACATTATGCTCAAAAAAATATAAAGCGTAAAATAGAGATAATTACCTTGCCGAAGCAGGCTAACACTTTCATAAGAGAAACTAGAAAATGTCGTGTATCCACCACAAAAACCTGTAATTAATAAAAGGCGCCATTCGACATTCATCCAGCCCTGCCTTTCGGCAATACCGTACAATACCCCGATCAGAAAGCAACCGGAAATATTAACAAGAAATGTTCCAGCAGGAAAAGTTACCGTTAGATAGCGACTTACATAAAATTGAGCGAGGTAACGGCAAATACTTCCCAATCCGCCTCCAATCCAAATATATAACAGTGTCTTTATCATCGCACTTTAAACCGGTTTATTCCGTGTCCCAAAATTCAACTTCTTTGTAAATTACAACTTTTGATCGTAATAATTGGGTATGCTTTAAGAAAAAAGCTTCTAACCGTTCCCTTGAGTCAATCAATTCAATACAGAGCGTCAATTTTGAATTATCCCCTTCTGCACTAAATTGCTGAATAGCTCCCTGATTACTATAACCCGAGTGCGTCTGGTATACAGAGGCATTCATAATACCGTCTTTTTTGGCATCGGAAATGATATGGAGATAAGCTGATTTAGGGAAGAGTTTCCTAAATAACGAACGTTCACCATGCCTCACCTTATGGGTTGGTTCAATATATATCCTTAGTTTCCCCAATGCATGGGTTTTTAATTTATTTTCCATATTATATAAGACTCTTTTAAAATTAACCTTTATAACAGTGTCCTATGTAGGCATATGTTAACGGCTTACAGCTATCCTTTACGTAAATAATCATCATAAGCCCCCGGAAGTCCTAATGACCGAATCTTTTGGATAACACTTGTGGTGTCATAAGCAACATACTCAACATGTACCTGAACAGCCCTTGGATTGGAAAGATCAGTATCCCACTTGATATCCAATAGCATATAGCAGGCCTGTAGATCACCATGCTTGGGTTTACCCACTGATCCCACATTGATCGCATGCTTATAGATTTTACGGTTTTCTTCTTCGGCAAATATCGTTTTATGGTAAGGAACATGGGTATGCCCCATCAACAAGATATCGGCATTAACGGTGTCCATCATGGCCAACAGGTTGGCGTCCGTTTCCTCTGCCTGCACGTATTCTTCATTGGTAGTTACGCTCCCATGCACCATAGCCAGACGCAGGCTATGGAAATCAAACCGGAATTCCAACTGAACCATGAATGGTAAGTCTGCCAGAAATTTTCGGTTATCCGGAGTGATCGTGCTGTTCACCAATGCTATGGAGCGTAAGCCAAACTCACGTTGCCCGTCACTATTGTAGGAAAAGGCAAAGTTGTCTTTCCCATACCCGATGCCTTCATCATGGTTACCCTGAACGGTTGTTATCTTGCGGCTTCTGATGGTGTTGACCACTTCATTGTCCCATCCGGCAAAATTCACAAGATCACCCAGACAGTACACCTCATCCGGTTTTCGCTGGTCCATATGGTAAAGTACCGCAGTCAGGGCGGGAAGGTTGCCATGGATATCACTCATAAATGCTAGTCTCATGTGTTAAAGATTAATCGTAATTAATAGTTTGTATAAACCATTTCTTGTACTGTTTTCTGAATATGTTGCTATCAACTAGAATCTCCGAAGATCCGTTGATATAGATCGGCACCGTAGCTTGATGGTAGCGGAACCCCCTTCGTTATTTTATACGTTCGCTGAGCATTGTCTCCACGTTCTGCACGGAGGAAGAGACATTCACTTGATTTCCCCTCATTGAAATAACTGGAAAAAGCATACATGTGCGTTACGAAAAAAACCTTAATCTCTTTTTCCATTAAGGCTTCTACTACCTGATGGGCAATCTCTGCTCCTTCCCTTTCGTTGGTAGCAGCAAACGATTCATTAAATAAGATCAGCGCACCTTGCATTAAATGGTCAGTAATTTGGCTCATGCGACGCAGCTCTTCATCAAATTTTCCACTTTTTAAATACACATCTTCTTTTCTTCTAAAATGTGTAAATACCCCTCGACAAATATTTACTTCCAGATCTTGGGCGGCAACAAACATTCCGCATTGCGCCATCAACTGAGCAAGTCGGTCCGAAGTTTACAACCTCTTCGATAAAAGTTACCCAAACACCATAGGCGTCAAGTTCGACTATCTTTTCCATGATCTTCTTGCTCAAGAAAACTGCGTCCTGTAAAGCTGTGGATGAAAATATTTCATTCAGGATGATGATACTGGCAGCAGAGGCTTCGCTGATCATCCGGTGTATCCTGATAAGGTCATCTTCCAGTTTGCTCCGCTGGTCTTTCAAGTTTTCCTCTCGTTCAAAGTGGGTAAATAACCTATCAAAAACAAAAAGTCTCGCCTTTCTCCCTGGCACCGGACAGCCCAGACAAGCCAGATAATGTAATTGACCAAACGTACGGGCAAAAGTTGTCTTTCCTCCCTGATTTGGACCTGTGACAACGAAAATTCGCTCATTGGATTTAAGAAGAAAATCGTTACACACAATGGGTCTTTGTTCTTTTACAAAGTTAGCTGCAAGAGCAATGTCGAAACTATTGTATACATATATATCCCGTTCCAGATCGGTTACATCAGGGATACAGCACCGTAGACCATGTGCCTTCAGCATTTCCTTGTATTCATGATAAGCCATATAGAACTGGATTTCACGGTCGAATACCACCACACCTTGTTCTAGAAAATCTGTATTTTTCTGACAAAAATTTTTCAGACGCCCGAATATTTCCGGATAAAGGGAGGCTACACCATCGAGTATATGGGCTTCAACATGATTTGTATCCACTGTTTTCGGAAAATGGTAGTGGTAATCCCCCACGTTATCTCCACTAAATCTTCTTACCACCTCTTTAATCCCTGCGGTATAATCTTCCTTCTCTTCATCAGGTAGCACTTGTACCGTAAGCCCCTTTATTCGCAAAATGTACCGGATTGCTACAAGCTCTTTCTGAAGCTGCGAGGCTTCTTCGTATAGGTAAATAAATTTCTCCGAATGGCAATAGGCAATTAGGCTGTCTCTGAAAGATACTAAACCGGTTGATTCAAGCTTATGTTTTAAAAGTTGCTCTGACAACAGATGTATCGTTTCGCCGTAAATCAATACAGCATCTAGGACCATCCATTCCTTTTGATAGTCATAATAGTATTTACCATCCATTGGGATGGCCTGCCGTACAGCCTCCATTCCAATGGCAAACTGCCGAATATAGGCAATTAGCTGACGATCTTCAAGCTCAGCAAAGATCTCCTGACGATATAGGATCGTCCCCCTATCAATGAGTGGCTGGTAAAAATACGGGATCAAGGCATACTGCTCCTTGCCCTCGACTATCGTCTGGACAACCTGATCCAAATGAAGATCAACAAAAAAGGCAGGCTGCAGACCAGGGAGAGTGACCAACCCTTTATTCTTAAACAGTATGCTATTCCATTCCATGCGATTCCGGAGTTTACTTCTTTGCCCCTTCCATGATTATCAACTTTTCTTTTTACGTGCAATACGATATCTTGCCAGCCTGCGGCTCAGGTAATGCTCTCTTCTTCTATTGGCATCGGCCAGTGAGCCATCTTTTGAAAAGTAAGCATCAAATATCTTGGGTACCTCGATGCGCTGCGCTGTATAAATCCCCGAGTGACCACTGAAGAAATAAGCGGTAAAGCAAGCCACGGCATAGAACAAGGTATATTCCCCGCCAAACAGTTCAATACCCATTAGCGTACAGGCCAATGGGGTATTGGTAGCTCCAGAAAATACTGCAATAAAGCCGAGCGCTGCAAAAAGACTGACAGGAGCACTCATTAAACCTGACAGCGTATTGCCGAGCGTGGCACCAATATAGAAGAGCGGTGTCACTTCTCCACCTTTAAACCCTGTTCCCAAGGTAATAGTAGTATAAATGGTTTTCCATAGCCAGCTCCACGCGTCGGCCCCACCTTCCCGAAAGGCTGAAGGTATGGTTATAGCGCCGGGGTACTCCGGATCTACTCCAAGGCTCAGGTAATCAGGCCTGCCGTTTATTTTACTGAGCAGGATAATGACTAACCCTCCAATAACCGGAATTAGCCACTTAATGGAAATCACCTTTAGCATAAAAGCCTTGATCCGGTGGGCCATCTCAGCGAATAGATAACTGGCGAGCCCGAAAGCAATCGAGGCGATGATTACCTTCAATAACAATAGCAAATCGATACTGAGGTATTCCGAAAGCCAATAACCAGAAGTGCTTTGCACGTAATCGATATGGTAATGAGTATGATGCACCTGCCAAGCAGATACGGTCAGATCACCCACGATACCTGCGATCAGACAGGGCAGTAACGCATCGTACCTTACGCGACCAATGGTCAGCACTTCCAGTGCAAAAACAGCACCAGTAAGCGGCGTACCGAACACAGCCCCAAAACCGGCAGCAACACCTGAAGTCAGTACAATGGCCATGTCGCGTCCGTTCAGACGGAACCATTTTCCGAACATTTGGGCGATGCTCCCACCAATTTGTACCGCAGTACCTTCACGTCCTGCTGACCCACCAAAAAGGTGAGTAATAACGGTAGCGAATAATACGATAGGAGCCATTCGCTTAGGTACCCCACCGCCAGGTTGATGAATCTCGTCCATGATGAGGTTATTACCTTTTTCTGATGACTTTCCAATCGATTTGTAAAGTATATGGATAACAATACCAGCGAGCGGCAAAAAAAGCAGCAGCCAGGGATGGTTAAACCGAAAATGGATGGCCAAATTTAACGACCATAAAAAAAATGCCACCATACTACCGATCACGATGGCGATAGGTATTACAATGAACGACCATTTTAAAAGCTGCCTAAATATCGATACGTGTTCAATCCTGAATCTATCCATTTACTTGTTTTTTTACTGTTGCTTTGATTTCCTGTTTATATAGTGCGATACTTTCCATAATACAAGCAAAAGCTGCTGATCTTCCCTTAAAGCCCAGTACTTGCACCGACTTCCCTTCCAATTTTTTATAGTCTTCAAAAAAGTTTCGGAATTCGTGCGTGGTATGCGGAGGTAGATCTTCAATATTCTTTACATACGCAAGAGAAGCGTCATTCGCTGCCACCGCAATAATCTTGTTATCATCCATGTCGCTATCAATCATTTCCATCATACCGATTATCCGTGCCTTTACTAACGACATCGGAACCAGTGCTTCCGAACAAATAACCAGTATATCCAGCGGATCGCCGTCGCTGTAATAGGTTTGTGGGATCAGTCCATAATTTGCGGGGTAATGAACCGGCGAAAAGAGCACTCTATCTAAGCGGATCAGTCCGGAGGGCTTATCCAATTCATATTTTGTCCGGCTGCCCGAAGGTATCTCAATTACGGCAATCACTTCATTGGGTATAGCATCGCCTACGGTAACGTCATGCCATGGATGTGCTGTTCCAACCATCATAATTTAAGATTTGCTGTTTTTAAACGTCGATTTACCAACAAAGGATGCCTTACTACCCAGCTGTTGTTCAATGCGTAGCAGACGATTAAACTTGGCAATACGTTCTGAGCGGCAGCCGCTTCCTGTCTTAATATGTCCGGCACCAGTTGCTACGACTAGGTCCGCTATGGTGGTATCCTCTGTTTCGCCACTACGGTGGGAAATAAAGCAAGCATAGCCATTATCTTGAGCCAGTTTTACCGCATCCAATGTTTCCGTTACGGTGCCAATCTGATTCAATTTAATTAAGACACTATTACCGATCCCTTGATTAATACCATCCCAAATAATGGCAGGATTAGTACAGAAAATATCATCGCCTACCAATTCGATACGACTACCCAGCCGCTGTGTCAGCTTCTTCCACCCTTGCCAATCATTTTCGCCCAAACCATCTTCCAGCAGGACGATAGGATACTGCGTAATCCATTGCTCCCAAAGGTCTATCATTTCATCAGAGGTTAAATAACGGCCATCACTTTTAAAGAACTGATACCTGCCATCTTCCCATAATTCACTAGTTGCCGGATCGATACAAATGGAAACATCATGCCCAGAGCGATATCCTGCTTTTTCTATCGCGGCAAGAATGAGCTCAATAGCCTCCTCATTACTACGTAAATCAGGGGCAAATCCCCCTTCGTCCCCTACTCCGGTAGAAAGTCCTCTTTGATGAAGTTCTGCCTTTAGTGTATGAAAGATTTCTTCACCTATGCGAATACTTTCTGCAAAGGATGGTGCATGATGAGGAGCGATCATAAACTCCTGAAAATCAACCGTATTATCTGCATGCCTACCGCCATTGATTACATTCATGCAAGGAACGGGAAGTATATAATTTTCTCTTGACCAGAGTTGCCGGTAAAGTTCAACTCCGTTTACCTGTGCCGAAGCGCGAGCAAATGCGATAGACAGCGCCAATATGGCATTTGCGCCAAGTCTTGATTTATTAGGTGTACCATCCAGCTCAATAAGAAATTCATCAAATACCCGTTGATCTTGAAATTCACGATTAGTAACTGCTTTAGCAACTTCATTGTTTACTTGTTCAACGGCAGTAAGCACTCCTTTACCGTGATATCGTTTTTGAGTGCTATCCCGCAATTCTACCGCTTCTTTCTCGCCCGTACTAGCCCCTGAAGGAGAAATTCCGCTGCTAGTATATCCTTCAACAGTAACCTCGGCTTCTACCGTAGGATTACCACGCGAATCCAGCACTTCCCGTGCAAAAATTTTTGTTAGCTTCATTGAAATAAAAATTAGTATGTGAAAAATTGTTCTTCTTTGCGTTACAGCAAATACTTAGGTAAAGGCAAAAGGCGGATATTGAGCGCACCTTATGGTTTGATCTATGAACCATCCGGAAAAAATTATCCGAAATTAAATACAACCAAAAATCGATATTACGCTTAAAAAAAATGCTAGAATAATTACTGACTACGTTCATCTACAAATTATAATAAAGACCATATAAGGTCATTAACCAATCTGTAGACGCCATCAGCTTTTTAGGGCGGTTTAATAGGAAGGCATCATTTCCTGCACTCAAATATAGGTTAAGTTTTTAATTATTCAAAAACGAAAGAGAAAATAAATAGGTTGTCGAACAATAAATTCTGTAGTTCTTTTCGATTGGATTCCTTATTCCGGCATTTCTCCTTTTGGTAATATTATGGTAACCGTAGTACCCTCATCCAACTTACTTTTTATATCAATGGTACCCTTATTTAAGCGAATAAATTCGTTACTCAAGAGTAATCCTAAGCCGAAACCACGCTCTCCAGTAGTATCAAGTGCAGCTTGGTTGGAAGAAGTAAATAGGCTTTTCAGCAATTCTGTATCCATTCCTACGCCATGATCTTCGATATGTATGGCAACCATATCGCCAGCATTGGTTGTCTTTATTGACACGCTACCTTCCTGAAAACTGAATTTTAACGCATTGCTAAAAATATTCCGGAGTATAACAGACACTTGATCACGGTCTGCATATAGTGCCTCCGTTTCAGGCACCTGTATTTCTACAGTAATATGTTTTTGCAATATAATCAAATCAAAAAAATGGAGCACTTCTGACAATACAGACAAAAGCAGGAAATGTCGTGGTCTAGTTTGTATACCTTGCATACTACGACTACTCCAACGAAGCATATTATCCAATGTTGCGCTTAACTGTGATACTTTCTCATGCAATATGCCGAAATCCCTCCTAACTTCCATATCGTTAAGGTGTCCATCCTGATACATATCTAATACATGTTCTAGCGTAGCTAATGGGCTACGTATGTCATGCGCAATAATTGAAAACAGTTTCTCTTTGTCTTTATTCATAGCAAACAGTGCTTGCTGCTGTTTTTCAATTTTCCGCTGATATTCCGTTTGGATACGCTTAAAATAGAAAACGATAACAACGATAAACAATAGAGCCAGTGCTATGTTGCTCTATACTTGTCCGCTTGTTACAGCGCCTTCCCATTTAGTTGATTGAGGGAAAAGCGAAACAAGCATAAAAGCTGTAATGATCAACCCACTTAAAATCATGGCAATCCAATCATAGTCGTAAATGAGGATTGTAGTAATCAGTATGATTAATAAATAATACTCCGCACCATTATGAAAGTAAAGACCGGATAAGGTATTAAAAGTTTGGTGCGCCGTGATTCTATAAAGGGCATCGTTGGATATATTCCCAAATTGATAATCTTGTACCAACAATGCATGGCGTGTTTAAATAATCCCTGTATAATACCCTTCATGTATTGCAAAGATAATCTGATGTCGGTAAAAAACACACAAATCCATACGAAAGGATAAAAATACGGATAACAAGATTATCAGTTACCCTATATCGCTGTCATCAGGGTTGCGAAATGATGATCTTGAGCAAGCTATGCATTAACAATTACTGTAACCGGTTGTCCTTTAAAAAAGCACTTTTACACGAAAAGGCACTAAAACCGAAAACGAGCGAAATAATAGCGCTAAAAAAAGATTAGTTGATTACCTCAGCATCCAATAGCTGTACTTCTGCTCCCTTTTCCATATCCGTGTTTAAATGGATACGCCCTTTCACTTTAAATGGATGATTGGAAAATCTTGCCTTACCAGTTTTCATGGTTACCTGAACCATAGGAGGAATACCGTTTTGTCCACAGAACATGCATTGCATCACCGGTAGTACAGAAATTAGAAACATATGATGCTCTCTTCCCAATTCAAATGGAATCATGTAACCAGGTAAGGTTACTACAGTACCATCTAATTCTTGGAGTGGTTTAGGAAAAAAGGGGGTATAGCTTGTTGTACCATCATCGTTGGTTGTAACTTTATACATCAACTCATCTATTCTTTCCCAAGTTTCGTTCATCATCGATTTATGGTCCGGAACCTGTTGGCCATGTGCCAATGGGTAGCCAAACAAAAGGGTAACGACTAAAATTAATGCATTTCGTTTCATTATTCTTCAGCTAATATTTTTGAAATTTGGGTAAAATAGGCTTTTATAGCGGGAAGAAGTGCTGCAATAAAACCCAATAGAACGGCGGCCACTACAATCCAGATTTCCTGTTTCACAAACTGCCACGCAGTGATGAATTCGGTATTATCTACTTGCGAAATAACATACATAATAAAATGGGCTAATACGATTCCCGCAAGTGCTCCGAAAACTGTAATGTAGATACCTTCTATAACCATTATCCCAAACAACGTCAAGCGTGCTGCCCCCATGGTACGCATGATAGCTAGTTCATATTTCCGACTTTTAAATGCGTTGTAAAGGCTAATAAACACACTTATAGCGGCAATCAGCATAAGTGTAACGGCTAAAAATTTTAATGCGTCTAAACCTATTCCCAGAATAGAAAATAACCGTGCACTTTCCAATGCTGGGGATGCGGCCTGCATTCCGGTTGTTTGGTTCACCATCCGGGGAAACATGGCTACTGCTGTTGGATTTTTATACTGTATCAACATACTGGTAATCTCTTTTCCGTGATTGCCAAGTGCGATCAAATCATGTATGTCGTGATCATCATCGTGACTTAGGGCTGATTCATCTTCATGATGATGATGGTGTTCTTCATGCATATGCCATACACTGGAAAGATCAGTAAGGACTAACTTATCGGCAACGCTATTATTTTTTTCCAAGATACCCACTACCGTATACGGATGATCAGCATGTAAATCTGTACTGCTGGTAAGCCCGTGAGCTCCAACGAGCTTATCACCCACCCTTATATGCTTTTCTTTTGCCACCTCTGCCCCTACAACAGCTTCAAAATCAGTTGACCACCATTTGCCCTGTGCTACCGTGGTACCATAAAGTTTAAAAAAAGAACTATCCGTACCAATAATCCGATATCCTTGATAATTATCACCCATGGATAATGGGACAGCTATTTTTACGAGTGGACTTTTTGTAAGCGCCAGTGCTTCCTCAAGCGGGATATTGCCTGTTGGATAGTCGACATGATAAATACTGTTTAATATCAGTTGTAGAGGACTTCCTTTAGCTCCAATAACCAAATCGATATGTTTACTATTTAAGGTTAACTGTTCGTTTAACTGAAATGACAATAGTAATATCAGACAGAAAATAGTTGTTCCCAAAGCTGAAAGGAGCGCTCCCAAAAAAGAGGATGAAAATTGGTGGACAATATTTTTATAGGCAACTTGAAAGATGGTCATACGCTATAACTGATAAGTATTAACAATTTGGTCTTTAACCCTTTTGTCATGTGTCGCGATGATCAAAGAAGCACCAAAATTTTGTGATTGATCCAATAAGAGATCCAGCACCAACGCTGCATGGTGGTCATCCAGAGAAGATGTGGGTTCGTCAGCAATTAAAAACATCGGTCGATTTACTAATGCACGTGCAATAGCCGCTCTTTGTGCTTGTCCTTGGCTTAACTGATGGGGATAATTGGTTGCTTTATCGGCTATCTTTAACCGTTGCAGTACCAGCAACAGTTCTTCCCGATCTTCCTTTAATCCCGCTAACCACCTTGCCAATTGCAAATTTTCCAGGATTGTTAAACTTCTGATCAAATGCGTCTGCTGAAAAATAAGCCCGATATTTTGTCCTCGAAAATGATCTAATTGTTTTGCGGAAAGTCCATAAATATCAACTCCATTTAATATTACCTTTCCGCTTGAAGGTCTAAGTAAACCACACATCATATGAATAAGTGTCGTTTTTCCACTTCCAGAATTTCCTAGAATCAAGCAATGTTCTCCCTTTCGAAGGGTAAATCTGGGAAATGAAAGCTTAACATCATCCGTATAGTTAAATTTAACATCATCAAGCGCAATTACCAAAGCTTCCATTTTTGCTTATTTTTTTTCTAACCCGTCTTTAACGCATGCAGCACAATGAAAGGGCCTGTTTAATTTCCAGTTCAGGAAATGCGCTCCCGCAATGGTTAAGCCTCCTATGGGAACAAGTATAGGTTCTAGCTCATGAAAACCTAAAAAATGTGCCCCAAAAATCAATATAAATCCAACTAGAAGCATAATTATAGGCCACAACTTTCGGTGATATTTCAAATAAGAAGGTATAAGTGAGCTTATCCCGATTAAAATCGACAAAACGATGATGCTGATTTCTACCCATGGACTGGCAAGAAACTCCAATCCTACAAGGGGCAATAGCGTTATTACAAATGGCATTAACGCACAATGTACTGCACACAATGCTGATGCTGTAAATCCCACCATATCCATTTTCCCCAATAAACTAACTTTCATGATCTAAAAATTTTATTAAATAAATGCAATCGAGTTGCAAATGTAAATAAGTATTTATTAATTTGCAACTCGATTGCATTATCAATATCACCAGCTTTTGGAACTGGTATTACTAAAACACCGCATCATGGTAGGTATGGCTTGAAATACATGCCCCCATAAAACAAAAAAAGAACTATATGGCAGCTAAAAAACTTCCTGTAACCGTATTGAGCGGATTTTTAGGAGCGGGCAAAACAACCCTTCTCAATCATGTATTACATAACAAGGAAAATTTGAAAGTCGCGGTAATTGTTAATGATATGAGTGAAATTAACATTGATGCGCAAATGGTAAGTCGGGAAAATGTACTTTCAAGAACAGAGGAGAAATTAGTTGAAATGAGCAATGGTTGCATTTGCTGTACGCTCAGGGAAGACTTAGTGACAGAAGTAGAAAAGCTGGCAAAAGAAAATCGCTTCGATTACTTGCTCATCGAAAGTACTGGAATTTCGGAACCCATTCCGGTAGCGCAAACCTGGAGTTATGTTGATGAACAGCAAGGTATCGATCTCAGCTCCTTTAGTTATATCGATACCATGGTAACGGTTGTTGATTGTTTTAATTTCTTTAAGGATTTTGGAACACATGAAACGCTCCAAGATCGTGCGCTTACTGATGATGCATATGATCACAGAACCATCGTCAATCTGCTTACAGACCAATTGGAATTCGCTAATGTGATTATTTTGAACAAAACCGATCTGGTTGCAGAAACAACTATAGGTACGCTTGAAGCGGCCATTAGAAAGCTCAATCCAGGGGCACACATTCTACGCTCAAGCTTTGGAAAAGTAAATCCATCAGCCATCCTCCATACCGGTTTGTTTAATTTTGAAACAGCATCTGCTAGTCCTGGATGGAAACAAGAACTGGAAAATGAGCATATTCCGGAGACAGAAGAATATGGAATCTCCTCTTTTGTCTTTACATCGCAAAAACCTTTTCATCCAGCGCGATGGTTTCACTACCTGAACAAAGATTATCCAAGCACCTTGATTCGTGCAAAGGGTCTTTTTTGGATAGCGTCAAGGCCCAATGTAGCCATAAACTTCAGTCAAGCAGGTGGTAGTTTAAGAATTGAAAGCGCTGGCTCATGGTGGTGCAGCATGCCCTATAACGAACGTATCCAATATCCTTCCTATCATGAATTCCGAAAAGAGATCGAAAACAGATGGAGCAAGGAATGGGGAGATCGCCAAAATGAACTGGTTTTTATCGGGCAATACTTAGAAAAAGATAAGTGCCTTCAGGAATTAGAAGCATGTTTGTTAACGGATGAAGAATCTAAAAATTGGAAAGATAAACTTTGGGAAGACGCTTTTCCAAAGAACATCTAATTGAGTAAATAGTTAAACTTAATTGATCAAAAAATTAAGAATATTAACACCAAATACAAATGAAAGTGTCCTATTTCTGCCAGATGGCAGGTGAATGGCTGAAGCGTCTTCATAACTTAATGTAGAAAAATCGTGATCAAATCGTAAACCGAAATTTAGCGACACAAAATCCACGATATATAACCGATATCCGCCGTATGCCGTCATTCCTGCCAGCAATCGGCGGTCATAAGACGCTTTGGAGATATCTGACGTATTATTGCTCACCTCGGCACGGTTCAATAGACTCAATTGCGGGCCTATACGCCAAATTAAACTAGCTTGACCTGTCGGTTTAGCTGTATAGCTTAACATAAAAGGAATTTTAAAAAACCTATTTGCCAATCTAAATTTCTGTTCAGCATATTGAAAATCCGTTTTTTGATTAGCCACGATAAAATTTGTGGAAATTCCGAGATGACCTGGGAAATCATATTGTATTTGCAGACCATAATTATCACCCCATTTATTATTCGTTTTGATCAAATCTGCGTTCTTGGCAGAAAACCAAGTAAACTGTGGGCTCCGTTCCAATCCTATACTTAGCCTTCCAATCTGGCTAAAGCTTTTGGTATTAATTCCTACCGTAAAAAAAATCAGGTAAATAAATGACCTTAACATCATTTGCTGCTTTTTAATAACCGCCTATTCTGCGCTAATAAAGAATTTTTCGTACGAGTCCTTTTCAACTATTTTTCTCAGAATACTTAACTCAGTTTTACTAACGCATGTAAGTTGCATTAAACTTACCATCTTGAAGAAAACGTGTTTTTTTAAAAGAAAGTATATCTCTGTTAAAATATATGCTTATCCAAATTAAAACATGGATTCAAAAAAAGGCATAACCGCTATCCGGTCCTCATTATTTTGCTGTACGCTTATCCTAAATAAGATTAAAATATAGCAATTATGCAAGTGGTTTCTTCTCGGATATGCAGAACAAACAACAAGTATCAGAAAGGCAGTTATAAAACAGCTATACTATGGTTTGATATTAAACTATTTTTTTCGTATCTTTGCACTCGAAATGAAACAGCGATCGCAGATAAAAGAAGCCAAGGAGTTGGTTAATAACGTGCAAAGCTTAAGGGCCGGTATGCGGAATTATATTCGCAGAAAGCTTAAAGAGTCCAATTTGGATTTAACCTATGAGATGCTTCAGGTCCTAGCTGTATTATGGTCTAGAGGGGATCTCAACCAGCAAGAAATTGCAGACACCATTTCAAAAAATAAGGCTAGTTTAACGTCCTTATTGGACAATTTGGCCAAACGCAAACTCATTGTCCGCTCGGAAGATCCTTCAGACAGGAGAAATAAAATCATCTCTCTCACCAAGATGGGACGTAATCACGAAAAGGAATTAGATGCACTCATGAACGGCTTGTATGAAACTTTACAAACAGGACTTTCTAAAGCTGATATCACCAACGCTTCTTCCGTGCTAAAACATATGGGAGAAAACTTATGGAAATAAATTCGGTTTTTTTTAATTTATTAGTTAAATATCAAACAGTAAGTATTTTTACTTTTATGCCTTATAAAATTATTCTATTTTTATTTTGCTTCTATCTCCCTTATCTGAGCATAGCCCAAGATACGATAAAACAGGTTTATAGTTTAGAACAGATTTTTGATCTCACCTTAAAAAATAATCAATCGTTAAAGATCAGCAGCAATGCATTGGGAATTGCAAAGCAACAGGTAGAGGTAACCAAACTTCAGCGCTTACCAAATGCCAGTGCTTCGTTGACGGGAGGATACCTTGGAGATGCACTCTTAATCGAAAAAGACTTTTCTAAAGCCACCAAGGTACCGATGCCGCACTTTGCCAATACATTTGCTTTACAGGCCAGTCAATTGATTTTTAAGGGTAATACCGTCAATAACGCCATTGCCAATGCTTCACTTCAGGAGCAGATTGCAGCCTTAGATCTCGAAGAGAGCAAACTAGGTATCAAGCTCTTGGTTGCTGGCAACTATTTTGACCTTTATAAGCTGTACAATCAAAGAGAAGTTTACGAGCAAAATATTGCATTGGCAGAACTACGCCTTCGTCAAATCGAGAAGTTTTATGAAAAGGGTATGGTAACCCGTAATGATGTTATCCGCAGCGAGCTACAGATATCCGATCTGAAACTTGCCGTGATCAGTATCAATAACAATATTAATGTGATCAATAAGCAGCTGACAATAGCAACAGGTTTGCCGGAAAACACATTTATCTTACCTGACACCACCGTATTGACCCAACGGCCAACGGTTTCTTCGTTGGCTCAATATCAGGAAATTGCCCGCAAGAACTACCCAGCCATCCAATCAGCCGATTTACAAGTGGAAATTGCCGACAAAAATTTAGCCATAACTAAAGCGGATCGTTTGCCTACGTTATCGGCTTATGCAGGAAACAATTTACAGCGTCCGATTACGTCAAGCAGCCCTGCTGTTGATAAATATAGCAATGGATGGCAAGTTGGACTAACCTTGTCTTACAATATTGCTTCCTTATATGATGCACCCAGAAATATTAAGTTGGACAAATTGCGCAAAAACCAAGCGAAAGAGCAAGCAATTTTGGCCAGACAGGATAAAGAGATAAAGGTAAATGCTACTTATACAGCGCACCAAGAAGCTTTGGTACGTGTACACACCTTGGCGCAAAATATGCGTTTAGCGAATGAGAATTACCGGATTATAGAAAAAAAATACTTGAACCAACTGGCTTTACTTATTGATATGCTCGACGCATCAAACGCGAAGCTGGATGCAGAACTGCAACATACGAACGCAGCGATTAATGTTTTATATACCCATTATCAGTTACTAACTGAATTAGGAACAATTTAATAGGAGTACAATACCAATTTCAAAAACACAAACAGTTAGCATACGATGTCAAACGAGAAGTCAAAAAAACGAAAAGCAGGTAAAAACAATCTCCGGATTACGATGATTAATGTGTTGGTTTTTTTAGTGGTTGCCTTGGCCCTGCTGTGGATATTGAAGAGTTACCTGCATATAGGGGATACGAATTATACCAATGATGCGCAGGTAGAAGCATTCATTAACCCAATCAATAGCAGGGTTTCCGCATATATCAAAGAAATTCGCTATATCGAACATCAAAAAGTTAAAAAAGGGGACACATTGGTTATTTTGGATGATCGGGAAATTCGAACCCAATTGGGTCAAGTCGAAGCAGCGCATATGAATGCCTTGGCCAGTAAGAACGTAACTGCTTCATCGGTAAATACACTCACGAATAACATCGCCATTGCAGAGGCCAATATTGCCGGGGCAAAAGCCCGTTTGTGGAATGCCGAACAGAACTATAAGCGTTATAAAAGCTTATTAGTAGATGAGGCCGTTACCCAACAGCAATATGAACAAGTGAAAACGGAATATGATGCTCAAAAAGCACAGTATGAATCCCTCATCCGTCAGCGCGGCACCTCAAACTTATCGGTTAAGGAAGCTATTAATAAAATTGAGCTTAGCGATGCAGAAATCAAACGTACGGCTTCTGCGCTTGAAATGGCGCGCCTGAATTTGTCCTATACCGTTATTACGGCCCCTTATGATGGCGTGATGGGAAGAAGGATAATCAATGTGGGGCAGCTCCTTCAAGCCGGACAGCAAGTAGCTACCATTGTAACTAACGATACCAAATGGATCGTTGCCAATTATCGTGAAAGACAGATGCCTCATATCGGTATTGGAAAAAGGGTGAAGATCAATGTAGATGCACTTGATGGAGCGGAATATGAGGGGGTGGTAACCGCTATTTCTGAAGCTACCGGAGCGAAATATTCTGCCGTACCCGTTGATAATTCTACCGGAAACTTTGTAAAGGTTCAGCAACGTATACCGGTTCGTATCGAGTTTACCGCAGCGAACAGTGAAGAGCGTCTTGAACATTTACGTGCTGGAATGAATGTGGAAATCAGATTAAAATAAAGATGTATAAAGAAGGGCTTTTTCATTCTTGGATACCTAAGCCAGTACAAATCACATTGATGTTTGTGCTGGCTTTACCCCTACTAACGGTGTCGGGTATTTATACAGCGAATATCAGCGACATGTACTCTGGTCTGGGAACACTGGCGGAAACGTTAACTTTCGCCAATTATGCCTCAACAGTCGGGATGATGGTGGGTATTGGAGTCGTATTAAAAATAAAACCGTATTTTAAGTCCAAGGTAATTCTATTAATTACGTTTATTGGTCTAGGATTGCTAAGCTTGATTATAGGCTATACCGAGATTCCTGAGGTCATCATGCTTTGCAGTCTGTTATTGGGTTTTATCAAAATATTCGGAATGATCGAGTTGGTTTCTCCCATTATGTTTATCATTTCTCCCAAAGGTGATAGAGGTGCGTTTTATGCGGTATTTTATCCCCTCATTCTCAGTGCCGGTCAATTCGTAGGTTATCTAACGGCCACGACATCGTATAAACTTAATTGGCACGTTGTTTATTTAATTGCGGCTATGATCCTATTTGCTTGCGCTTTGGTATGTACTGTTTTTATGCACAATAAGTGGAAAGCCAGATGGACACCTATCCAAAAGATTGATTGGATAGGTGTGGGATTATTTACGGTAGCTAGCCTACTCTTAAATTATCTATTGGTTTATACTAAACAGCAGGGATGGTTTTATGCTTCTATGAATCTGAAAGCAGCGCTTGCAGGTTTTGTGGTGGTGGTAGCGCTATTTATACGTCGACAGTTAACCGTTGATATTCCTTTTATACCCCTATCGGTTTTTGGTAAGCGCAATGTCGTAACAGCCATTATTCTATTTTCTTTAATGGGTATGTACTTGGCAACATCTACCTTACAGTCTGCTTTTACCAGTATCTTAAAATATGACACACCTACAAATGCTTTATTGAACCTAGCTATGGTGCCTGGCATTATATTAGGTGGGTGCGTGGCTTCAAGATGGTTTAAGTATGAATGGTCTACGAGGTCTATATTGTTGATTGCCTACGGATGTTTCTTGCTCTATACGGTCAGCCTGTATTTTTTAGTATCACCAGTTATAGAAATAGCCTATCTGTTATTACCTATATTCTTAAAGGGTTTGGGTGTGGCTTTAGTTTATATAGGAGGAGGTTTCTACTTTGCCAATTCGCTTCAACCGATGCAATTAATGGGTGCATATCCAATCGTTATAGGTATACGATCCTTTATCGGAACCGCTTTTTTCAGCGCTTTGTTTTCTTGGGGATTATATCAATTACAATGGGATGGTATCACAGCATTGGCTACCGAAATGGATGCGATGGATCCATGGGTACAAGCGAGCGGTGGGGCACAACTCTATCCAAGTGTGCAGACACAAGCAACACTTACTGCAATTAAACGGCTTTTTGGTTATATTGCACTAGCAAGCACATTGGTGCTGATATATATTGCGCTACATCCTTTTTACCGTTTGCAGCATCGCAAATTAATTTTAGCCCGCAAGCGTTTTAAAGGTGAACCGATAGCAGGTTATCGTACCGATAGCTTTGATGATAAAGATATAGCGGCTACGGCAGTTTCCGTTTCAACATAAAATATAATTACAATGGATCCAAAACACCAAATTATGAAAGCAGCAATTCACTTAATTGCCCAAAAAGGTTTCGCTGCTACAAGCATCCGTGAAATAGCGATGATGGCAAGTGTCAATCTTTCTATGATCAATTACTATTTCAGTAGTAAGAATCGCTTGCTGGATAGTATTTTACAAGAAGGGATTCAGAAAATTATGGAAAAGATACAAAGCATATTAACAGGGAGGCAGGCCGAACTGGAAAAAATGTTTGCTATGATCGATATCCATATCACCTATGCCTTCCATCAACATGAAATGGCCAAAATATTCTTTCAAGAAGAATTGGTAAAAAACAGTCCCGCAGTACAGGAACTACGGCAAATCAATTATAAAAGCTTCGAAGAAATTATACATACTGGTCAACTTAACGGGGCTTTCTCGGATAATATCAATCCAGCACTTTTTTATTCAACAATTGTTGGAACCATTCAACAGTTTATGGTAAAACAGTTGTCTCCAGATATGACAGCCGACAAGTATACGTACGCTAAGCGCTTGTCAAAACAAGCAGAAGAACTTAATGATTAATTAAAAGTATTGTGCAGTAAAATGTTGTTAAAGTAATGATTTGCAAGGTTGTAGAGATTAAACAATTCATGACAACGCTGGGGCATTATATAAGCTGCTGAAAATACGTTTAGAACAACGAAAGAAAGCCGTTAGCCATCGCTCTCTCACTATAGTATTCCTTCATCGATTAAGTCTAAAACAGTATACTTTCTATTTTCCAACTTATGGTTGATACAGGTTTCAATGATGCTACGAACCCCATTCACATAAGAATCATGTCCCAATACTTTTGTTTTTATCGTTACTTCATCATCCTTGTCTTTAATAACAATTTTGTTATAAGCATGTCTTCCCAAAAATTCGTGAGAAATCCCAATTTTATTGCGTTGAATTTTGGGGTTTCGTATTGATACTATTTTATCCTGTTGAACTTTTAACGAGTTGGCAAAGTTATAAGCTGTTCTTGGTTCAGTAGTAAAAACACAAACAATTCATCGTTCACGATTAATGAAGTATACACCTTGGGAATCATCCGAAAAATTTCAACACATAGAAGAAGTCGATACGGTCTCAGAAATATCTAAAAGATTCAAAAGTTTACCCAAAAAACCGACTGCATTTTTGAAATCCGTTTATAGAAACTAGGCGCTTAGCTTCTCTTCTATAATCCCCTACTACAGAATCCGCTCTAGCTTGATCTTTTTTCACAATATTCTTCAATAAAATCATCATTGTAAACAATGATTAGAAGCCATTCTGTTCGTCCCTTACCAATCAACATGCAACATAGATTAAAAAATAAAAAAATAGGGAAGAATAAAAAAAATCGTATATTTGCATCCTCATTAGAGGAGATACCGAGATCGGGGTGTAGCGTAGCCCGGTATCGCGCCACATTTGGGATGTGGAGGTCGTAGGTTCGAATCCTGCCACCCCGACAACACTTACACTAAGTGAAGTCAAAAACCCGCAAATTGATGAAATTTGCGGGTTTTTTGTTTTTTTCCATACCAATAAACCCCAAAGAATATCAATCAACATGTGAGTTATTGGGTGAGTGATTTTGATAACTTAAATTTACTCACCTATTAGCATTTAATTATCTGTATATCAATTTATTGAGTACATTAATTTTAATGCTGTTTGCCCTTGTTTGATACCCTTTTGAATGCACATAGGTGAGCAGTGTGTAAGGAATCGTGCGAAAGTGTATCAGTTAAACAAAAAATAGATTGGTATGAAAAGCAGGAACACATTCGGAATCCACTTCGTCTTGCGGATTCCCAAGCAACAGAAAAACGGCATGGCAACAGTGTATGCAAGGATTGCCGTAAACGGTCGCAGGTCTGAAATCTCCCTAAAGAAGAAAGTAGCGCCAAAGGAATGGGATGATGCAAAGGGCAGGGCGAAAGGCAAGCGTGAGGAAATCCAAAAGCTGAACAGCCACATCGAACGGGTGCGGACACTCATTGCGGACGGTTACCACGAATTGGTGCAACAGCGTAGGACTATCACGGTTGATGCGGTCAAATCCCTTTTTCTCGGCACGGCAGAGGACACCATGACCCTACGCAAACTTGTGGAGTACCACAACAGGGAAACGGCACACAAGCTGGCACAGGGTACGATGAAGAACTACCACACCACCCAAAGATATGTCGAGAAATTCCTGAAAGAGAAATACCGCAGGAACGATATAGCCCTTGCGGAACTCAATTACAGGTTCATCTTGGATTTCGAGGGCTATCTGCAAAAGTACCAGCCCAAAGACCACCACAAGCCATTGAACAACAACGGGGTGATGAAGCACATGGAGCGGTTGCGCAAGATGGTGAATATGGCCATCACGATGGACTGGCTTACCAAAGACCCGTTTGCCAAATACAAACTCCACTTCGACAAAACGGAAAGGGGCTATCTTACAAAGGAGGAACTTGATGTACTGGCAAACAAAATCTTTGCCATTGAACGGCTGCAATCGGTACTCGATATGTTCCTTTTCAGTTGCTTTACAGGACTTGCTTATATAGACATGGCGAACCTCACAAGGGGCAACATCGTAAAAGGCATAGACGGTGGGGATTGGTTGGTCACCAACAGGCAGAAAACGGAAACGGTGGTCAAAGTACCGCTTTTGCCACAGGCATCCGCATTGATAAAGAAATACCACGACCATCCGAAAGCATCCAACAGCGACACGCTGTTCCCCGTTATCTCCAACCAACGGATGAACGGCTATCTAAAGGAAATAGCGGACATCTGCGGAATCGGTAAAACGCTTACGTTCCACATCGCAAGGCATACCTTTGCCACTACGGTCACATTAAGTAACGGCGTACCCATCGAATCAGTGAGCAAGATGCTCGGACACACGAGCATCCGAACCACACAGATTTACGCCAAAGTGGTGGAACACAAGTTGAGCGAGGATATGCGTAACTTAAAGGAGCGCATGGCAGCCGTCCGGTAAGCCAATGTAAAAATTCCCCTGAATTAAGTAAATTTGTAAGAGACAGCACAATAAGTGACTGTCTCTTTTTTTATTTCAAGTGTTCAAAAAGTGATGTGCCATGAGGGATACCTATTTCAAGACGCGCCGACCTTTCAGTAGAAGAAAACACCGATACGACATCGGTAGCCCGATAGGGTTTTGGAACTATTACGATGACAATCATTTTCTTACCCGACTGTACGTAATAGGTAACGAAGAACAGGAACAATATTATCATTATCACATGGAGCATGCCGTAAGCACAGGGAAATGCACCGAAGCGGAGTTTTATGAACTCGTAAGGGAAATCGTGGCAGACCATATCGAATTTATCCGCAAACAATCCCCCTTTTCCCGTAAACATGCACGGAACCGTGTCAACCTAAAATGCCTGCGGACATTCCGAGACTATCTCATATCCATCAATGCCTACGGCTACCGTGACCCCGTGGATATCACCATCACGAGGTATGATTCGGAGATTGCTTTATTGAAGAAAGAGCTTGCAGAAAAGGATTTAGAGCTTGATAAGCTGAAAAAATACGAAACCGAATACAAGGTGAGGATAACCAAAGGGTATCTGAATGCATTTATAGATGTGATACACCAATTCCCCGAAATCAGAATCCCACATAAGGACGGTACACGTCTTTTGAGTGCTTCCACGGAAAGCGTATGGGTAAAGATGGTATGCAAATACTTCCAGCACGGTGATGAGGAAATCAATATGGAAACAATAAGAAGTCGGTTCACTCCGAACAAAGAAAATCCAAGTTCAAAATACCGTCCAATACAGGAAAAGGATAGGATTTTCAGGATTCTACCCGTAGAAGATTAATGCTTCATTATACGGGCATTGTGCATTTCTGTATAAACATCAGAAATAAACAGAAAAGATTATACAAAACACGCAATAGTTTTTGCAAGCAAAAATCCGGTGTAATAAACTGACTATAAACAAAGTCAATCAAAAAATAGTTTTACGTTGCAAATTTTGGAGATCGGATAATTTCGCATATATTTGAGTTAACGATAATGCAAAAACATCACAATCATGGTTTATAATATTTTAAACGGAGATTCTCTTGCTTACAGTTTTCCTGACACAAAAATTGCAGGAGATATAATCGTTGTTAGAGAAGGACTTATTGATGGAAACTTATCAGGCGACAATTTGCATGACTTTTGGCATTCAAGGGCTACATACATGGGAATACCAGAAGCGGAATATCACAACAATGTTGTAAAAGAATTTGAAAAAATAATGGATGCTCCTGACGATTCCGAATTCAACCTTTGGTTTGAGTATGACTTGTTCTGTCAGGTTAATATGTGGTTCGTTATTTCAATTATCAATAGTTTGTCAATAAAGAAAAAAGTTTATGCTGTTTATACTTCCCATTTAGACAAAACAAGTAAACAGTTTTGGAATGGTTTTGGACCAGCAAATTCAAGTGAGCTTACGATTTGTTTTGCTGACAGAACTCCTTTAAATAATACTGACTTACAATTAGGGCAGGACTTATGGACGGCTTATAAAAGGGACAATTTTGAGGAATTAATTCGTCTTGCAAAAAATCAATCTTCTGCTTTCCCGTATTTGCAAGAAGTAGTTAAAGCTCATGTTGACCGTTTTCCAAAAGATGGGACAAAAGGAAGACCTGAAAAAGTTATTGAGGACATTATACAAAATGGTTCTACCGACTTTGGTAAGGTATTCAGAGAGTTTTGGAATAAAGAAAGCATTTATGGTTTTGGTGACACTCAACTAAAACACCTGTATGACAAAGTAATGCACTACCGCTAACAGCGGTTTGGCGTAATGGCGGGTGAAGTGCTTAGTATCAACGGTAGTGCTATAATGCCGCCACTACGCCAAGCCCCAAACCGTTAGCATCCCTATCACCATACGATTACACAGCCCGTATCCTATTTCGGAAATACATTAATAGGAGAACCTATTCTTTGGCAAATAATGCTCATTAGCCGCAAACCTAACAATATTCCTCTCGTCACAGAACCATTAAAGTCCGTACATATTCGCCCAAAACTGACCAAACGCCCACAATGGTCATCCTTTGAACGGCTTTAGCCCCTTCCTTTGTACCAGAAGCGGTCGGAAATATACCGTTTGTTTCCGTCCGCAGGGTAACAGATTTTTAAACGAAAACAAAGGAGGAAAGATGAACGTAGAGCTTATCACGAGGGATGACCTCGAAAAATTCAAAAAGGAACTGTTCGAGGAAATCAGAAAGCACAGCCCCCACCCAAGAAAACAGGGGCAGGAAACACGTGCTTGGCTCAAAAGTTTCGAGGTGCGCTGGAATTACAACAAAAAAGTGGAGACATTTTTCAGTATTTAGGTTAGGTTGATTTTTTCTAACATTATAATCCTAAGCAGCCTCAACCAACAGCAATTTTTCATA